>NZ_CAMPHN010000048.1 GCF_946885885.1 uncultured Pseudomonas sp.
CATCCTGCTGATCGGCATCGTCAAGAAGAACGCGATCATGATGATCGACTTCGCCCTCGACGCCGAACGCAACCAGGGCATGGCGCCCGAGGCGGCGATCTATCAGGCGGCATTGCTGCGCTTCCGGCCGATCCTGATGACCACCCTGGCGGCGCTGTTCGGCGCCGTGCCGCTGATGCTCGCCACGGGCTCCGGCGCTGAGCTGCGCCAGCCGCTGGGTCTGGTGATGGTCGGCGGTTTGCTGGTCAGCCAGGTGCTGACGCTGTTCACCACGCCGGTGATCTACCTGTACTTCGACCGGCTGTCGCGGCGCCTTGGCGGGCGCAGCGCGGCGGGGGTGGAGGCGTGAACGCCAGCGGCAAGCGGCAAGCGGCAAGCCGCAAGATAAGAGCGGTTCGGGTTTCAGCTTGTAGCTTGTGGCTTGCAGCTTGGAGCTCGCTCCTATGAACCTGTCCGCGCCTTTTATCCTGCGGCCGGTCGCCACGTTGCTGCTGAGCCTGGCGATTGTGCTGCTCGGCGGCGTCAGCTTCGGCCTGTTACCGGTGGCGCCGCTGCCGAAGATGGATTTTCCGGCGATCACCGTGCAGGCCAGCCTGCCTGGCGCCAGCCCGCAGGTGATGGCGGCGACGGTGGCGACGCCGCTGGAACGTTCGCTCGGCACCATCGCCGGGATCAGCGAGATGACCAGCCGCAGCAGCCAGGGCAGTACCCGCATCATTCTGCTGTTTGATATCGATCGCGATATCGACGCCGCCGCCCGCGAGGTGCAGGCGGCGATCAACGCCGCGCGCAAGCTGCTGCCCAGCGGCATGCGCACCATGCCCAGCTATCGCAAGGTCAATCCGTCCCAGGCGCCGATCATGGTGCTGTCGCTGACCAGCGAGGTGCTCAGCAAGGGCCAGCTGTACGACGTCGCCTCGACCATCCTGGCGCAGAAACTGTCCCAGGTGAGCGGGGTCGGCGAGGTGCAGATCGGCGGCAGCTCGCTGCCGGCGGTGCGTGTGTCGTTGCAACCGCGTCTGCTCGATCAATACGGCATCGCCCTCGACGAGGTGCGCCAGGCCATCGCCGACGCCACCGGCCAGCGCCCCAAGGGTGCGGTGGAGAACGACGACCAGCATTGGCAGGTGCAGGCCAACGACCAACTGGAACGCGCCGCCGAATTCGCGCCGCTGATCATCCGTCAGGAGAACGGCGCCAGCGTGCGCCTGGGCGATGTTGCCAGCGTTGTAGACAGTGTGGAGGACCGCTACAACAGCGGTTTTTACAACGACAACGAAGCGGTGCTATTGGTGATCAATCGCCAGTCCGGCGCCAATATCATCGAGACCATCGCCGATATCCGCGCCCAGTTGCCGGCGTTGCGCGAGGTGATTCCGGCCAGCGTCGAACTGGAAGTGGCGATGGACCGCTCGCCGGTGATCCGCGCCACCCTGCACGAAGCCGAGCGTACGCTGCTGATCGCCGTGGCCCTGGTAATCCTGGTGGTGTACGCCTTTCTCGGTCGCTGGCGCGCGGCGCTGATCCCGGCCCTGGCGGTGCCGGTGTCGCTGGTCGGCACCTTCGCCATCATGTACCTGTGGGGCTTTTCGCTGAATAACTTATCGCTGATGGCGCTGATCATCGCCACCGGCCTGGTGGTGGACGACGCCATCGTGGTGCTGGAAAACATTTCCCGGCATATCGAGAACGGCGAGAAGCCCATGCAAGCGGCGCTCAAGGGCTCGCGCGAGGTGGGCTTCACGCTGTTGTCGATGAACCTGTCGCTGGTCGCGGTGTTCGTTTCCATCCTGTTCGTCGGCGGTATCGCCGAGCGCTTGTTCCGCGAGTTCTCCATCACCCTGGCGGTGGCGATCATCATCTCGCTGCTGGTGTCGCTGACCCTGACGCCGATGCTCTGCGCGCGCTGGCTCAAGGTTGAGGAAAAGCGCGAGCCAGGGCCCTTGCAGCGCTTCGGTGCGCGCCTGCAAACACGGGTTCTGGACGGCTACCGGCGCAGCCTGGAGTGGGCGCTGGCGCATTCCGCGCTGATGCTGTTCGGCCTGTTGGCGACCATCGGCCTCAACGTGTACCTGTATGTCGCAGTGCCGAAGACCTTTATGCCGCAGCAGGACACCGGCCAACTGATCGGCATGATCCGTGGTGACGACGGCCTGTCGTTCCAGGTCATGCAGCCGAAGATGGAAATCTACCGCCGCGCCGTGCTCGCCGACCCGGCGGTGGAAAGCGTGGCCGGCTTTATCGGCGGCAATGGCGGGATCAACAACGCCTTTATGATCGTGCGCCTGAAACCCATCGACGAGCGCGGCGTATCGGCCCAGGCGGTGATCGAGCGGCTGCGCAAGAGCGTGCCCAAGGTGCCGGGCGGGCGCATGTTCCTGATGCCCGACCAGGACCTGCAATTCGGCGGCCGTCAGGGGCGCAGCTCGGACAACGAATATGTGCTGCTGGCCAGCGACCTGGAGGATCTGCGCGTCTGGCTGCCGAAGGTGCGCGATGCTCTGGCGGCATTGCCGGAGTTGACCGACATCGACGCCAACGAAGGCGAGGGCGCCCAGCAAGTCAGCCTGGTGATCGACCGCGAAACCGCCAAACGCCTGGGTGTGGACATGGCGATGGTCACCTCGGTGCTGAACAACGCTTTCAGTCAGCGCCAGATCGCCACCATCTACGACAGCCTCAACCAGTACAGCGTGGTCATGGAAGTTGACCCGCGTTATGCGCAGAGCCCCGAAGTGCTGGATCAGGTGCAGTTGATAAGCGCCGATGGCACCCGCGTACCGCTGTCCGCCTTCGCCCGTTGGGAGCGCAGCCTGGAGGAAGACCGGGTCAACCACCAGGGCCAGTTCGCTGCAGAAAACATCGGTTTCTCCCTGGCGCCGGGGGTGAGCCTGGAACAGGCCAGCGCCGCCATCGAACAGGCGGTGGCGCGAGTAGGGCTGCCGACCGAAGTGCAGGGCATGCTCGGCGGCACCGGCGGCGCCTTCCGGCAGGCGGCCCAGGGCCAGCCGCTGATGATCTTCGCCGCACTGCTGGTGGTCTATATCGTGCTCGGCGTGCTCTACGAGAGCTATATCCACCCGCTGACGATCCTCTCCACGCTGCCCTCGGCCGGGGTCGGCGCGCTGCTGGCGATTCTGCTGGTGGGCGGCGAGTTCAGCCTGATCTCGCTGCTCGGGCTGTTCCTGCTGATCGGCGTGGTGAAGAAGAACGCGATCCTGATGATCGACTTGGCATTGCAACTGGAACGCCAGGAGCGGCTGAGCCCGGAGGAATCGATCCGCCGCGCCTGCCTGCTGCGTTTCCGACCGATCATCATGACCACCCTGGCGGCGATCCTCGGCGCGCTGCCGCTGATCCTCTCCAGCGCCGAAGGCGCGGAAATGCGCCAGCCGCTGGGCATCGCCATCGTCGGTGGGCTGCTGCTCAGCCAGTTGCTGACCCTCTACACCACCCCGGTGGTTTACCTGTATTTCGACCGCCTGCGCCATCGCGTCAACCGCTGGCGCGGTGTGCGTAGCGATGCTGCCCTGGATACCCCATTATGAATGCCTCGACCCTGCGTCCGCTGTACCTCGCCATCGCCATGCTCGGCCTGGGTGCCTGCACCCTGGGCCCCGATTACCAGCGCCCGGCCATGGAAATTCCTGCCGAATTCCGCCATGCCGAGGGCTGGACCCGCGCGCAACCGGCCGATGCCCTGACCCGTGGCGCCTGGTGGGAGCTGTATGGCGATGCCGAGCTGAACGGGCTGATCGGCAAACTCAATGTCGACAACCAGAATCTCGCCGCCGCCGAGGCGCAGTACCGCCAGGCCCGCGCCCTGGTGCGCGGCGCGCGGGCGAGTTTCTATCCGAACCTGTCCGGCAGCGGCGGGGTGACGCGCTCCGGCCAGGGCACTGGCTCCAGCAGCACCCTTGGTAGCGGTAGCACGGTGGGCAACAGCTATGAACTGGGCCTGAACGCCGCCTGGGAACTGGACCTCTGGGGCAAGCTGCGCCGCGGCCTGGCATCCAGCCAGGCCGGCGTGGATGCCAGCGCTGCCGACCTAGCCGCCGCGCGCCTCAGCTTGCAGTCCGAGCTGGCACAGAATTACCTGCAGCTGCGCGTGCTGGACGAACAGAAGCGCCTGCTCGACGCCACAGTAGCGGCCTATGCGCGGGCGCTGCGCCTCACCGAAAACCAGTACCGCGCCGGCATAGTGCCGCGCTCCGACGTGGCCCAGGCGCAGACCCAGCTGAAAAGCACCCAGGCCCAGGCTATCGACCTGCAATGGCAGCGCGCGCAGCTGGAGCACGCCATCGCCGTGCTGACCGGCGCCGCGCCGGGCTCGCTACGCATCGCCGTGCGCGAAGAGCTGCCGCAGCTGCCGGCGATTCCCCTGGCACTGCCCGCACAACTGTTGCAACGCCGACCGGATATCGCCGCCGCCGAACGCCGCGTGGCGGCGGCCAATGCCGAAATCGGCGTGGCCGAGGCGGCCTGGTACCCGGACCTGAGGCTCTCGGCCAGCGGCGGCTACCGCAACAGCAGCTTCGCCGACCTGATCAGCGTGCCCAACCGTTTCTGGTCCCTGGGCCCGGCGCTGGCGCTGACCCTGTTCGACGGCGGCGCCCGCCGCGCCGAACTGGAACGGGTCGAGGCCAGCTACGATCAGACCGTGGCGCAATATCGCCAGACGGTGCTCGACGGTTTCCGTGAAGTAGAGGATTACCTGGTGCAGTTGCAGGTATTCGAGCGCGAGGCCGCGGTGCAGCAGGAGGCGTTGGCCTCCGCCCGCGAGTCCCTGCGCCTGATCGAAAACCAGTACCGCGCCGGCACGGTGGACTTCAACAGCGTGGTCAACGTGCAGGCCACCGCGTTGAACAACGAACGCACCGCCCTGAGCCTGCTCGGCAACCGCCTGAGCGCCAGCGTGCAACTGATCGCCGCGCTGGGCGGCGGGTGGCAGCCTGGAGCTATGCCTGCCAAGCCTTAGTCCGTCGGAGCCCGGGTAAATATTTCGTGAGCTAAACAGAGCGACACTGGACGTCGGCCACCCCTGAGCTAGGGTTCTAACAGAGCAATAGCGTGCGGTGACAGGGACGCATCTATGGACAGATTCCAGGTGTTGCCTTTCTGGTTGGCTGAACAGCCCTTGGCGGTGGCGCTCGAACAGGTCGTGCGTGTGCTTCCGGCCTTGCAAAGCACCCCCTTGCCGGGGGCTCCCGAAACGATTTGCGGCCTGGTGAACGTGCGTGGGCGGCTGCTGCCGGTGGTCGATCTGGCGCGGCGTTTCGGTTGGGCCATGCCCGCGCTGGGCTTGTGGCAACCCTTTATCTGGCTGCGCACCAGCCAGCGCGACTTGTTGCTGCCCGTGCAGCGGGTGGCGCCGGTGAGCAGCTATGGCGCCGAGGACTTCACCCAGGCGCCAGACCCGCGGGTGCCCTCCAATTTATTGCGCGGAGTGGTGCGCAGCACCGACGGCCTGCTGCTGATCCAGGATGTCGAGCAACTGCTGAGCGAGGCCGACGAGGCCAGATTGAGCGAGCTAATGGCGAACGGCGAGGGCACGGCCGATGCCGCGAACTGAGCCCGCATGTTCGCCGCAGTTGCTGATTGCCCTCCATAACAAAGTACTGCGGCACCTGGGGATGGACTTTTCCGGCCCGCGCAGCGCCGACTTATTGCGTCGTCTGCACCTGTTGGCGGTGGAGCAGGAGGTGGTCGATTTCGACATCTGGCTGCGCGAACTGGCCTTCGCCACCTGGGACCGGTCCCTGTTACAGACCCTGATACCGGCATTCACCGTCGGCGAAACCTACTTCCGTCGCGATGCCGAGGCGTTCGACTGGTTGGCCAGCCACCACTTGGGGCCGTTGCTGGCGCGCCGCAGGCAGGCGGGGCAGCGCAGCCTGCGTTTATGGAGTGCGGGCTGCTGCACCGGCGAGGAAGCCTACAGCCTGCTGTTTCTGGTCGATCAGTTGCTCGGCGCGGAGCGCGACAGTTGGTCGTTGGAAATCGTCGCCAGCGATCTCAATACGGCGTTTCTCGCCCAGGCCGAGCAGGGCCTGTATGGTGCCAATGCCTTTCGCCGCAACGAAAACCAGTTCCGCAACAAGTACTTCCAGGCCGAGGGGCGTCTGTGGCGGGTGCGGCCGACCTGGAGCGGGCGCATTCGTTTTATCCAATACAATCTGGCCGACGGCGCACAGCCCTGTCCGATGCTCAGCGCCGACCTGATTCTGTGTCGCAATGTCCTGATGTATTTCTCGGCGAGTCGTGCGACCGCCGCATTACGCCGGCTGCTTGCCAGCCTCGCCCCGGAAGGATTGTTGTTGCTCAGCGCCGTCGAGGCCGGCATCGCCACCCAGAGCGGTCTCACTGGACGCTGGGCCGGCTGTAATTACGCGTTGTACAGCGGCACCTTGCAAAACCGGCCCCCTCAAAAAAGCGTCGAACTGCTGCGTGCGCCTCTCAGCCTGACTGTACCGCCGGCATTCAGCGCGCCTTCGGCTACGCCCTTGGTTGCACCAGACGCCAGACTGACCAAGCAGCCGGTTGCCGCCACGCCCAACCGCACAGAGCAGGAAGAAAAGCCTATCGTCGCGCCGAAGGGCATTGCCGAAGGGCTCTGGCACCAGGCGCAGGATGCTTTCAACCAAGGCCGCTCCGCCGCGGCCCGCGACACCCTGTTGGCCTACCTGGCCTGCGCCGGTTTGAATCATGCGCAGCAGCACCAGGCCTGTCTGCTGCTCGCCAGGAGTTGGGCGGACCAACAACACTTCGACGAAGCCCAGGATTGGCTGCAACGCGCCTTGTCGCTGGATCCGGCTTCGGCCACCGCTTATTGGCTGCTGGCGCAACTGGCGCAGCAGAGCGGCGACCAGCAGGCAGCGCTGCTCGGGCTGCAGAAGTGTCTCTACCTGGATGCCGGGTTCATCCTCGCCTACTTCCTCCAGGCGCGCCTGCTACTCGCACAAGGCCAGGGGCAAGCCGGTGATAAAGCCTTGCAGGTGTGCCGGCAACTACTCGAGAGCCAGGACCGGGAAGCCCCGGTGCCGCACGGCGACGGCATCAGCTGCGCGCAGTTACTGCGCCTGTGTGAGCAGTTACAGGAGCAACGACACCCATGTCCGAACCCGTGAACGACCCGGCCCGCTGGGCGCAGCTGCACGAGCGTCTGGCCGAATTCGAGCGGCGCTTGCTCGAAGGCTTCGCTATCGCCCCCGAAGAACGCGCCGCACGTCTGCACGAACGCAGCCGCGAATGGGCGCGCATGGCCGAAGAACAAGCGCCCACGGACGAGTTCGAAGTGCTGCGCTTCGGCATCAGCGGCGAGCTGTACGCGATCGCCAGCGAACATGTCGCCCAGGTGCTGCCGCTGAGCCAGTACACCCCCTTGCCGAACACCCCGGCGTATGTGCTGGGCATCGTCAATGTGCGCGGGCGGATCGTCTCGGTGCTGGATTTACGGGTGCTGTTCGAACTGCCGGTCGACAGCCTCTCGGAGCGCAATTTCCTGCTGATCCTGCAAAGCCCGGAGATGGAATTCGGTGTGTTGATCGACCGTGTACTGGGCATCGCGCAGATCCGCCGCGATGCCCTGCAAAAGGCGCCGAGCAACCTCACCGGCGTGCGCGCGAACTATCTGCTCGGAGTGACCGCCGAGCAAGCCACGGTGCTCGACGGCGCACGCCTGCTGGGCGACCCCGATTTACCCGTGATGGCCGAGTAATGCATTAACGCCAAGGAGATTCACCCGCATGATGGGCAAAACCCTACGGTTCGATATAGGCAGCAAGCTGATCGTTGCCTTCGCCGCGCTGATAATCGGCTTCGGCAGCCTGATCTTCATGACCCTGGAACGCTTCGTCAGCCTGCAGGAAAGCGAAGAGCGGCAATTCCAGGGCCACTACGGATGGATCTCCGATGCCAAGGAACTGCGCATCAATATCGAGGCCCAGCGTAACGAGCTGTTGCTGGCGATCAGTGCGGGAACCGTCGATGGCCTGGATGAGCATGAAGAACAAATTCGCCAAAGTAGGCTGCAGAACGATCGCCTGATGCAACGTATGCGCGAGACCGTGCTCGACGACCCCAAAGCCGTCGACCTTCTCGAGCAGTTGACCTTGCTGCGTACCGCGGTGCAGGAAACCCGCGCGAATCAGTTGCAACTGATTCGTGCGGGCCAATTGCAAGAGGCCTTGCAACTGAGCACCGGGGTGCAGTTGGAGCGCTTCGAGCGGATTCACGACCTGGGCTTGCAACTGACCGAGCTGACCGAGCAACGCATCGCCGAGGCCCAGAAACGTTCGCATGAAGCACTGGCTACGCTGCGCGAGCGCATGTTCAATTTGAGCCTTATGTTGGTGGCGGCGGGCGCACTCCTGGCCTGGTTGCTCAGCCGGCATATCGCGCTGCCCTTGGCGCGCCTGACCGGCTGGGCCGAGCAGATCGGTCGCGGCGAGATTCCGCGCGAGGTCATCGCCAGTTCCCGTCGGGATGAGGTGGGCAGACTGGCTCAGGCATTCGCCGACATGAGCGGCTACCTGCGCGAACTGGTGCAGGACATGAACGAAGGTATCTCGGTGCTGGCCAGTTCCAGCGAGGAAATCCTCGCCGCCACCAGCCAGGTGGCCACCAGCACCCAGGAAACCGCCACCGCCATCAGTGAGATCGCCACCACGGTGGAGGAGGTCAAGCAGACCGCGGTGCTGGCCGGCAGCAAGTCGCAAAAAGTCGCCGAAAGCACCGAACGCACCCGCCAGGTCGCCCTGGGCGGCAGACAAGCGGTGGAAGAGGCGCTCGCCGGCATGCAGCAGATCCGCGAGCAGATGCAAGCGGTGGCGGAAAGCATCATGCGTCTGGGCGAGCAGAGCCAGGCCATCGGCGAAATCGTCGCCACGGTCGGCGACCTCGCCGAGCAATCCAACCTGCTCGGGGTCAATGCCTCGATCGAGGCGGTCAAGGCCGGTGAAGTCGGCAAGGGGTTTTCGGTGGTGGCGCAGGAGGTCAAAGCCCTGGCCGAGCAATCGAAACAGGCCACCGCGCAGGTCCGCGGGATTCTCGGGGATATCCAGAAGGCCATGACCAAGGCGGTGTTGCTGGCCGAGCAGGGCAGCAAAACCGTGGAAATCGGCTACGAACGAGCACAGAGCAGCGGCGAGGCGATCCGCAGCCTCAGCGACAGCATCGAGCAATCCAGCGAAATGGCGCTACAGATCGCCGCCACCAGCCAACAGCAACTGGTCGGCATGGATCAGGTCGCCAGCGCCATGGAGAACATTCGTCAGGCCAGCCAGGACAACGTCGGCGGCACTCGTCAGGTCGATCTGGCGGCGCGCAACCTGCACCAGCTCGGCCTCAAGCTCAAGGGCCTGGCTGCCCGTTTCAAACTCTGAATCAGATGCCTACTGAAGGTGAAGCTGAATGATGGCAATCATGAACAACTGGCGGATCGGCAGCAAACTGCTGCTGGCATTCGCCCTGCTGATTCTGGGGTTCGGCGCCATGCTGTTGTTCAGCCTGGAACGTTTCGTGCACTTGCAGCAAAGCGAGGCGCAAGACTTCACCCGACGCTACGAACGGGTCGTGGACGTCAAGGATCTGCTGATCAATATCCTCAGCCAGCGCATCGCCTTGCAGGCGCTGCTGGACAGCGACGAGGTCGGGCAGGATGACTATCAGGTGCAGGTCCAACAGAGCAGCGAACGCAATTCCAAACTGCTCGCACACCTGCGCCAGATCCTGAGCGACGACACTGAAGTCGCTGCTCTGATCGATAAGCTGGAGGCGTCGCTCAATACCTACAAGCACACCCGCGACACCCAGGTGCTACCGATGCTCGAAAGCGGGCGCAAAGCCGAGGCCCGACGGTTGTTCAGCGGCATCCAGGACGAGCGGGTCGACGATATGATGACCCTGGGCGAACAATTGACCGAGCTAACCGCACTCAGGGTGCGTCAAGGGCAGCAAGAGTCGCGTCAGACGCTCGAAACCCAGCGCCAGTATCTGCTGCAACTGGGCTTGCTGCTGACGCTGCTCGGTGGCGGCTTCGCCTGGTGGCTGAGCCGGCATATCGCCCAGCCATTGACCCGCCTGACCGGCTGGGCCGAACGCATCAGTGGCGGCGACATCCCCGCGGAAATGACCAGCAGTTCGCGCCAAGACGAAGTCGGCCGCCTGAGTCAGGCATTTACCCGCATGGGACTGTATCTGCAGGAGCTGGCCGGTAAGGCGGAAAGCCTGGCGCAGGGGCAATTGCAGGTGGATATCCAGGCTGTCTCCGAACGCGATGTATTGGGTAGTGCTTTTGCCACCATGGTGCGCAACTTGCGCGAATTGGTGTTGGAGATGAATGAAGGTATCTCGGTGCTGGCCAGTTCCAGCGAGGAAATCCTCGCCGCCACCAGCCAGGTGGCCACCAGCACCCAGGAAACCGCCACCGCCATCAGTGAGATCGCCACCACGGTGGAGGAGGTCAAGCAGACCGCGGTGCTGGCCGGCAGCAAGTCGCAAAAAGTCGCCGAAAGCACCGAACGCACCCGCCAGGTCGCCCTGGGCGGCAGACAAGCGGTGGAAGAGGCGCTCGCCGGCATGCAGCAGATCCGCGAGCAGATGCAAGCGGTGGCGGAAAGCATCATGCGCCTGGGCGAGCAGAGTCAGGCCATCGGCGAGATCGTCGCCTCGGTCGGCGACCTCGCCGAGCAATCCAACCTGCTTGGCGTCAATGCCTCGATCGAGGCGGTCAAGGCCGGCGAAACAGGCGTGGGCTTTTCGGTGGTGGCGCAGGAGGTCAAGGCCCTGGCCGAGCAGTCGAAACAGGCCACCGCGCAGGTCCGGGGGATTCTCGGGGATATCCAGAAAGCCATGACCAAGGCGGTGTTGCTGGCCGAGCAGGGCAGCAAAACCGTGGAAACCGGTTACGAGCGGGCACGCACCAGTGGCGAGGCGATCCGCAGTCTCAGCGACAACATCGAGCAATCCAGCGAAATGGCGCTGCAGATCGCCGCCACCAGCCAGCAGCAACTGATCGGCATGGATCAGGTCGCCAGCGCCATGGAGAACATTCGTCAGGCCAGCCAGGACAATGTCGGCGGTACCCGCCAGGTCGATCTGGCGGCGCGCAACCTGCATCAGCTTGGCCTCAAACTCAAAGGGTTGGCCGCCCGCTTCAAGTTGTGAGTACGCCATGAGCCTGGATCGCGAAGCGCTGCAACAGCGTCTGTTAGCCAGTTTCAAGGTGGAGGCCGACGAGCGCCTGGGCGTACTCGCGGACAGCCTGGCCAACTGGCGCGAGGCGCAGGCCAGCGATGCGGACATCGAGTCGCTGTTCCGCGAGGTGCACAGCCTCAAGGGCGCTGCGCGGGCGGTTGGTTTGCAGCCCATCGAGCGCTTGTGCCATGCCTGGGAAAGCCTGCTCGGCGAGGTTCGTGCAGGCAGCCTGGTGCTGACCCCGGCGCGGGTCGAGTTATGCCGTCATGCCTTGCATGCGCTACAGCAGCTGTACGCCGGCCAGTCGATCGACGACGAACAACGCCAGCGCTTGATCGAAGACCTGGAGGCGGCGGCCCGCGGCGAGGCGGTCAGCCTGCCCGAGCGTCCACCATCGGTCCCCATGGCGCCCATTGATCAGGGTACGTTGCGGGTCTCGGCACGGCGTCTGGATGCCTTGCTGTTCCATAACGAAACCCTGTTGCAACACAAACTCGAGGCCCGTGACCAGGCTCGACAGCTCGCCGAGCATCGTGCGGCCTTTGAGCCGCAGCGTGGCCAGCGCCTGGCCGCCGGGGTCGCCTTGAAACAGCTGCGCGAAAGCGCGCGGACGCTGCCTACGACCATCCAGGACGCACTCAGGGCGCTGCTCGACTACCTGGACTGGAGCCAGGCGCAGATGGATCGCCTGCACTTCGAGGCGATCCATCTGGAAAAGGCCGGCAAGCACTTGTCGCAAGGCTTGACGCAACTTTCCGAAGCCCTCGACGAGGAACTGCAAAGCGTGCTGCTACTCGCCGGCAGTCGCTTGACCGATGGTCTGCCGGCGATGGTTCAGGACCTTGCCAGCCAGGCCGGTAAACGGGTAGCGCTGCAAATCGGCGGCAACGATCTGCAAATCGACAAGCGCATCCTCGATGAGCTCCGTACCCCGCTGACCCACTTGTTGCGCAATGCCGTCGACCATGGTCTGGAGACCCCGCAGCAGCGGGCCGCCTGTGGTAAACCCGAGGTCGGCGCGCTGCAATTGGAGCTGTTGCAGGAATCGGCGGATCGCTTCGAACTGCGCCTGCGGGACGATGGTCGCGGCCTCGATATCGCCCGACTCAAGGCGCGCGCCGTGGCCAATGGCCTGCTTGGCAGCGAGCAGGCGGATGCCCTTAGCGATGCGGAAGCGAGCAAGCTGATCTTCGCCTCCGGCTTGTCGACCAGCCCCTTGATCACCGACCTTTCCGGGCGCGGCCTGGGCATGGCCATCGTCCAGGAGGCGGTCGAGCGGATCGGCGGGCGCATCGAACTCGAATCCACGGCCGGACAGGGTACCTGCGTGCATGTGCACTTGCCGCTCAACCTGTCGACGTTCCGAGCGGTCATCGTGCGCCTCGCCGAACGCACCTTCGCGGTGCCGGCGCTGGCGGTGGAACGTTGCCTGCGGTTGCCGGCCAGTGCGGTGCAAACCCAGGAAAACCGCCCGACCCTGGTCTTTCAGGAACAGGTGCTGCCGATGTGGGCGCTGTCCGACGTGCTCGGCCTCGACGGTCAGGTCCGCGGCGCGGGAAATCTGACCCTGCTGCTGCTCAAAGTACGCGGCGAACGTTTTTTCCTGCTGGTCGACGAACTGCTCGGCGATCAGGAAATCACCGTGAAGAATCTTGGCAAGCAGTTGCCGCGGGTGCGCAACCTGCTCGGCGCGACGCTACTCGGCGACGGTCAATTGGTGCCCATCCTGCACCCCGGCGATCTGTACCGTAGCGCCCAAGCGATCGGTGGTGGCAGTTTCGAACGAAGCGCCGAACAAACCGGTCCAAAGGTTAGACAACGCCTGTTGATCGCCGAAGACTCCTTCACCTCGCGCGGCTTGCTCAAAGCCATTCTTGAAGGGGCCGGCTACATCGTCAGTACCGCCAACGACGGTCTGGAGGCCTGGAACGCCCTGAAACAAAGCAAGTTCGATCTGCTGGTATCGGATGTCGAGATGCCGCGGATGGACGGCTTCACTTTGACTGCGCGTATTCGCCTCGACCGCGAACTCGCGCAACTGCCGGTGGTGCTGGTGACGGCGCTGCACTCGGCCGAAGACCGCGCACACGGCCTGGAGGTCGGCGCCAATGCCTATCTGGTGAAAAGCGGTTTCGAGCAAGACAGCCTGCTGGACGCCATTCGGCGCTTGATTTAGGAGGTATGGGCCATGCGCGTACTGATTGTCGACGACTCACCGATCCTCCGTCTGCTGCTGCGCGCAGTAATGGAGAGCGCGGGCTTGCAGGTTCGCGAAGCCGAAAACGGCGATCAGGCCTTGCACATACTGGCGAGCTACACCCCGGACATCGTCACCATGGATGTGCACATGCCCGGTATGAACGGCTATGAAACCACCGCGCGTATTCTCGAACGCTATGCGCTGCCGGTGGTGATATTGACCGCCAGCAGCAATGCCAAGGATGCCTCGACCGCCATGCGCGCGCTGGCCGCGGGCGCCTTGGCGGTATTGGAAAAACCCGCAGGGCCGCACTGCGCCGACTTCGAACTGCGGGTAAACGAACTGCTGCGCACCTTGCTCAATCTCGCCCAGGTGAAGATCGTGCGGCGGCCTTATACGCAGGCCAACGATACCCCGCGCGCGCTTCTGTCGAAGCACAAGCCGTACCCGGCGCAGCCGCGAGTGGTCGCCATCGCCGCCTCGGCCGGTGGCCCGGCGGCGCTGAAAGCCCTGCTGTGCGAACTGGCCCCGCAGCCCTGGCCCCTGTTGCTGGCGCAGCATATTTCAACCGGATTTCTCGATAGTTTCCGTGACTGGCTGGCAAGCCTCTCGGCCATGCCGGTACAGCTCGCCGTGAACGATCAGCCGCTCTGCCCGGGCACGCTCTACCTGGCGCCGGAGGCGCATCACCTGGGGGTCGATGCGAATCTGCGGGCGCGCCTGGAGAGGGGCAACCACAACACGCCGTTCTGCCCCTCGGCCAATCACCTGTTCAACAGCGTGGCGCAGAGTATGGGCAGCCGGGCTATCGCCATCCAGCTATCGGGCATGGGCCGCGACGGCGCCGAGGGCTTAGCGGAACTGAACCGCCAGGGTGCGCTGACGATCGCCCAGGAACCCGCCAGCGCGGTGATCGATGCCATGCCGCTGGCAGCCATCAACCTGCAAGCCGCCAAGTTGGTTTTAGCCCCTGAGGCGATGGCCACGCTGCTCAATACCCTTGCATCACGCGGTACTTCATCCAGCGATGTGCCTGGAGGAGATGGATCATGTTGACCGACGCGAAAATCCTCATAGCCGAGGACAGTCCGACCCAGGCGGCCGAGCTGCAGTACCTGCTCGAATCGGCCGGTTGCAAGGTGACGGTGGCGCGCAATGGGGTCGAGGCACTGGCGTGCATCGCCGAAGCTCAGCCGACCGTCATCATCAGCGATATCGTCATGCCGATGATGGATGGCTATGAACTTTGCCGGCAACTCAAAGAACGTCCGCAGACGGCCCATATTCCGGTGATTCTGGTCACCAGCCTGGCCGATGCACGCGACGTGGTGCACGGCCTGGCTTGTGGCGCCGACAATTTCATCGTCAAGCCTTACGACGAGAAGTACTTGATGTCGCGCATCCGCTATTTTCTGGTCAACCTCGAGTTGCGCAGCAGCGAACGGGTGCAGATGGGCGTGGAGGTGATGCTCGAAGGCGAACGCCACTTCATCACCGCTGGGCGCCAGCAAATCCTCGACCTGCTGATTTCCACCTACGAACAGGGCGTACGCCTCAATCACGAGCTGCAGGCCAAGCACGACGAATTGACCCGTACCAACTCGCTGCTCAACAGTCTGTTCCATTTCACTAGCGGCCTGACCGACGCCAACAGCGAGAAACGCGTGATCGACATGGCGCTTGGGCGCATTCTCGAATTCCCCAACGCGGTGGCCACCTGGCTGTTGCTGGCCGATACCGAGCAGACTGAGGCCCGTGTGCGAGTCGCGGGCGCGCGGGAACGTGGCGGTAACAAAAACCTGGCGCGACTCAGCGCCTGTTCCAACGATTGCCCGTGCCGGCATGCCTGGTTCAGCGACGGTTTGAACGTGCCGTGCAATATCGCCGGCTGCCCGGCGCTGAGCCACATGGGCGAGGGCGTGCATGCGAGCATCCCGTTGCTGCTCGCTGGCGAAATCATCGGCATGCTCAACGTGGTGCACAGCCAGGCGCAGACGTGGCCGGACGACACCCTCAACGCGTTGTCCTCGATCGGCCGGCAACTGGCCATCGCCCTGGGGCGGGTACGCCTGTTCGAGAGCTTGGAGCAGTTGGTGGAACAACGCACCCTGGCCCTGATGCAGAGCGAGGCCTTGCTGCGCAAGATTCTCGACAACCTGCCGGTCGGCGTCTCCGTCGCCGACAGTACGGGCCGCTTGATCCTCAGTAACCCCGAGAACGCGCTGATCTGGGCCGGTACTCAACCGCTCGAGCTGGAGGAATACACGCGCTATTCCGGCACCTGGGCCGATAACGGCGAGGCGCTGCAAGCCAGGCAATGGCCGATGGCCCGGGCGGTGCTGGAAGGCCAGCCGCAGCGCAATCAGGTGATCGATATCCAGGCGTTCGATGACACCCACAAAACCATCCTCAACTCGGCGGTTCCCTTCCTCGATGAGCAGGGCGTGCTACAGGGCGCCATCTCGGTGATTCAGGATGTCAGCGAGCAGCGCCAGCGCGATCTGGAGCTGCGCATCCGCACGCGGGCGATCGAGGCCAGCGTGAATGCCATCGTGATTACCGATAACCAGCAGGGCGATCAGCCCATTGTCTACGTCAACCCGGCCTTCGAGCGCATCACCGGTTACCGCGGCGAGGAAGTGCTGGGACGCAACTGCCGCTTCCTGCAAGGAGACGACCGCGAACAACCCGAACTGGAGAGTATCCGTCGTGCATTGCAGGCCCGGGAGGAGGGGGGCGCCGTCCTGCGCAATTACCGCAAGGACGGCTCTGCGTTCTGGAACGAGCTGCGGCTTTCCCCGGTGGTCAACGACCGCGGCAAAATCAGCCATTTCGTCGGCATCCTGCATGACATCACCGAAGCCAAGGGCTATCAGGAAGAGCTCGAACACCAGGCCAATCACGATAGCCTGACCGGGTTGCCCAACCGCAACCTGCTCAACGACCGCATTCTTCGCGCCATCGCCTTCGCCAGTCGCAACCACGGCGAGTTCACCCTGGCATTCATGGATCTGGATCAGTTCAAGGTGGTCAACGACAGTCTCGGACACCACGCCGGCGACCAGTTGTTGATGGCGGTGGCCGAGCGTTTGCGCAGCTGCGCCCGCGAGACCGACACGGTGGCGCGCTTGGGCGGCGACGAGTTCATCATCCTGCTGGCCGACGGCGACCCCCTGAGCAAACGCATCGCCCGCCTCGAATGCTTCAAGGAGAGCGTCGCCGAGCCGCTGATGCTCGAAGGCCAGGAGGTGGTGGTGAGTTGCAGCCTGGGTTTCTGCTGCTTCCCCGAAGACGGCCAGGACATCGGCACTTTGCTGCGCAATGCCGACACGGCGATGTACCAGGCCAAGCACCAAGGACGTAACCGTGTCTGTGCGTTCACTCCGCAGATGAACGAGCAGATGCAGCGGCGCCTGCTGCTGGAACGGGAAATGCGCCAGGCGTTGCAGAACAACGAATACCGCGTGGTCTATCAACCGCAGTTGGACCTGATCAATGGCCACTTGTGCGGCTTCGAAGCCCTGGTGCGTTGGAACGGCCAGGGCAAGACGAGGATGCCCGACGACTTTATCCCGCTGGCCGAGGAAACCGGGCAGATCGTCGGCATCGACTTCTACGTGTTCGATGCGGTGTGCCAGCAGCTCAGGGCCTGGCGGAGCGAGCTGGCGGGGGTCTGCATCGCGGTGAACTTCTCGGCGATCAGCTTTATGGCGCCGGAATTCGTCGACCGGGTGCAGCTCACCCTGGAGCAGCACGAGGTGAGCCCGACGCAGGTCAAGTTGGAAGTGACCGAAACCATGCTGATGACCAACGCCGATGAGGTGTTGCAGAAGATGCACGCGTTGATCGAAGTAGGTATCCGCTTCTCGATAGACGACTTCGGCACCGGCTACTCCTCCTTGGGTTACCTGAAGCGTTTCCCGTTCAGCGAGCTGAAGATCGACCGCAGCTTCGTCACCGATGTGCACCTGGACCCGGACAGCGCCTCCTTGGTCCGTTCGATGATCTCCATCGGCCATAACCTGGGCATCAAGGTCATCGCCGAAGGGGTGGAGAATGCCCAGCAACTCGGCTTTCTGCGCGCTGCGGGGTGCGATGAACTACAGGGCTACTACTATTCGCCGCCATTGCCGGCACAGGCCTGCCTGCAGTTCCTCAGCAAAAGCGCCGACTTGATGCTGCCGACCATCCTCGCCGAGGAACAGCAGCGCTATCTGCTATTGATCGACGACGAACCGGGCATTCTCAAGGCACTGCAACGCGAGTTACGCCTGGAGAGCTACCAAACCCTGACCGCCAGCACCAGCACCGAGGCGCTGACCCTGCTCGCCACTTATCCGATCGACGTGGTGCTGACCGACCTACGTTTGGCCGATATGAACGGCGTGGAATTCCTGCGCAGGATCCGCATTATCTACCCGGAAGTGATCCGCATGGTGTTGAGCGGCTCCAGCGAAGTCAGCAGCATCCTCAAAGCGGTCAACGAAGGGGTTATCTTCCGCTTCATCACCAAACCCTGGGATGCCGACGACCTGCGCGGCCAACTGCGCGAAGCCTTCAAGCAACGGCAGCTGCTCCAGGAAAACCAGCGCATGCGCCTGCAATTGCTGGGAGGGGGCGGCTCGTAGGGCGGGCTGCATTTAACTCCCCCTCCCTCGGGAGAGGGGCTGGTTCCGCCAGATACCAAATAACCGCTAAGGCTGAATAACACCCTCTATCCGGCTGAACTTCACTTTGCCGTCGAGCAATTGCAGCGTCGCGGTTTCCAAGGTGCTGGCCTCGACCTCGCTCCCCTGGATACGCAGGGTTTCGCGGGTCAGATCGCGAACGCTGGCGCTTTGGCCGTCTGCCGCGATGTCGATCTGCTGGATCTCCACGTCCAGACGGTATTCGTCGACGCCGTCCCAACCCTGGGTCAGCAGTTCGCGGTATTGGCGTTTATCCATTTCCATATCGCCGCCCATGGCGCTGGGCGCTTGGATGCGGATGCGCACCTCGTCGCTCATATGCTCGAGCACGCCCTCTACGTCTTTGTCTTGAGCGGCGGCGACCATTTGCGCATACATGGCGCCGATGTTTTCTTCGGTCAAGCGGTCCGCGGCCTGAGCCAAGGGCGCGCCTAACAGCAGCATGCAGAGCAGCAGTGTCTTCATGGGATGTCCTTATACGATGACGCCTGCGGTTGCAGGCGCGCGGCCGATGGTAGCGCAGCGGCGCTGCGCACGAATAGCATTGCCCCGCTGACGTGGCGGGCTGGCGTTCAATTACGGCTTCTGCGGTTGACCGTTTGCGCCGCCTGGATCACATCCGCCCCGATGACGCTTTCGAATTCCTGCCATACCGGGCGCATGGCTTGGCGCCAGGCATTACGCTGTTCTTCGTCCAAGACGATCAGCTGACTGCTGCCGGTTTGTTCGATGCGCGCGCGATCGGCAAGATTCGCGGCCTCGGCCTGGCGATTCACCTCATAGGTGACATCGTCGACGATGCCCTCGAGTTTTACCCGGGTTTGATGGGGAATTGCGTACCAGAAGCGCGGGTTGCTCACCAGCATATAGTCGAGCACGCCGTGATTGGTTTCCGTGATGAACGGCTGCACGGTATGCAGTTGCTTGCTGTAGATGTTCGACCAGGGATTTTCCGCGCCCTGGACGCTGCCGCTTTTAAGCGCGCCGAACACTTCGGCGAAGGGCAGCACCTGGGGGCTCGCGCCCAATTGATTGAACTGCGCTTCGAGCACGCTGGATGGCTGAATACGGAACTTCAACCCGGCTGCATCGCCCGGCAGCCGCAACGGCCGGTTCGCCGACAGCTGCTTCATGCCGTTATGCCAATAGGCCAGACCGACGATGTTGTGGGCCTCCATGGCGCGCAGTAGCTGGCGGCCCTTCGCCCGTTTCTGGAAGCGATTGACCGCGTCCAGATCATCGAACATGAAGGGCAGATCGAACACCTGCAACTGCTTGGTGTACTTCTCGAATTTGGCCAGCGAGGGCGCGAGCAATTGCACCTCGTCGTTGACCAGCGCCTCGAGTTCGTTGGCGTCGCCATAGAGCGTCGAGTTGGGGTAGACCTCGACCACGACCTTACCGTCCAAACGTTCCTCGACGAGTTTCTTGAACAGGCGCGCGCCTTGGCCTTTGGGCGTGTTGTCCGCGACCACATGGGAAAACTTGATCACGATCGGGCCATGGGGATCATCGGCGCCATGGCTATTGGCAGAAGCCAGCAGCAAGGTGCTGGCCGCGATAGCGACTATCGACTTGAACATATGCGGATGCCTCGTTGTTTTTATGATTTTCTACGGCCGAACAGCCGCCGTGCGAGGAATTCAACGCAATGCCTATGCCAGAGCCAGAACAGGCCCTGGATCAGAGCGGACGGCGACTCGGCGTGAGCCGAGACTGTGCATGTGGCGGGAAACCGCCATAAAGCGGCACGCTATAAGCGAGAGTCCGCTTGTTTCCCAGGGCGATGCTTCGGCTTTCGGCGGGCGATAGCCGGACAGCCCTGCGGGCTGCATTCGCTGCGGGGGCGCGCCTCCCACAGAACTGCTGCATGCTTGCCTGTAGGCCGGAGGAAATCCGGGGGAAATCCGAGCATGGCGGTTCGCTATTCCGGAGCGCAGAAGCGTTTATCGCTTCGCTTTGAACAGCGCGCGCCAGGCCCCCAGCAGGATCAAAGCCAACAGCACGGCCACGCTCAACAGGGTCCAGCGGGTGAAGGGTACGCCGAGAATGGCGTAATCGTTCTGCCCGCAGACGCCGGCGCTCATAAACACCTCGGGCAGGTATTCGTGCAGCGGCAGGTAGAACGCATAGAACGGGAAGGGCGAGCAGCTGAAGCTTTCCAGGATGCCGGTTTCGATCAACACCAGATGGGTGTTGTCGTACACCGCCATCCCTCCCGCGGCGATCAACAACGGCCAGAAGAGCAGGGTGATCCAGCGCTGCCCCAGCGCCTCGGCCGCGATGATCGACAATGCGAGCACGCCGCCCAGCAGCAGCCATAAGCGGATCTGGATGCACAGGGTGCAGGGCTCCCAACCGGACAGGTGCTGCAACAGCAGCGCGCCGCCGAGCATGGCGAAACAGGCGATGGCGATCAGCGACAGCAGGGGGATAAGCGAGGTCTGGCGAGTCATGTAAATCTCCGAGAGCGGCCGGAAAAGGCCGGATGCATGCGTTCCATCGGCGACGCTATTCCGTCCGACAGCGCTACTAAGAAGTCGCGCCACGAAGCGCACCATGAATAAGTAGCGGCGAATCTTGCCATAGCTGTGGCGTGGAGCCTATCCGGGCTACAAGAGCCGAATGGTTCTGTAGATCCTATGTTTATGTGCAATGCCTGCGAATTCGTAGGGCGGGTGAAACCCGCCAGGGCATATGCAAGGCATGGCGGGTTGCACCCGCCCTACGTCGACTAGCACCGCTCTGGTAGCCCGGATGCAATCCGGGAACGGTTTTTCGTGCACCGGATTCCCTCGGACTTCATCCAGGCTACAAAAAATGCCGTTCGCCTGGCTTAAAAGTGAGCGGCATTGCGGCGTACGGGGACATTCTCGGTTCGGCGCCCATCATGGCGCAATGGATGCGGGGGATTTCGTCGTTCAAGTGGGTTCGAGCAGGGGCAGTTTGACCACGAACTGGCTACCGAGGCCGCGGCCGGCGCTGCTGGCGGCGACTTCGCCGCCGTGGGCCAGGACCAGTTCGCGCACCACCGTGAGCCCGATGCCCAAGCCGCCGCTGTCGAAGTCGATGGCACCGGGCGTCTGTACGAACGGATCGAAGATGTTCGGCAACAGTTCGGTATCGATGCCGATGCCGGTGTCGCTGACCGTTATGACGATGGCATCGCCCTCGCGCTGCGCGGTCAGCGCGATCTGTCCGCCCGACGGGGTGTATTGGCAGGCGTTGCCGAGCAGGTTGTCGAAAATCTGTTCCAGCCGTATCGGGTCGCCTTCCAGCGGCAACGCCTGTTGCGGCATCCGCAGTTCGAAACGCTGCGTTCGACTGTCCATCTCCGGTCGCCAGGTTTGCACCACCAATCCGAGGATATGGTTCAGATCGATGGTTTGCCGCTCGAGCTTCAACTTGGCGACACCGGCGCGCGAGATATACAGCAGGTCGTCCAGCACGCGGTACAGATGGCCTACCTTGCGTTCGAAAACCTGTTGCAAGCGCAGTGGCACATGTTGGCTGGGGCGGCTTAGCAGTTCCGCGACCATGCGGATCGGCGTCAGGGCCGTGCGCACTTCATGCGCGAGCAAGGTCAGGGCGTCCTTTTGCTGGCGCTCCGCCTGTTCCGCCTCGGCTTGCAGGGCCTGTGCGGTCAGGGCGGCCAAGACCAACTGTTCGTTGGCTTCCAACAAGTCGCAACTGTGCCGCTCATGCTCGGCCTGTAACAACTCATAGTGAGTAACCAGGCGCTTGAGCGAGCTGAGGGGCTGGTCGTGCGGCTCGCTGTCGTTCGTATCGGCATGAAACTCGAAACCGCCTAGCCCGTGCCGTTTGGCCCGGTACATGGCGGCATCGGCGCGCTCGACGAGTTCGTCGGGGGTAGCGCCGTCGTCGGGATAGATGCTGATGCCGATGCTGGTAGTCAGGCGCAACAGGTGTTCGCCGATACGGTTCGGCGCGCCGAGCGCCATCGTGACTTTTCTGGCGATCAAGGTCGCATCGGCGGGCTGGGTAACTTCCGTGAGCAGGATCAAAAACTCGTCGCCGCCCAGACGGCTGACGGTATCGGCCTCGCGCACCGAGGAGACGAAGCACCTCGCCGCATGCTTGAGCACCTCGTCGCCCACGCTATGACCGAGGGTGTCGTTGATTTGCTTGAAATTGTTGAGGTCGAGGAACAGCAGCGCCAAACGCTGGTTATGCCGCTTGGCATTGGCGATCGCGCGGGTGAAACGGTCGAAAAACAGCACACGGTTCGGCAGGCCCGTCAATGCGTCCAGCTCGGCCAGGCGCAAGGCTTCCTGCAATTTGCGCTCGGCGCGCTCGGCCTTGACCTGGGTGCGCAGCATGGCGAACACCAATTGCTCGTTGGCTTCTACCAGTGGCGACGGCTGGCTTTCGTCCAGGCGCTTCTTCAGTTCGTCCAACTTCTTTTGCGACACCGACTCGATCGGTTGATCGGGTGCCGATTCAGGACGAGCTTTGGCAGCATCCGGGCCACGGCCACGTTTTTTGTTCAAAATACAATGCCTCCCCAGGGCGCTCGCCCGTCAGGCCGAATCGTCACCGGTACTTGTCGATGGCTGGCCACCCAGCAACCCTTCCTGATCTATCAAGGGGGTGCCCATGTGAATACCCTCGTCGTCAATAGTGTATTGACGCAGTTGATTGGAGTGTTTGCTGCCCCGAACCTTCACCACCGCCATCATCCGCAGCAGCCTGCTGTCGACTTCGATATAGCGTTGCATGATGATCGCATCGGCCAGAAATGCCGTGCCGTAGGGGCTCAAGCGTAGCTCCGTGTAGTTGTCCTCGATTTCCGAGATCAGCAGCACGGTCACGCCGATGCCGGACAGGGTTCTGATCAGACGCGCCAGCGACTCGCGAAAGTCCGTGCGAAAGGTGGGGGCGAGCGACAGTTCGAAGCCCGATAGCGAATCGATCACTACCCGGCTGGCCTTGCGCCGACGAACTTCGTCGACCAGCTTGAGCGCCAGCTCGTCGATCGACAGGTCGGGGGCTCGGCTGTCGAGGACGCCGATCCGCCCGCTGTTGATCAGCTCGGCGAGCAGCGAATTGCGCGAACGGAAGGGGTTGTGCTCGAAATTGGCGATCACCCCGGTCTCGCCGCGCGCCACCCCCTCGGCCAGAAATGCCGTGGCGAGGATGGTTTTGCCCGAGCCTGAAGGGCCGACGACCAGTAACGAGTAACCGTGCGGCAAACCGCCTCCGAGCATTTCGTCGAGTGCTTCGATCCCCATTCCCAGGCGCGTGTTTTCGGAGGGTGTGGAGGAAATTTCGTCCGGCGACATGACGCTATCGGAGGGGGCGAATACCTCGATGCCTTGGCCCGAGCTGATACGGTAGGTGTGCAACCCCGGCAGAATCGGCTGGCCACGCATCTTCTTGATTTCCAGCTTACGTACCATGGAGTCGCGCTGTACGCTCTGACGCAGCCAGATCAGCCCGTCGGCCACGGCGAACATCGGGTTGCCGCCGCCCTCGTCGAGGTATTCGCCGATCATGAACGAGGTGACCTGCCAACTGGTCAGCAATTGCCCGAGTTGTTGCATGAACCGTTGCAAATCGCTGTACGAGTCGTGCTCGGCTTCGCCGGCGAGTGTTATCGAGCGGAACGAGTCGATGAACAGCAGCCCCGGATGATGGGTTTGCACCTCGGTCACGATGCGCTGTAGCACCCGATTGAAATTACCGCTGAAAGTCTCCTCGGCCAGATTGATGAAATGAATCGAATTGCTGAGCTGCTGCTCATCGAAAAAATCGAATTGCTGTTGATAGCGCAGCATCTTCAACGGCGGCTCGCCGAACACCGTGAAGTACAGGGCGGGGCCATGCCGCTTGGCCATGGCGAACATGATCTGGTGCGCCAACGTGGTTTTGCCGCTGCCGGGCGGGCCGGCGATTACATTGAAAGAAAATTCGGGAAGGCCACCGGCCAGTACGCTGTCGAGGCCGGGAATGCCGGTGGTCAAACAGTTGATGGCTACTTTGCTCATGGCGAGGAATCCTGCGCGGGCGGGCCGGCCAGAGAGTTTTCCCATACGGGGCGAAGCAATCGCTCGACGAGCGATTCGCCGATCAACGTCGTCAACAACCCACGGAAGCTTTGCAAAAGCTCATCGCCAATGGCGACGGTGATATCGGTCTGTTGTGCGATAACAGGTTGCAACTCGATGAACTCGGTTCCGGCCTGCATACTCTTGTAAATATCGCTCAAGCAGTTATGTCGCATGGCGGTGAGATACAGGCTGCGTTTACACAAGGCGACCACTGCACGATGACCGATGATGGGCGCCAGCACGTTATCGATTTCCCCCCATACGACGACAATCGCCTCAGCGATCTGCATGGCATTCGCATTGTCCCCGAGTCGGTGTGCCAGTGGAGCGGCTATCTGGCTGCTCTCTTGGCTGTCCATAAGGTTGCGTAGACCATTGCTGAGTGCACATAACCCATGTGAGCACGGGCATTCGAGATAGTTCACGAAAGCGCGTAAGGCGCTCAAGTACGGGCCTTACAGCAGATTGAAGGCAGCAGGCTGCGGGTGGGGCGGCGCGCGAAGCATGCTAGAGAATTCTCGACAGCCAACGCGGCCGATAGCCGTTGCGGCGCACGCCAGGCGCTCGTTTCCAGGCGTCTGAACGTTCGAGTCGAACTCGCTTCAGACTGGGGCCTTACCGGCTTTTTTTTGCTTATACATGGCCGCATCCGCCTGTTGCAGCAACGCGCCGGTATCAGGTGTTTTGCCGTCGCTGACGCAGCTGCCGATACTGGCACCGACCGAGAGTTGTTTGTCGGCGAGCTGGATGGGTGCGCTGATGGCCTGGCGCAGACGCTCGCCCAAGGCATCGGCGGTGGCCTGGTCGGTGATCCGCTCGGCGACCACGACGAACTCGTCGCCGCCGAGGCGGGCAACGAAATCGCCGCCACGGGCAACCTCGACGAGTCGCCGGGCTATAACCTTGAGCACTTGATCGCCGATGTCATGGCCATGGTTGTCGTTAATCGGTTTGAAACCGTCCAGATCGATCATCAACAGGGCCAGGGTTTCTTCGCAGCGCGTAGCGCGCAGCATGGCCGCACGCAGGTGTTGCGCCAAGCCGCTGCGGTTGGCCAACCCGGTGAGCGGGTCGTGGGTAGCCATTTTCTCCAGTTGGCTATTGGCCTCGGCCAGTTGTTGGGTGCGGCTGGCAACACGCTCTTCGAGAATGCTTTCCTGCTCGCGCAGGGTGCGCAGCATCTCCTGCTGGGCGAGTTCTTTCTGGCGTTTGAGCTCGTTGAAGCGGGCGGCCAGACCGAGCGACAGCAACAGCATCTCCAGCGCCGAACCGAGCTGAATGCTATAAAGCGTGGCGACATTGGAAGGCAATAGGCCCAGATTACGCAGCGCCAGCATCGTCGTGCCCAGCAACAACAGCAACCAGGCGACGACGAATATCCGTGCGCCGGGCACCCGCCGCAACACGCAGCTGATGCCGCAAAACATCAAGAGAAATGCAATGAGAATGCCGAACAGCGACATTATGTAGAGCGCTTGCTGCAACGGGATAAGCAGCGCTGCCAGCACCACCAGCCCGCCAACGGCGGTGCCGACGCCCAGCAGACGATTCCAGCGTGGCGAAAAGCGCCCTGTATCCAGATAACTGCGGGTGAACATGATCGCCAGGGTAGAGGCAATGGTGAATCCCAGCGGCAGGATGCGGTTAGCCGAAGCGCCCAGCTCGGGCCACAGGTAGAGCGCGCCAATACCATTGAAGGCAATGACCGCGGTGCCGAAGCTGAAAACGAACAAGGCGTACAGCAGGTACGAAGCCTGGCGAATCGAGAAAAACAGCAGCAGGTTGTACAGGCCCAACGCGAGCAACATGCCGTAGTAGGCGGCCATCATCACGTAGGAGAAATCGCTGTGTTCGTAGAATGCCTGCGGCGGCCACAGGTTGCTGTTGAGCGTCATGCTGCCCTGGGACTGAGCGTGCAGATACAGGGTAACCCGCTCGCCGGGCGCCAACTGCAGCCGGAATATCGGCAGGCGATGACGCACCGAGCGCTCGGCAGCCGGTAGGGTACCGCCGGCACGCATAACCTCGACGCCCGCGTCGCGCACCTGATAGAGCGTGACCCGATCCAGGTAGGCATATTCCAGCTCGATAATGCGTTCGATGGGGTGCGCGGCGACCGACTGCAACTCGACCCTGAGCCATACCTCGTCGGCGATATAACTGAGTTGCAGCTCGCGGCGATCATGCGCCGGCACGAAGCGCTCCCCTAGCCGTTGCACATCCACCAGCGTCAGCTCGCCCGATGGGTCGCGCAGGTAGGTCATATGGGGATCGAGCGAAAACATCGATTGATCCGCATCGATCAGAACAGGGGCTCGAGGATGGGACGCGAACACGAGCGAGGGCAGGCCTAGGCTCAATAAAACCAGGCAGCAGAGGCTGTGTAGAAGTCCGCGAATATTCAAATACCTGCCCTGTAGCGGCCTGTTTCCAGCCTTGATACTAGCAGGCGCGATGCTACTACAGTGACCGCCGGCATGCCCGATACCGCAACCGCCCATCCAGCTACCCGCACTTTTGCCCGGCGTTTTTTTCTACCGGGGCACAGATCGATTTGGAGGTTCGAATCATGAGTCGAAAAAATCACTCATTGCAAAAGACCGAAGAACGTCCCGATAAGGCACCGAAAGCCAATCCTCAGGCGGTGCGAAAAGCGATCGAGCGCAATCGCGAAGCGTTCAAGGACGGCGCGCAGGTGCCGGGCGGTGCCTATGACGTCGACCCCGCCTATGCCGCCGCTGCGGCGCAGGGCGCCGACGATTCTTTCGGTGGCGATCTCGACGAACAACCGGATCAACCGACCAAGTCGCCCTGACGCCGCCAAAATCGGCAAAAAAAGCGCTGTCCCAATAATGTGTTGCATGGGCGATTCAGGCCTGAGCCTTTCTCGCATAGCCGGCAACGCGTAGGGTGACGCGGGGCCGCCTAGGCCGTGCGCACCACCGCAGGCGACGAATCACTGGTGCGCATGGCGCACCCTACGGATCCAGACCGAACGCAACACGCTATTGGTACATAGCCAAAAAAACCCACGGCAAGGAGCTGATGCCGTGGGCTGGGGAAGGGGCTGGTCGAGCCAACCGAGGAGTAAAGGGTTATGCGCTGGGCTGCCAACCGCCGCCGAGCGCCTTGTAGATGGCGACTATGCCGCGATACAACTCGACCTCGGCGACGGCCTGGGCGTCTTCTGCGGCGAGGCGTTCGCGCTCGGCGTCGAGCAGCACCAGGAAGTCCACTTCACCCTCGCGGTAGCGCACTGCGGCTTGCTCGGCGGCGGCGCGGCTGGCTTCGGATTGGCGCAGCAGGGCGAGCAGGCGCTGCTGGTTCTTCGCGTAGTCGCTGAAGGCGTTGGCTGATTCTTCCAGGGCCAGCAGTACCTCCTGTTCATAGTTGGCCAATGCGCCCTCGGCCTCGGCTTCGGCGCCGCGTAAACGCGCGCGCACGCTGCCCAGGTCGAACGCCGTCCAGGTGATGCTCGGCGCCACGCCCCAGGCGCGGGCGGCCGAGGAACCGAGCTGCGAGCCGCGTCCGGCGGTGAAACCGAGAAAGCCGCTGAGGCTGACCCGTGGAAACAGATCCGCGGTGGCCACGCCGATATTCGCGGTCGCCGCCGCCAACTGGCGCTCGGCGGCACGCACGTCCGGCCTGCGCCGCAGCAGTTCGGCCGGGTCGCCGATCGGCAGGGCCTTGGCGATGGCCGGCAACGGCTCGGCGGACAAATCTACGTCGAGCTGGTCCGGGCGCTGGCCGAGCAGGGTGGCGATACGGTGTTTGGCCCGTTGTTGCTGAGCTTGCAATTGCGGCAGGCTGGCTTCGGTGGCGGCCAGGCGTGCGTCGCTGCGCAGTACATCCAGTTCGCTGCCGACGCCGGCTTCGCGCAGTTGCTCGGTGATGGCCCGCGACTCCTGCTGGTTTTCCAGGTTCTGCAGGGCGATGCGCTCGCGCAATTGCGCGCCGCGCAGGTTGCCGTAGGCATCCACCAGCTCGGCGATCAGGCTGACTTGCAGTTGGTAGTAATCGGCTTCGGCCACCTCGATCTGCGCGGCGCTGGCCTCCAGTTGGCGCTGGATGCGGCCGAACAGATCCAGTTCCCAGGCCATGTCCAGTCCCAGGTCGTAGCGTTCCTGACGGATGCGCTGCTCGCTGCTCAAAGGTTGTTGGGCCTTGCCGAACTCGCCGCTGGCGCGGCTGGTGACGGTCGGCAGGCGGTCGTTGGCGACGTCGTCTCGAATCGCCCGGGCGGCGCGCAGACGGGCGAAGGCCACGCGCAGTTGGCGGTTGCCATCGAGCGACTGCTGGACCAAGCGGTTCAGGGTCGGGTCGTCGAACTGCTGCCACC
>NZ_CAMPHN010000049.1 GCF_946885885.1 uncultured Pseudomonas sp.
GAGC
Organism: uncultured Pseudomonas sp.; assembly: GCF_946885885.1. Next base: position 5 of record NZ_CAMPHN010000049.1, read on the forward strand.
TTGCAAACGCGCTTTCCCAAAGTGGATTGGCAATTCGAGCAGGCCCAGGTGGCCAATCGTCTGAATATGACGGCATCCGGTGTCAGTGGTTACCTGTCGATTGCCCGAGCGCTGATAGAGCGGCAGCTGGGGGAGGCGATCTACCGCGATATCGCCAGGTTGATGGTGTTGCCACGCCCCGAGCCCACCACTTCGGTATTCCGCGCCATCGGTCTGCTGGAGAATGCAGACCCGCTGCTACGCCGGTTGCACCTGTTGGTGGAGCGCTTGCCGGCGCAGCAACTTAGCGTGCAGCGACTCGCCGACGAGCTCGCGGTTTCCGCTCGCACGCTGGCCCGCAAAGTCCAGGCGCTGACGGGTAATGCGGTGTCCGATCAGGTGCGTCTGATCAAGCTCAATCAAGCCGCGGAGCGCCTGACCATGACGGCCGATTCGATCAGTCGTATCAGCGATGCCCTGGGGTATACGGACGAATCCAGCTTCAGGCGGACTTTTAAGCAAGTGACCGGCCTCACCCCGGCCGCTTATCGGCAGCAGTTCAGGCTTTAGCAGGCCGTTGAAAAACTACCTGCGTTGGCAATACTGCGTTAAAAACGGCCCGGGACTCGGCGTCTCAAAATGCTCATTTACAGCGCGTAAACTCGCATGCGAGCCCAGTCCGCTTTTTCGGCCGTTTTTGTGGGGACGCCTAGTCCTTGTCTTGCCTGCCTCGCCGACGTTTTTCAACGGCCTGTTAGCTGATCGGAGTCTTTTGGGGTAATGCATCCAGCTGGTCGCTATTTAGGTTTTCTTGGCTGAAAGTCCACGATGTTGCGCTGGCCGTTCACCTCTTTCACCGGCGAAAGCAAGTGCGGGGAGACATTCCATTTCTGCCCGGCTTCGGTGATCACAGTGACGGTTTTCTGGTTGTACTTGACCAGCGTGCCGATTTGCCGCTCGCCACCTGCGGGCATAAAGCTGACTCGCTGACCGATCTTGAAAGCCATCATGTCCTGATGGTTTTGCATCGATTCGCGAAACTTCAAGCGCTCGACGATTTGCCGATTCAAATCCATCAGTTCTTCGGTGCTTAACTGATCGAGCTGTTTATAGAGGTCGTTGTTCATCCGAGGGGCCTGGGTGAGTCAAACCTGTGGGAGTGGGGCAGATTTTCTGTGGTGCCGACGGCCCATGCAAGAGGCGATTTTAGCTATCCGGCAATCTCTGCAATGCCTGTTGCAGCCAGCCGAAGCGCACATGCTCCTGTTCGAGGCGCAGGCGCTCGCCGAGGCGGTCTTCGCGTAGGTCGCGGTACAGCGCCTGCTCCGCTTCGGTCAAGCGGCCGAGGTTGGCGCTGCAACGCTTGTCGGCGGGCTCCTCGCCCCAAAGTTCGCGGTGCTCCAGCAGGGTGGCGCGATCCATCAGCAGCGAACGGGCCAGCGGCAGGTGCGCGCGCAGACGGTCGAGGATGGCGAAACCATGGGTGTCGATATCGCCCCAGTAATGCAGCGGCTGCTGGTGCAGCCAGGGGATTTCGCCGAGGCGCTCCAGAGCATAGCCCTGGCCGAGGATCACCAGCGCCCGTTGGTGGGCGGGGAAGGCCAGGGCGTTGGTTTCGTTCTCGGTGACGAACACCCGCGCCAGATCCAGCTTGAGCCGGGCGATCTGTTCGACCGGCGCGCTGAGATCGTGCAGGCCGTTTATTTCCAGACGCGGGTCGAGGATGCGCAAACGCACCAGCAACGGCTTGTCGCGCAGGCCATAGCGCCGGGAAAAACCGCGCACACCGCGGGCCTCGGCGTCCAGCACCTCGGTCTGTAGCACCCTATCGAGCAGCTCGCCGAGCAATCCTCGTCTCTGCTCGATAAATTTGCTGTCCACCCCGGCAATATCCAGCTGGCGCAGGTAAATCCCCGACTGCGGATGCATACGAAACCAGTCCAGTACCGCTAAAACCTTGCCCCAGTGCTCGGCCTGTTCCAGCGCGCGCAACGGATAGCGTGCCAGCCAGTCGTGTAGTTCCGGAAACCTGCCCAGTGTTAGCCGGCTCAGCCCGGCGAAGCGCTCGGCCTCGCGGCGCTTGCCGAGCAGCGCCAGGGAGGCGTCCAGTTTGTCGAGGTGGGCGCCGACGGGCACCTGGTTGCGGCCAAGCTGGCGGTGGTTGATTTCCTGCCAATCCAGGCGGTAATGGCCTTCGCCCTCCTGCAACTGGCGAATCCACTGACGTACCTCGTCAAAACGCTCGGCCAGCGCCTTGCTGTCCGGGCGCTTGAAGCGCAGGGCCAGGGGGAACAGCGGCTCGCCGAGCAACTGCGTGCGCAACAGAACGCCCTGATCCCACAGGCGCTGTACCTGGGCGCGCAGGTCGGTGGGGGTGGTCCAGGTCATGGTTTCAGGCGGCATCCGGTATTTGTTTTTTCTCTAGAAATCTAAACCACATGAACCAGCTCCGACCGAAACCGCGAGTTGTAGCCCGGATGCAATCCGGGGAAGCGGTTTTATGGCCGTTACCGATGTCCCGGATTGCATCCAGGCTACGGTGCTGGTGCCTACATGGCGACTCACTGTCCAGCTTCATTGCTGTGTTCTTCCTTCTCCCGCCGATACGCCTCGATGGATAGGCAGCGCAGCATCGATTCGCGGCCTTGCTCGTTGTGCACGAAGCCGACGCTGGCGACATAGGGTTCGATGATGTGGATCTTCTGCAACGGGGTGACGATCAGCAGTTGCAGGTTGAGCTTCTTGAACAGTTCCAGGCCGTAGCGTGCGGATTCGTCGGAGCCGCGGCCGAAGGCTTCGTCGATCACCACGAAGCGGAACGAGCGCGAGCGGGTGGCGCCCCATTCCAGGCCGAATTGGTAGGCCAGGCTGGCGGCCAGCACGGTGTAGGCGAGTTTCTCCTTCTGCCCGCCGGATTTGCCGCCCGAATCGCTGTAGTGCTCGTGCTCGCTGTTGTCCTCGCGCCAGCGCTCGGAGGCGGAGAAGACGAACCAGTTGCGCACGTCGCAGACTTTGGCGGTCCAGCGTTTATCCAGGTCGCTTGAGCCCTCGCGGCCGCGGAAGCGTTCGATGATGCGCCGCACTTCGAGAAATTTACTCTCGGCGTATTGCTCGTCTTCGCTGCCGCTCAGGCTACCCTCGGTGCAGGCGCGCAGGCTGGCGCGGAATTCGTTGATCTCCGGGTCGCCGTTGTTCTCCGCTTCCAGCTGGATCAGGCGGCCGGGGTTGTAGTCGATCTCGCGCAGGGACAGGTTGATGCTGTCGATGCGCTCGCGGATGTCGTGCTGTTCGCGGCCCAACTGGTTCTGGAAGTTGGCCACCTCGCGGATGGTGTTCTCGTTGAGCAGAGCCTTGAAGCGTTGTTCGTACTGCGGCAGGCCGTCCTGTTCCAGGCCGTCGAGCATGGCCCGGTAGTCGGCGGCGGCGGCCACGCTGGCGTCGACCTCGCGGGTTTCCAGGGGGTAGGCGTTGCGGTAGTCGCTCATCGCCTGGGTGATCTTTTCGCGCAGGCGTTCGAGTTTCTTGTTCTCGGCGTCGATGCGCGCCTGCAGCCAGGTGCGCATGTCCTTTTCGCGGTTGTCGCAGGCTTCCACCGTCAGGCTGTGTTCGCCGAGGGCCTCGTCACGCAGCTCGGTCAATTGTGCGAACAGAGCGAGTTGGCTGGGGGCGGCGGCCTCCAGGCGCTGGCGGCACTCGTCGAGCTGCGCCTGGGCGTTGTCGCGTTTTTCCTCGTTGCGGGCCAACTCGCGGTTCTTCTCGTCGAGCTGTTCCTGGTACTGCCGCAGTTCGCTTTCCAGGGCGCGCAATTGCTCTTGCAGGGCGCGCAGGGTGTCGGATTCGGCCTCGAGCTGGCGGCGCTCCTGCTCCAGGCGCTCGATCTCCAGCAGTAGCGGGCGCCAGTCGAGTTCCTGAAAGTGCTGGAAGGTGGAGAGCTTGTCGAGGTTGCCGATGCGCTCGTCCAAAGCCTTTTGCTGGCTTTGCAGGCGGGCGATCTCGGCACCGATGTCTTGCAGGCGGCTCTGTATATCGCTGGCCTGCTTGTCCAGGGCGGCGATCTTCTCCTGGTTGCTCCAGCCGAGCACGTAGCGGCTGCGGTCGTCCAGGCGGGTGCGATCGTCCTTCTCGTGGCGTTCCTGGCCGGCCTTGATCTGGCCGTTGCGGCTCACGGCTTTGTCCTCGCGGCGGAACTGTTCCAGCGAGGCGCAGCAGGCGTAGTCGAAACGCCGTGCCAGTTCGCCTTCGAGCCAGTCGTAGAACGGCGAGTCGGGACGGATCGACAGCTTGCGCACCAGCGAATCGGGGTGCAGCTCGGGCAGGCCCTGGCTGCGCCGCTGGCGCACGCGGAAATACACCAGGCGCTGGCCCAGGTGGGTGTCTTCCACCCATTGCGCGACCCGCGCGTAATGCTCGTCGGGCACCAGCAGCGACAGGCCGAAATTGTGCAGCAGGCGTTCGGCCACGCCCTGCCAGTCGCGCGCGTCTTCGTGCACCTGGAGCAGTTCGCCGGCGAACGGCAGCGCGTCCTCGTCCAGTTGCAGCGCCGCGCACAGGCGCTGGCGGATTTCCAGGATGCGCGCCGGGATGTTCGTGCGGCGACCGCGCAGGGATTGCAATTCCTCGTTCAGCTCCTGGTGCTGCTGGCGCAGACGGTGGAACTGCACCGAGCTTTCGGTCTCGTCGTTCTTCGCCCGGTCGCGCGCTTGCAGGCTGTCTTCACGATGGCTGGCCAGGGTTTGCAGATTGGCCAGAAAGGGCTCGGCCGACAGCGCCTGAGGCAGCTCCAGGGCGCGGGCCAGGGCGTCGTATTGCTCGGCGCGGCTCTGTCGGCGCTGCTGCTCGGCGCCCTTGGCGTGGATCTCGGTCTTGATCGCGGCCAGGCGGTCGCCGCCGTTCTGGGCGATGGCGCGGTTCAGCTCGTCGCGCCGCGCCTGGCCCTGTTCGCGTTGCTCGCTTAAAGCACGGCGCTGTTCGGCGAGGCGCGCGCCGTCCTGCTCCAGGTTGGTCAGGCGCTTGCTGAGCAGTTCGCCCTTGAGCTGGGCGAACCAGGGCGACAGCGCCTCGCGGCAGGCGGTGAGGTGCTCGGCCTCGGCGGCGACGCTGGCATGGCGCTGGCAGTCCTCGCTCAGCGGGCGTAGCCGGGCGATCTGGTCCTTGGCCTTGAGCACCGCCTCGTGGGCGCGGTTGAGGTCGTCGAAGTGGTTGATCAGCGCGCCGATGCGCTCCTGCATGGGAAAGGCTTCGAGCATGTGCTCGCGGACGAAGTCGGTGAGGTTGCCCACCGATTTCATCGATACGGTTTGGCTGAACAGCTCCAGGGCCTGCTCGTTGTCGATGCCGAAGCGCCGACGGAAAGCCGCGCCATAGGCGCTGAAGCTCTCCTCGAGAATCACGTTGGGCAGCTCGCGCAGGCGCTTGCGCAGGGCCGAGAGGTCGCTGCCGAAGTTGGCGAAATGCTCGGTGATCGACAGCGCACGGTCGGCCACCAGGTAGAAGCGCGCCGGCTGGCCGCGGTTCTCGGCGAGCCAGAACACCTGGGCCAGGGTGACGTGCTGGTCGAAGCCCTCGTTGTAGAAGTGGCCGAGGATCACCGAGTAGCTGTTGTGGTCGCGCAGCGCCACCGGTTTAGCGCTGAGCCCGCTGTCGCTGCGTTCGGACTTGTAGTGGCCGAGCACGTAGGAGCGCAGGCTGCGCTCCTTGGCCTCGGCGCCGGCGGCCTTGTTGTAGGCGATCTTCTGCGCCGGCACCAGCAAGGTGGTGACGGCGTCCACCAGGGTCGACTTGCCGGAGCCGATATCGCCGGTCAACAGGGCGTTGTCGCCGCCAGCCGGGAAGCGCCAGACGCGCTGGTGGAAGGTGCCCCAGTTGTAGACCTCGAACGAGTGCAGGCGAAAGCCGGCGCGCTCGTCGCTGCTGGCGAAATCCAGCAGTTGCAGGGTTTGCGGGGCGCTCATGGGTTTGGTTCCAGTTTGGCGAGGTTGGTGAGAGCGGCAACTCGTGCGTTGCCTAGAGAGGACAGCAGGTCTAGAATGGTCGGCGGAGGTTCTGCCGTGGTGAAGCACTCGTTGTCAGCCATGCGCTTTACCTCCTTTTTCATTTCTACGGCCGGTAAAAGGATCGGGGACGTATTTGATGCCCCATTCCTGATAGGTCTGGCCGTTCTTGCGTACGTCCATTCTCGCTTGTAATCGACCGATCCAACTGCTGCATTCGTCCGCTATCTCTTGGCGTACAGCAGCGGTCATTCCCTGCTGCGGCAGGCGAAAACCCCAGTTTATGCAGTAGATGACGCAGTCCGCGGCCTGCACCGGGTAGGACATGTCGGAAGCTACGAACAGCGGAACCGGGACTATGCGCGTCGCCCGTAAGTTACCGGTCTGGGTTCGGGAAAAGTACTTGCTCATGCGTTGCACGAAACGTCGGTCTTCGCTCTTGTCGGTTTCATCGAGGACCAACAGGCCATGCTTGGACTGTTGGTCCAAGAAGCCGAAATAGCGTTCGAACAGGAACACCTGGTCTTTGCGCAAGTAATCGTCGTAGGCGAAGTCTGCCGGCTTCTGGCTGCCACGAGGTATTACCGAGGCGAAGATGACCGCTTCATGTTGGGCCAGCAGGCGATAGATGCCGCGCACCATCGTCAGGCAAGCTTGCCCATAGGCGGTGAATTCCTGCCTTCTGGGGGCTTCCTTCTTCAAGCCGCGATTGAGGAAAGCCAGGCAGGCTTTGCGGCGTTCCGCGTCTTCCAGCCAGTCTCCCTGTCCGGCCCATTTAAAACGGTCCTTGTCGAGCAGCTTATGGCCTTTGAGTTCCTTGCCGTAATGGTGAAGAAGACCGCCGAAGGCATTTTCCTCGAGCTGTCGCATCGCTTGCACGAAGGGCCATAACTGCGAGGCGGATAAGGCTACGCCACCGCGGACCTCATAAGGCATGCGCTTATGACCGTGGCCGCTTTCATCCATGAATAGCAGGTAACTCATTGCTTCTCCCTCTTGTCATTGGACCCCTCGCCACCGGCCGATGCGGCCCAGCTCTGCTCGGCCCCCATCCGCTCGGAAGCGTAATCGCGCAGGCGCTGGTCGAATTCGTTGAGCCACTGGGCGTCGACATAGGCCTTGAGGATGCGCCGCACCTCGAACTGTTCGTCCTTGCCGCGCAGGCGACGGAGGAAGCCGAGTTCCACCACCTTGGCGATATGCGCGTCGATGCGGTCGGCCAGCTTGGCCTCGTTGCTGCCTTCGGCGAGAAACAGCCGCAGCAGGTCGGCGATCTGCTCGCGGGAGAGGATCAGCCGCGCTTCGCCGCTGCCGGCGTCGGACTCGGCCAGGCGCTTGCGCAGCAGGGCCAGCAGCAGGCTCACCGGGTAGCTGAGCTGGCGCCGGGCGATCAGCCGCGGCAAGGCGGCTTGGCCCGGTGCGGCCTCATCTTCCTCCTGGCCCTGGCGCAGGTAGGCATAGCCTTCGGCCTCGTCGAGGATCAATTGCAGGCCGAGCACGCCCAGGTAGTCGCGTACCCGGCTCCGCAGGTCGAGCAGGCTCTGCCACAGGGCCGGGTCGTCCTCCTGGTAGAGCACGCCCTTGAACAGGGCGATCAGCGGCAGGGACAGTCGGGAGTCGGGGGTGTCGGACATGGGCTTCTCTAGCTAACGGCTGTGCTGTTCAATTGGCAGGTCTCTACGGTCGTCCTGCGGAAGGAGGGGTGGGACGAGTTGGTCATTGCGCGTCTTCTTCCACGTACGTACGGTCATCGGTGGCCAGCTCGCGCTCGATCTGCTCGATGCTGGGCAAGCTGGTTTGCAATTCGGCTGGCAGAGATTCGATAAGTTGGTACTCCGCCACGCCAATGGGCTGCTCCTTGCCGCGCAAGGCATATCCGGCCACTACCTGGTTCTTGCTCTTGCACAGCAGCAGGCCGATGGTGGGATTGTCGTGTTCAGACTTGACCTGCATGTCTACCGCGGTGAGATAAAAGCTCAACTGGCCGAGGTGTTCGGGCTTGAATTTGTCGGCCTTGAGTTCGATCACCACATAGCAGCGCAGCTTGAGGTGGTAGAACAGCAGGTCGATAAAAAAATCGTCTCCGCCGACCTCCAGATGCACCTGCCTTCCAACAAAAGCAAAGCCGGCGCCCAGTTCCAGCAAAAACTGGGTGATGTGCTTAATCAACGCGGTTTCGATTTCCCGCTCATCTGCCTCCTTGCCCACATCGAGAAAATCAAACAGATAAGGATCCTTGAGGGATTGCCGGGCCAGATCCGTACCCGCTGCCGGCAGCCGCTCGACAAAGTTGGTAACGGCCTTGCCCGAGCGCTCCAGCCGGCGGGTTTCGATGTGGATATTCAGCACATTGCGCGACCAGCCATGTTCAATGGCGCTCTGGGCATAGGCCAACCGCAGTTCTGGCTGTTTCAGCTTGGTTAGCAGCACCAGGTTATGCCCCCAGGGCAATTGTCCAACAGCCTGTTGGACAATTGCGGCATCCGGCCAGGCCTCGGCAAAGGCGCGCATATACATCAGGTTGGCGCGGGAAAACCCCTTCATGTCGGGAAAGGCTGCGCGCAAGTCATGGGCCAGCCGCTCGATCACCTTGGCGCCCCAGCCCTGTTGTGCCTGGCGGGTCAGAATATCCTTGCCGATCTGCCAGTACAGCAGCACCAGTTCGCGGTTCACCGCCAGCGTGGCGCGTTGTTGGGCGCTGTGGATGCGGCTTTTGAGGTCGGTCAACCAATCGCCGTAGCCTTCGGGCGGCGTGGTCAGGCTAGCAGGGCCATTTTCCATAGATCGACTCATGCCTTTTTTCCCTCGTGGCTGGATTAACGACTGAAAACGATCAGGGGAATGGCGCGGCGCGGCGCTCGATGCCCTGGACGTCGCGCCAGGTGATCAGTTGCGTCTGGCCGTCATCGAAGGCGCTGTGTTTATCGCTCGCGGCCAGTTCCAGGTAGGCGACCAGTTCGGCCAGGCCCTGTTGCAGCGGGTGGCGTTGCAACAGTTCGCCGAGGTTGATCCGCGGCTCGCTCTGCAGGGCGCGGCGGATCTGTCCGAGCAGGCGCGCCTTGTCGATCTGCACCTGGTCGAACAGCGCGTCGTGGTCGCCTTCGGGTTCGCCTTCGAGGAGTATCTGCTGCTCGATCCGCGGTTTCAGCGGCGGGCTGTACAGCGGCCGGTCGAGGGCCAGGTTGAGGCTCGGCGCGGCGTCGTCCAGGCTCAGCGCCAGCTCGCCGGGCGGGCGTTCGCGCAGCTGCAGGGCTTGGCCTTCGATGTCGCGCAGCAGGCGCATGATCCGCCGGTTCTCCAGCCAGGCTTGGTCGTCCAGGTAGCGGCGCAGTTGCTCGGACAGGCGCGCCACGGTGCGTTGCGCGGTTTCCCCGGCTTCCAGCCAGTCGTAGTGCATGCGCAGCAGGCGCCGATCCGGTTCCAGGCTCTGCACCGGGGCCAGGGCGAAGACCTGTTGCAGCAGCGCGGAGAGTTCCTCCTGGCGCGCCGGCGACATCAGAAAATCCCAGAAGGCGCGGAAGCTGCGCCCCTGGTCGGAGTCGGCGATGGCCTCGTGCTCGCCGAAGATCTCGCCGATCAGCTCGCCCTTGCTGCCTTCCCAGGTGGCGATGCGTTCGCGTACGGCGCGGTCGAGGTCGCGGAAGTTCTGCTCCACCTCGCGAAAATCGGCCAGCAGGCTGCGGGCGCTGGCGGCGACTTCGAGAAAGCGTTCCTTGACCCGCGTCTCGTCCATCAGCTCGAGCTGGCCGGCGCGGATCTGGGCGATCTCCCGGTCGATGCCGGCCTTGCGCTTTTCCAGCTCAAAGATGCGGGTTTCGGGGTCGGTTTCGCTGCCCTCGACCATCTGCTTGAGCAGCTCGAAGATGGTCAGCAGGCGCGACTCGGTGCCGACGAACTGGCGCTTGCTCAGGCTGGCCAGCCATTCGATGGCCTTCTCGCTGGCGGCGGTCAGCTCGAAGTGCGCCTCGTCGCCGCTGGCCGGGTAGTACTTGCGCAGCCAGCCGTTGGCGTTGTCCGCCCATTCGTCGAGGTAGGCCGCGGCCGCCCGCGGGAATGCCTCGTCGCCCTGGGTCTGGCGCAGGGCGTAGAGGTGGTCGTCCAGGCGCGAAGCCAGGCTGTGCTGATCCAGGCTACGCAGGTTGGGTACGCGGAAGGTGCGTTCGAGGAAGCTGACGATCAGCGGCGCATGGGGCGAGCAGAGCAGGCGCCAGGCCGGGTGGTGCTGGCGCAGGCTGGCGAGCTGCTGGTAGTCCATCAGGGCAACTCGGCGCTCGCGTAGAACGCGGTCAGCACTTTCACCAGGTGCGCCAGGTCGTGGCTGCCGGCCAGTTCGCGGATCGAGTGCATGGCGAAGGTCGGCAGGCCGATATCCACGGTGCGCACGCCGAGCTGGCTGGCGGTGATCGGGCCGATGGTCGAGCCGCAACCCATGTCGCTGCGGGTGACGAAGCTCTGCACCGGCACTTCGTTTTCCAGGCACAGGTGGCGGAAGAAACCGGCGGTTTCGCTGGTGGTGGCGTAGCGCTGGTTGCTGTTGATCTTGATCACCGGGCCGGCGTTGAGCTTGGGACCGTGGTTACCATCGTGCTTGTCGGCGTAGTTGGGGTGCACGGCGTGGGCGTTGTCGGCGGAGACCAGCAGCGAGCGCTGAATGGTGCGGACGAAGCCATCGCCTTCCGGCAGCACGCGGCGCAGCACCTGTTCGAGCATCGGGCCGTCGGCACCGCAGGCCGAACAGGAACCAACTTCTTCGTGGTCGGTGCAGACCAGCACGCAGCTTTCCGCATCCGGCGCGGCGAGCAGGGCTTGCAGCCCGGCGTAGCAGGACAGCAGGTTGTCCAGCCGCGCCCCGGCGATAAAGTCGCCGTTGAGGCCGATCACCGCGGCGGCCTGGGTATCGTAGAAGCTCAGTTCGAAGTCGAGCACCGCATCGGCGTTGAAATCGTGCTGGCGCGCCAGTTGTTCGGTGAGCAGGGCGCGGAAGTCCGCTGCTTCGGGATCGGCGAGCTGGGCGAGGATCGGCGGCAATTCGGTTTGCGCATTGATCGGCCAGCCCTGGTTGGCCTCGCGGTTGAGGTGAATCGCCAGGTTGGGGATTACTGCGATCGGCGCCTGGAAGTCGATCAGCTGACTTTCCACCTTGCCGGCGCGGCGGTAGGTCACGCGCCCGGCCAGCGACAGGTCGCGGTCGAACCAGGGGGCGAACAGGGCGCCGCCGTACACTTCGACGCCGAGCTGGAAGAACCCTTGTTTGTGCAATTCCGGTTGTGGCTTGACCCGCAAACAGGGGCTGTCGGTGTGGGCGCCGACCAGGCGGATGCCGCTTTCCAGCGGCGAGCGCTTGCCCAGCTTGAAAGCGATGATCGAGGAGTCGTTGCGGGTTACGTAATAGCGGCCGCCGGCTTCGGTATGCCAGGGCGTGCGCTCGTCGAGATGCTGGAAACCGGCGGTTTCGAGGCGCTGGGCCAGGCTGGCGGTGGCGTGAAAAGGGGTTGGCGAGGCCTTGAGGAAATCGATCAGGCCTTGGTTCAGTTCTTCGTGCATGGGGCACTCCAGGCGGCAATGGCCGGAGTTTATCGGAATTGACCGGCGCAAGGGGCCGCGGGAGCTAATCGGCCTTGGAAAAGGCTATGACAGCCAGGTATGGCGTGCCGCAATGCTTTTGTAGGAGCCAGCTTGCTGGCGATCCGTGCCGCAAAATCATCGCCAGCAAGCTGGCTCCTACAGATCGAGCGTGCTCCTCTTTCCCTTGCTGTCAGCGCAAGCCGTACAACGCTCAATTGACGTAGCGTTATTGACATAGCGTTGCTGAAAAGCAATCGGCATTGCGAAAGCTGCTTCCTGATAGCAAGGCTGCGCATGTGGCGGCAACTCGTCTAGGTGGTTCGGTAGCCCGTTGGCAGATCAGGCGGGAATCCCGACCAGGCTGAGCAAATGGCCGTCGAACTCGGCGAATTGCCCTTGCAACCGGCTGCCGGCTGGCCAGTCGGCGTGCAGGTCGATCAACAGGTGCAGACTGGCGTGGCCGTTCGGGTCGGCGTCGATCAGTTCGGCATCGTGAAAATAGAATTGGCGCAGTACCAGGGGGTAGAGCGCTTTGAATAGGCTTTCCTTGAGCGAGAAGGTCAGGCCGATGCGCGCGGCGCGTTGCGCGGTGGGCAGGTCCTCCAGCCGCGACAGCTCGGCGGGGGTGAGGATTTGCTCGGCCAGGCGCTCGGCGCGTTGCTCGGGCAGATGCTTTTCCACATCCAGACCCAGGCCGCGCCAGGCACTGCGCCGAGCGACCACTGCGCCGGCCCAACCGGCGCCGTGGGTGATGGAGCCGGCAATGCCGGACGGCCATTGCGGGGCGCGGTCCTCGCCAATGGCCGGTATCTGCGCTATGCCGGTCAGGGCGCGCAATGCCTCGCGCGCGCACAAGCGCCCGGCCAGGTGCTCGGCTTGGCGCTTGGCCACACCGTTCACGCTCGGGACGCCGCAGCGTTGAAAGTCCTCGGGGTGCAGCAGCGCCACATCGAATCGCGTGCTGAGCATGTGCACCTCGGGCAGGCGCTGGGGTAGCGGCCAGTCCGCACTCAGGGCGCTGCAATACGCCGGTAGGTAGAAGTCGTTCATGCACGGCATTCTGCCGTGCACCGCCGCGCGCGGCCAGCCAATGCTGCATTTACATTTCTTTGCAAAGCGCTAACAAAGCAAAACGGTTTGTAGGCGGCGCTTTTGTCACACTAGCGCCGCGTTTTTCGAAACGCAGGTGAGGTTATTTGTTGGAGCTCCGGTTCCGATTTAAATGCGGGAGCCCATTAGGGGTCCCGTTTTTTTTGCCCGCGATTTCTAACAGGCTGTTGAAAAACTACCTACGTTGGCCCTCTTGATAAAAGAGAGGGGGCGTTAAAAACGGCCCGGGACTCGGCGTCTCAAAATGCTCATTTACAACAGTAAACTCGCGTGCGAGCCCAGTCCGCTTTTGACTCGCTTCGCTCGCCCTGCGGGCCAGCCTGCGGCTGTTACTCCGCTTCGCTACGTTGCGGCCGTTTTTGTGGGGACGCCTAGTCCTTGTCTTGCCTGCCTCGGCTCGTGCTTCCTGCTTCGCTCTACCTCCTGCATCCATGCAGTCGTCGGCTACGTTTTTCAACGGCCTGCTAAAGCTCGACCGGCACCAGGCGCAACCGGGGCGATTGCTCGATCCGGCTGCGGGTGGCGACAAGGCGGCGGTCCAGATCGCCCTTGAGGGTTTCGAACAGATCCAGGGTGAAAACCCGGTTGCCGATAAACCACGAATGATTCGGGTTACCGAGAAAGCCCTGGGGCTGATCGCTCCGCTGTAGGGTCGGGTCGAGCAACAAGGCCTGGTGATAATCCGTGCAATCGATATCCACCGCCTTGATCGGTGTCGGCATCGCTAAACCGATGCGGCCCGCGCGCGGTGCGACCCCGACGCGTTTGACGTTGGATAATTTCAGCATGCTGTCGCCGAGGCTGAAGTAGTTGGTCAGGCGGGTGCAGTGCCGGTACAACGAGTCGCTGCTGGCATGACCCGCGCTGAGCGAGGCGGCGGAGACGTCGGCGCCGATCAGGCAGAGTTGGCTGATCATCCAGCTGTTGTCGGCCAGTTGCGCATCGTCGGCGTCATCGAAGGCTTCACGCACCACATAGGCACCCATGGAGTGGGCGATTATGTGGGTGTTCACCGCGCAATCGTGGGTTTGCCTGGCGGCCAGCAGGGCGATCAGGTCGGTGACCAGGCGCATCGCCGAGCGCTTGGCATCGTGGCGGTCCTCCAGATAGCCGATCGTACGTTTGTCGCTCGGCCAGTCGAACGAAACCATCGCGCCTTTCCAGCCGATGCTTTTGAGGTCGGCCTCGAGACGGCGGTGGCGCGCCAACACCACCTCGGCGCTGTTGTTGTAGCCATGTACGTACACCAGGATGTCGCCGCGCGGGGTGCCGGTGCGCTCGTCGGTGCCCCAGATCGCCTCTTCCAACAACCGCTGCACCCATGCATTGGTCCAGACGGCGCCCGTGCGGCCATGGCTGGGTACAGGCGCTCGCGCGTCATCGGGTACCAAGAGCATGCGCGAAGGGCCGGGTTCGGCTTTGAAAATGCCCCGCCTGATTTGACGGGCGCTCACCACGAAATCGTTCATGATCGGGTTCTCCTGCGTTCCGGTGTGAGATAAATCAGCGCAGTCTGCACACAAGGGGAAGGCAGATGATCACGCAGAGGAACGACAGGGACGGCAGGTTTCCTTACCTCTGGTCGTCAGGCCCGGCAGGCAGCGCTGCTGACTCCATAGGACTATCGATTCCAGGCTAGACCGTGCATGGACTAAGGGCATAACACTGGGCCTGGATCAGGACGGGCGGTCGATCTCGGTTCTTCTGGGCGCGGTATCCGCCGCGCCGGTCGAGCGCCGCGACGCTGAACGGAGTTGACACTAGAGTTCGTCGCTGCGTTTCGATCTGCTGAAAGAAATTTTTCGGTCGTCCGCACGGGCGCGACGCAAAAGGGAAAAACCAGGCGCCGCCGTGTTTGACGCTATGGCGATGTCGCAAGCTCGTACCCAAGCCTCGCCAGGCGATGCGCAACCCCATGCAATACCTGCATTTCGAATTACAAATCGCAGCATATATGCCCCTCCGTGCCGCTTCTCTTAAGGCATCGAGAGACTACACTGCGAGCTATAACGAAAATAAAAAATGCCGCCGACTGGCCGCTAACGGAGACGTCATTCCGTGCATCTGAACCGGGCGTTTACCATCCTGATCGCCATCCTGGTTACGTGCCTGAGCTTCAGGGCTTTGGCGCAACCAGAGCCGATCGAGATCACTCCAGCGGCAAACATCCAGGCGCATTTCCAGTTCTGGGAAGACACGACGGGCGAGGCCTCGATTGATCAGGTCATCGCCTTGTCCGATGAGCGCTGGTCGTCGGTACCCACTGGCAGCGACACTTTCGGTCTTACAGAGTCCGCGTACTGGCTGCGCTTCGCTATCAGAAATCAGACGCTGCTTAATCTGCACCTGATTGCCGAACTGGGCTATTCCCAGTTGGACGACGTGGTGTTCTACGAATATGCGGGGAGCACCCTGCTAAAAGAGCTGAAAACTGGCGACAGCCGGCCTTTTTATCCACGCGACGTGGATCATCCGAGCATGTTGTTGCGTGTGTCCCTGGCGCCCGAAGAAATGAAGACCGTTTTGGTTCGGGTCGCGACATCCGGCTCGATGATCGTGCCGCTGCGCATCTGGCGCGAACAGGCGTTTTTTGAGTCCGCGGCTTATGAGTTGAAACTGCATTTTTTCTACTACGGCTGCATCTTCGTCATCATCCTCATCAATCTCGCCGTGTACCTGAGCCTGCGCGAGAAACTCTATCTCTACTACGCCCTGGCGCTGTTCGGTTATCTGCTGTTTTTCGCCTCCATCAAAGGCTTCAGTTTCCAGCACCTCTATCCCTATGCGCCGAATCTGCATGCCGAGGCGCTGCTCGTGTCGATACCGGCTCTGGCACTGTTTTCACTGCTTTTCTGCAGGGAGTTCCTGAACACCAGAGTTCACAGTCCGCGGCTGGATAAAGTGCTGATCGCGATGATGGTGTTCGAGATGCTGTATCTCTTCTCGGCGCCTTTGCTCGACTATCACACGGGCATCCAGGTGGCGTCGTTTTCCGCGCTGATCTTTTTTTCGTTGCTGCTGGTTGCCGGTCCCGTCGTCTGGATGGAAGGCGTTCGGGCCGGCGCATTTTTTACCCTGGCCTGGACCCCTCTGACCATCGGCGTACTGGCAACGGCCGGCAGGGCGCTAGGGATCTTTCCTGAGCACTTCTTCACCGAATACGCGATGCAGATCGGTTCTGCACTCGAAGCCTTTATCCTGACGCTGGCGCTGGCTGATCGACTTTATCGTGAGCGCGAAGACAAGATCACTGCTCAGGCGGCCAGCCTGCAGGAGGCTCAGTCACGCAACGTCGCGCAGAACCTGCTCACCGAAGCCTTGACCCACGACCCGGTGACCGGGCTGCCCAACCGCAACCGTTTCGAATGGATGGTGGGTCAGCAACTGCAGCAGGCCCCCTCAGCGCCGTTATATGGTGGGTTTGGCCCGGATCACGCGGCTCGATGAGATCAATCGCACACTTGGTCTGGCCAGGAGCGAATGGATAATGAAACGCGTGGCGGAACAAATGCTAGAACTGGCCGCCGGCCTACCCTTCATTCAGGCCGTGCGCGACGATCAAGGCCGGGAAGAGCGGGTTTATCAGCTGTCGGGCGATTGTTTCTGCTTGCTGGTTGACGTGGATAAAGCGGGAAACGATTTCTCCGCCCTCAACACCGCGCTAAGGCGCTTGGCCGAGCCAATATCGCTGGACCACCTGGCGATCGAGCTGCACCCGCGCTTCGGCGCCGCCAGTTACCCGGAGCATGGTCGATCCGCCGCCGAGCTGATTCGCAACGCTCATGTCGGCATGGAAATAGCGCCCCGGGGCGGCAACGAAACCGGGATCTATTCCCCTGCGCAGGATATTTACAACGAGAGCCGGCTGACGTTGATGGCGGATTTACGCAAGGCCCTGCAACAGAGCCAGCTCATGCTCTATTACCAGCCCAAACAGGATCTCGAGACCGGGCATATTGTGGGCGTGGAGGCGTTGATTCGATGGCGCCACGATGAGCGTGGATGGGTAAGCCCGGCAGATTTCATTCCCCTGGCGGAAGAAACCGGCGTCATCACCCAACTGACCCGCTGGGTCATCGGACAGGCCACGAAAGACTTGGCGGACTTGCACAACGACAACCGGGAATTGACGGTCGCCATCAATATTTCTGCGCGGGATTTAGAATCCGCCGAGCTTAAGGGCGTATTGGAATCGGCACTTCTGCAGAATGGAATACAGGCGGGCTCGGTGACCCTTGAAATCACCGAGACGGCCGCCATGTTCGACCCTGCCCACAGCCTGCAAGCGCTGAATGTCTTGGCCGACCTGGGGTATCGGATATCCATCGATGATTTTGGTAGCGGCTATTCCTCGTTGTCCTACCTCAAGCAATTACCTGCCTCGGAGTTGAAGTTGGATCGCTCGCTGATTCACGATATCTGCATCAGCGAAAGCGCCGATGTGATTGTCTCTACCGCCATTCAGATGGCGCGCAGCCTTGGTTACCGGGTCGTGGGCGAAGGCATAGAAACCGCCGAAACAGCCAGCCGCCTGAAAGCCCAGGGCTGCGACTTGCTACAGGGTTTTTGGCTGTGCACACCCAAACCGATTGCTGAGCTCAAGCAATGGTTGAAAGACTTCGAGGCAGAAGAGCGCGCGGCTAGCTTCTTGCCCCTGTAAGCCAGCCTGTTTTCGTATGCTGTTCTGTTAATCAAAAGCAACAGCCTTGCGTGTCGGCGTAGGGTGGAAACCGCGAAGCGTTTTCCACCGCAGCAATCTTAAGGGTATCCCGTTGCTCAACCTGCGCGGCCCGACCCATTCTACGAACTGAGGCATGCCGCCGGCCTTGTAGGAGGGGCTTTAGCCGCGAGCTTTTAATTTTTTTGATGTGCCCTGGCTTTGTGGGCAAGTTCATTGGCGTGGTGATTTTGAGTCTTGGTTTCGCCCCTTACGGGCGAGTCACTTTTTCCAGTCGCGGAAAAAGTAACCAAAAACGCTTGCCCCGACATCCGGCCCTGCCTGCGGCCGGGGTCGTTCACGCCATCATTGCTCCAGGGGCCCGACCTAGGCGGCCCCCGACGAAGGGCCGTCCCTAGCCCATCGCGGCTTTCGCGGCATCCATGCCGCTCAACCCCTTGACTCGCTTTGCTCGCCCTGCGGGCCAGCCTGCGGCTGTTACTCCGCTGCGTTCCGTTTCGCAACGATTCTGTTCACCCTCCTGACGGGGCGTTTGGCATCGTCTGCGCGTTTTGCGTGGGTTAACCAACAGCAACGGCGCTGTGCCCGTATATATGTAGGAGCGGCCTTGGCCGCGATGTTTTTGTATTTACCTCGATTCGCGGGCAAGCCCGCTCCTACAAAAGCGGAGCATGTCGACCTCACCCCTCCTGCGCCCGATAAGCCCCCGGCGTCAGCCCGGTCCATTTCTTAAACGCCCGGTGAAACGCCGATGGTTCGGAAAAGCCCAATTGCTCGGCAATATCCTGAATCGCCAGCTCGTCGCGGCCCAGGTGATAGATGGCCAGATCGCGGCGCAAATGGTCTTTGAGCTCCTGAAAGCTCGAACCTTCTTCGCGCAGGTGGCGGCGCAGGGTTTGCGGGCTCATGTGCAGCTGCTGCGCGACGGCTTCGAGGTCCGGCCAGTTGCTACAGTCGCGGCCCAGTTGGCGGCGGATCTGGCTGATCAGGCTGTCGCCGCCGTCGGGGCGGGAGAGCAGGTCGGCCGGGGAGTGCAGCAGAAACTGCTTGAGCGTGCGTTCGTCCTGCAGCAACGGCATCGTCAGGTAGCGGGCGTGGAACAGCAGGCTGGTGCCCCCGGCGGAAAAGCGTCGGGTGCAGGGGAACAGTAACTCGTATTCGCTCGAGTGAGCCGGTTCGGCATAGGCGAAGGTGGCTTCCTCCAGGCGGATGCGTTGGCCGATCAGCCAACTGCCGAGGCGGTGCCAGATCACCAGCAGGCTTTCCACGAGGAAGTGGTCCGGGTCGCACAGCATCGAGTCGTCCAGCGACAGGCGGGTCCAGTCCCCCTCGCGCTGCAGAACGATGCTCGGCGCCTCGGGGAACAGGCTGTAGAACAGCGCGCCGCGGCCCAGAGCTTTTTCCAGCGAATGGCAGTGGATGATCGCGTGGCACATCATGGCGAAGGTGCCGCGCTTGCTGCGCAGTCGGCCGAAGCCCAGATACTCGTCGTCCAGATGTTCCCAGAGCAGTTGCAGCAGGCGGGCGAACTGCTCGGGCGCGACCCGCGCGCGGGGCTCTTCAAGCAGGGCTGGCTGGATGCCCGACTGGCGCAGCAGCGTAGCGCAGTCGTGGCCCTGGCGTTCGGCACCGCGCAAGGCGGCGCGGACAAAATGGCTGGCGATGGTGCGTTCGCGCATAACTGCTCCTTGGCGTTGCGCGATGGTAGGCAGCTTGGTCTGTCGAGGACAAGGTGGATTCAGGCCCGGGGCGAGGGGGTTTGCGCCAATTCTTGGGCTTTTACGATAGCGCTTTCAGCGCGGCTGTCACCTCATCCGCCGGCAACGGCTTGGCATACAGGTAGCCCTGCACTTCGGCGCAGCCCAGACGTCGCAGCTCATCGGCGGTACGTTCGTCCTCCACACCTTCGGCAAGGGTCTTCAACCCCAGCGACTGGGCCATGTGCAGGATGGCGGTAACCAGGGTGATGCCGTCGCTGGTTTTGGTCAGATCGCGGATAAACGATTGGTCGATCTTCAGCTTGTCCACCGCCAGGCGGCGCAGGTAGGCGAGGCTGGAATAGCCGGTGCCGAAGTCGTCTATCGACAACTTCACCCCCAGGGCCTTGAGCCGTTGCACGGTGATCAGCACCTGTTCGGTGTCGTCGATCAGGCTCGATTCGGTCAGCTCCAGTTCCAGCGCCGAGGCGGGCAGGCCGCTGGCGGCGAGGGCGGCGATCACCACTTGCTCGATATTGCCCTTGTGCAGTTGCAGGGGCGACAGATTGACCGCGATCCGCGGAACCGGCAGACCCTCCTGGCGCCAGGCCATGGCTTGGTGGCAGGCCTGGTGGATGACCCACTCGCCGATGGGGATGATCAGCTGGCTCTCTTCGGCTACCGGAATGAAGCGCATCGGCAGCACCAGGCCCCACTCCGGGTGCTGCCAACGCACCAGCGCCTCGGCACCGACGACGCGGTCGCTGTGCAGATCGAATTGCAATTGATAGTGCAGCAGCAGTTGCCGGCGCTCGAGGGCATGGCGTAAGCCATTGATCAGGTTGAGCCGTTCGACCATTTCATCGTTCATGGTCGAGTCGTAGAAGCACCAGGCCCGGCCACCGGCCCCCTTGGCTTTGTACATGGCTGTTTCGGCGTTGCGTCGCAGGGTTTCGAAATCCTGGCCATCGCTCGGTGCCACGGCGATACCGATAGTGGCCGAGACGCTGATGCTCTGGCCAAGGACGCTGAAGGGGAGGGCCAATTGAGCGGCGATGGTTTCCGGTACTGCGGCGATTTCTTCGGTATCGTCCATATCGGTCAGGAGGATGACGAACTTGTCTCCGCCCGGCCGGCAGATGGTGTCGGTGCTGTGCACGCAACACTGCAGGCGTCCGGCGACGCCGCGCAGCAGGTTGTCGCCACAGGAGTGGCCGAGCGAGTCGTTGATCAGCTTGAAGCGATCGAGGTCGAGATAGAGCAGCGCCACATGGGTGCGGTCGCGGGCGGAGGCGGTCAGTGCCTGCTCGGTGCGATCCTGTAGCAGGGTCAGGTTGGGCAGGCCGGTGAGGCCGTCGTAGAACGCCAGCACTTCGACCCGCTGCTCGGCCGCCTCGCGCTCGGCGATTTCGACGCTCAGGCGTTCATAGGGGGCTCGCACACTGGAGACGAACACCACGCGGTAGATGAAGCAGTAGGCGATGACTTTATAGACATGGCCGAGCAGGCTGAAGAGGTCGTTGACGTTGCTGTAGGCGGTAAAGCATAGCTCCGAAAGGATCGATAGCAGTACCGCCACCAGCATGCCTTGGGCATCGTAGGGCTGTTCCTCGCTTTGCAGCCGGTTGAAGCGCAGGGCTGCCACCACCAGCAGGGCGATGATCAACCATTCCATGGCGATCTTGAATGGAGTCAGTCCGGAACCGGTAACGAAGGTGCGCGGCCACAGGTGCGGGAAGCCCAGTTGCAGTAAGTAGACGCCACCAACCAGCAGCAGCGCCGCTGCCAGCAGCAGATAGCGGCTGTTCGCCGAAGCCAGCGGTTGCCAGGGGCGAAAGGCGATGACCAGCAGGGTCGCGGCCGCCACCAGGCGCGCGGCCAGCCAGAAATCGATGGCTTTTTCCACCGAGGCCGGGGTGACGAAGGTCGGCATGCCCAGGTAAGACATTGTGTGGGCGAAATCCAGCAGGCCGACGGCAAGAAAGCCGCAGGCCAGCACGATCAGGTTGGCCGGACGCTCCGGGCGATAGGCGTGCCAACTGACGGCAAACACCAGGATGGCCACGGCTATCGCGAAGGACTCGGCTATGGTGTGCAGGGCAACCGGAAACCAGGCGATGTCCAGCCACTGCTGGGCCCCCGGCGGCAGCATCCACACCGCCAGCAGCAATAGCGAGAGCCCACCGAGCAGCAGGGCCGGGAAACGATGGATGGGCGGGGGCAGCTGGGACGACGAGCGTTTGGGCATGACTGTTTCGCCGATGAGTGGGCGTCATAAACCCTGGTGAGTATAGGGTTATTACTTGCTGACAGGTCTCCTGTCACTAAATGCTTAGAGCCAGCGCGGGCTGACCGAATGGGTCAATCGAGCCTGAGCGTATGGGTCATTGAGCCGGCGGGGCGACGGCGCCTAACCTGCGGGACGACTCATCAGGGGAGCGACTCCACCGTGCAGCGCACTATTTTCGACAGCGAACACCGGATGTTCCGCGACGCATTCAACGCCTTTTTGCGCAAGGAAGTGCTGCCTCATCAGGAGCAGTGGGAAGAGGCCGGGATGGTCAGCCGCGAGGTGTGGAAAAAAGCCGGCGAGATGGGCTTCCTGCTGCCCTGGGCGGACGAGCAATATGGCGGCGCCGGGCTCAAGGATTTTCGCTACGAGCAGATCATGTGCGAGGAATTGGCGATGATCAACGAAGCGGGCTTTATGCTGCCGCTGCACTCGTCGCTATGCGGCCCCTATATCGCCGAGTACGGCAACGCGGAGCAGAAGGCGCGTTTTATGCCGGGCATCGTCAGCGGCGAGACCATACTCGCGGTGGCGATGACCGAGCCGAGCGCCGGCTCCGACCTGGCGGGCATGCGCACCACTGCGGTGGACAAGGGCGATCACTACGAACTCAATGGCTCCAAGGTGTTTATCTCCAACGGCATCCTGGCCGACCTGGTGATAGTCGCGGCCAAGACCGATCCGGCCAACAAGCATGCGATGGGCCTGTTTCTGGTCGAGCGCGGTATGCCCGGATTCGAGCGCGGCACGCCGCTGAAAAAGCTCGGCATGAAGAGCCAGGACACCGCTGAGCTGTTCTTCAACAACGTCAAGGTGCCCAAAGAAAACCTCTTGGGCGACGCCAAGGGCGGCTTCCTCTACCTGATGAATATGCTCGCCCAGGAGCGTTTGACCAACGCTTGCGGCGCGGTGGCCGGCGCCGAAGCGGCGTTGCAGGTGACCATCGATTACGTGCGCGAGCGCAAGGCGTTCGATCGGCCGATCTCGCACTTCCAGAACACCCGTTTCAAATTGGCTGAGATGCGCACCCAGATCGACGTGGCCCAGGTGTTCGTCGACCGCTGCGTGATGGACCACAACCAGAAGAAGCTCACCCCGGAAGTGGCCGCCGAGGCCAAGCTGTTCACCACCGAACTGCTCGGCAAAGTGGTCGATGAGGGCGTGCAGTTGCACGGCGGCTGGGGCTATATGTGGGAATACCCGATCTGCAAGATGTACGCGAACGCGCGCATCCAGCGCATCTTCGCCGGTACTTCGGAGATCATGAAAGAGATCATCAGCCGCGGCATGAAGCTTTGAATAAAGGTAGTAGGGCGGGTGCAACCCGCCAGCCGACATCCCCGAGTCAAAGGAGATCGCCATGTCCGCTCCCATCGGCGCCATAGATGCCTGGGCTCAGCCCGCCAACGGGCGCGCGCGTCAATTGTTGCCGGAAGTGGTTCGGCTATTCGAGAAGTCCGGTTCCGCCCATCTGCTCGACCAGCCCTTGAGCCCGGAGCAGACGGTCGCTGAGATGGATCAGGCCGGGGTGGACAAGCTGATGCTCGCCGCATGGTGCCGGCCCGAGGGCTGGGTTTTCAGCAACGATGAAATAGCCGAATACACCCGCGCTTACCCCGAGCGTTTCGTTGGCGTCGCCAGCGTCGACCTGAGCAAGCCGCTGGCGGCGGTGCGTGAGCTGGAACGAGCGGTGCACGAACTCGGCTGCAAGGCGCTGCGTATCGTGCCCTGGCTGTGGAAGTTGCCGCCCAATCACCGCCTGTACTACCCGCTCTACGTGAAGTGCATCGAGCTGGATATCCCGTTCTGCACCCAGGTCGGCCATACCGGCCCGCTGATGCCCTCGGAAACCGGGCGGCCGGTGCCTTATCTGGACGAGGTGGCGCTGGATTTCCCCGAGCTGCGCATCGTCGCCGGGCATATCGGCCACCCCTGGACCGACGAGATGATCGGCGTGGCCTGGAAGCACGATAACGTCTATATCGATACCTCGGCCTACCTGCCGCGCTATTACCCGGCGCAGCTGCTGCAATTCATGCAGAGTTACGGCCAGGACAAGGTACTGTTCGGTTCCAACTTCCCGCAATTATCGCTGGAGCGCTGTATGAGCCAGGTCGCAGAGCTGGGGCTGAGCGCCGAGGTGCAGGCCAAGTTTCTTCACGACAACGCCCGGCGCGTGTTCAAGCTCTGAAGCCCGATATTGGAGGCTTTCGTAGATCCTATGCGCAAGGCCTACAGTCTCGTAGGGTGGACATGCCGAAGGCTTGTCCACCATCCAGATACCAGCGGCGGACAAGGCTCCGCCATGTCATCCCTACCAAAGCGCACTTCGAGCGCGGATAACCCTTCCAGATAAGGAACCATTGCGATGAACGGCCCGCTGTCCGCGCTGAAAATCCTCGATTTCTCCACCTTGCTACCGGGACCGTTCGCCTCGCTGCTGCTCGCCGATATGGGCGCCGAGGTATTGCGTGTCGAGTCGCCCAGCCGGGTCGACCTGGTGCGGCTGCTGCCGCCCTATGACGGCGACGTTTCCGCCAGCCACGCCTACCTCAATCGCAACAAACGCAGCATCGCCCTGGACCTGAAACAGGCCGAGGCGGTGGCGTTGGTCAAGCAGCTGGTCGCCGAGTACGACATCGTTCTGGAGCAATTCCGTCCGGGCGTGATGGACAAGCTCGGCGTTGGTTACGAGGCGCTCAAGGCGATCAACCCCGGGCTGATCTACGTATCGATCACCGGTTACGGCCAGACCGGGCCTTACAAGGACCGCGCCGGCCACGACATCAATTACCTGGCGCTGTCTGGTGTCGCCAGCTACACCGGGCGCCGCGACAGCGGCCCGTTGCCGCTGGGTATCCAGGCCGCCGATATCGCCGGCGGTTCGCTGCACGGGACAATCGGCCTGCTGGCCGCGGTGATCCAGCGGCAAACCACGGGACTGGGCCAGCACGTGGACATCAGCATGACCGATTGCGCCTTCAGCCTGAACGGCATGGCCGGCGCCGGCTTGCTCGCCGCCGGCGTCGAGCCGCAGATGGAAAACCAGGCGCTCAACGGCGGCAGCTTCTACGACTACTACCGCAGCCGCGACGGCCGCTGGTTCGCCGTGGGCAGCCTGGAGCCGCAATTCATGCAGCAGCTCTGCGCCGCCATCGGCCGCCCCGAGCTGGCGCCGCGCGGGCTATCGGCCAAACCGGACGAGCAGCAGGCACTGAAGCGCGAGATCGCCATCGAGTTTGAGAAGCGCGATTTCGCCGATTGGTGCCAGGTATTCGCCGAGCTGGATGCCTGCGTCGAGCCGATGCTCACGTTGAGCGAGGCGGTCGAGCATCCCCAGCTCGTCGCCCGCGAATCGGTCTGCGAAGTGCCGCGCCCCGGCAGCCAGCCGCAGCGGCAGATCGCCTGCCCGATCAAATTCTCCGCCGGCCTGCCCGCGCCCCGGCATATAGGCGCGGCCTTGGGCGCGCATACCGATCAGGTGCTCGCCGAACTGGGCTGTTCGCCCGCGCGCATCGCCGAACTTCGGGCGGCAAAAGTGGTTGGCTAACCAGAGCGCGGACTTCGCAGGGCAAACACAAGCTGGTGCCTAGGCATCACCTTGCGCTTTCCGGTAGCCTGTCGGCCGAACGCGCACGAGGAGCGCCTTGTTGGCAGCGGTTTTTGCCATTGCCATGATTCTGGTCGAAGTGGAAAAACATGTATCACGGTGAACGACTCAACGCCTGGACCCATCTGGTCGGCGCTGTGCTGGCCTGTATCGGCGCGGTCTGGTTATTGGTATTGGCGAGCCTGGACGGCGAGCCGCGCAAGATCGTCAGCGTGGCGATTTACGGCGTTACGTTAATTCTGCTTTACAGCATCTCGACGCTTTACCACAGCCTGCAAGGTGCGGCGAAAGTGCTGATGCGCAAGCTCGATCACCTGTCGATCTACCTGCTGATCGCCGGCAGCTATACGCCTTTTTGCCTGATCACGCTGCATGGCCCTTGGGGCTGGTCGCTGTTCGGCATCGTCTGGGGGCTGGCGGCGATCGGCATGCTGCAGGAGATCAAGCCGCGTTCCGAAGCGCGGGTATTGTCCATCGTGATCTATGCGGTGATGGGGTGGATCGTCCTGGTGGCGATCGAGCCGCTGCTCGCCGCCCTGGGCACGGCGGGTTTCGCCTGGCTGGCCGGTGGCGGCGTGCTCTACACCGTGGGGATTATCTTCTTCGCCTACGACAGCCGTTTTCGCCACTGGCATGGCATCTGGCATCTGTTCGTGATGGCCGGCAGCCTGACCCACTTCATCGCGGTGCTGTTCTACGTGCTCTAGCAGCCCCTTCGTTTACCTGCTTATTCGACACGCTGTTCGCCGGTAAAACTCAGGGTTTCCTTGCAGCGTCGGCAGAAATAGCGTCGCCCTTTGGCGACCAGGGCGTGGCGCTGGGCGGAGAAGGGGAACTCGCCTTGCGGGCAGTCGCAGCGGTAGATAAAACGGCTGGTTTTGCGGCGTTTGACCGCATAGCTGTGGCAGCGGTTTGGCGGCAAATGGTAGACGCCGCGCATGATCAACTGCCATTCCTCGCCGTGGGGCTGAATCTTCAAACCGAACAGCTGATGAGCGATCAGATGCGCCACTTCATGGGGCACCGTTTGCTTGAGGAAGTCTTCGCGATTTTCCCGGTACAGCTGCGGATTGAAACGCAGCTTGTTTTCCGTGAGGTGCGCCACCCCGGCCTTTTGTCCGCGGAGCTTGAAGCTGACTTCGGCACGTACGAAGGTTTGTTTGAAAAAGGCTTCGGCCTGTTGATAGCAGGCTTCGACGCGGGCATGCAGATGTTCGGGCATAAGGACATGGCTGGCTTGGGTGTGCGGGCGATTATGCCGTAATCGCTTGTACCGGGCAGTTACCGTTCGCCGGGTCCGTCCTGCGGGCGCTGTTCCTGGGTGCCGTAGCTTTGGTCCTGCTGCACGGTGCGTTCATAGGCGGGTTCGAGCGCCAACAGCCAGAGCAGGATCATCCCGACCAGCAGGTTGACCAATACCAACAAGCCGACGCCCCAGGCCGAGACCGCGTAGAGAAAGGCTTGTCGATAGTCGATATGCATGAATTTCGGTAAGCCGACATACAGCAGGTAACTGGCATACAGCCCGGCCAGCACCAGCACCGCAATGGCCACCCAGCGCGTCGGATAGAGCGCACCGAGTCCGGCGATGAAAAATGGCGTACACAGATAGGCGACGAAGCCTACGCATTGCTGGTAAGTGGGTTGGGCCTCGAAAGTGCGCGACATCCAGCGCAGAAAGCCGCCCATGACCAACACGCCGGCGAGGCTGGTCAGATACAGCAACAGGCTCAGTTGCAAGGCGCTGGGGAAATCCAGGCGGATACGTTCGTCTTCTACCAGGCTCCAACCGACGAAACGGGTGCCGATGAACAGGCAAACGGCGGGTAGCAGGGCGAACAGCAGAAGATAGACGAAATGGCCTGAGTTACTGTCAGCCTCTTCGCGACCTATCTCGACCCAGGCGCGTTCTGGGCGGGTCAGCAGGGCGAAAAAATGCGAAATCATGGGAAGTCTCCATCTGCCGTATAGGCGTGCGATACGCAAACGATGGAGTTTTGAATGATGGATGCCGGCGTCGGTTCCCTGTAATTGCAGGACGCTATGGCAGTCGCGCGGCGGACAGTAAAAAGGCCGCCCGAAGGCGGCCTGCAGATCGACTGACGTTTAGCTGGTGTAGACCGGGCCTACGCCGAAGCCCCAGAGGATCACCGAGCAGGCGATCATGGCGACCAGTACCACCAGGCCCACCGCCAATACCGAGCTGGAGAACATAAAGCCTTCATCATTCGGTATGCCCATAAAGGTCGGTATGCCCACATACAGTAAATACACCGTGTAGCAGATGGCTGCGGTCCCCACCGCCATAGCCAGCCATAGATTGGGGTAGAGCGCCGCCAAACCGCCGATGAACAGCGGGGTTGCGGTATAAGCCGCGAATACCACGCATTGGGTCAGGTTGGGGCTGGCATCGTAGGTGCGCGCCATCCAATGGATAAAAGCGCCCATCACGGCGATACCGGCGAGCATCGCCAGGTACGACATAACGGTCATTTGCATGGCGCTGGCTTCCGTCAGCATCACCGGCGCTCGGTCGCCAATCGACCAGCCGACCTGAGTGGTGCCGATAAAGGCCGAGAGTGCGGGAATAGCCGCGAGAATCAAGACATGGGTGAGGTACATGTGGCTGATGCTTTCTTCTTCGCCACGGATTTCTTGCCACTCCTGGTCAGGGTGGGTGAAGAGTCCCACTACGTGATGAATCATGCTAATACCTCCATTTATTATAATGATCGCCCCCCAGCGAAGTGCCCGGCGCGCATGGACAGCAGACCGGGTACTGGGCCGAACTTATGCGACCTTATGCCGCAGTATAGGTGGGGATTCTTCTAGTGGAGGGGCGGTTTTAGAGCAAATTGGACTCTCAAACTCACCCGTAATAGCGTTCCAGGATTTCCATCGCCTTATTGATCGATTGCAGGCGCGAGGTGCTGCCGCCCCGATCGGGGTGATGGATGCTGACCAACTGGCGATAGCGGTGCTTGATCACGCTGAAGTCGAGCGCTTGTGTGTCGTCGGCCAGTTCGAACAGTTCCAGCGCCGCGCGCTTTTCCTCGCCGCCCTGCATACGCGTCCAGAAGCTGGCCAGCAATTTCTCCACGTCCTGCTCGTCGGTGCTGCTCAGCTGGCTCATGTCCAGGTAGTAGTCGCGCAGCGGGTCGTGCTCGCTGACCTCGCTGCTGCCGGTCTGGTAGGGCAGCAGCTGGACGCACAGGGGGCTGATCTGGAGAAAGGCGCTTTGATCGGCCAGCAGTTGGTCACGCAGCCGGTAAAGCGCGTTGAACACCAGGAAATGGGTGCGGAACAGCACCAGCTTGTCGGTCAGCGGTAGGTTGGGGATATGCGTGCAATGGCGATCTTTAAGGTGTTGAATCAGCTGGTACTCGCTGATTCCGCCGGGCGCTTCGCGCAGTAGGCGATGCAATTGCTGGGCTAGATCGTCGTAAGGATAGAGTTCGTCGTTCATCGGTCGAGCCTAGGGTCTGTTGCCGTTTCAGCGCAAGCCGCGTTGCCGCGAAAAATCTCGCCAT
>NZ_CAMPHN010000050.1 GCF_946885885.1 uncultured Pseudomonas sp.
TGGCCAATAGCCTGGACAAGCAACAAGCCTTGGCGAGCGCGCCAAGGCCCTGAGCAGGCAGCGCTTTCGCTATTGGGCCGGTCGTCCGATGTTTATGTGCAAGGCGCGCTTTTGTAGCCCGGATGCAATCCGGGAAGCGCTGTCAGCCGCACAGTTTTCCCCGGATTGCATCCGGGCTACGAGGCCACCGGACGCCTGTCCACGGCCTTAACGGTGATAAGCCGCCGACAACTCATGCACCGCTTCGAAGAAGGCGCCAGCATGGGCCGGGTCGACTTCCGGGGTGATGCCGTGGCCGAGGTTGAACACCTGGCCCGAGCCCTGGCCGTAACTGGCGAGGATGCGCGCCACCTCGGCGCGGATCGCCGCTGGGTTGGCGTACAGCACGCTCGGGTCCATATTGCCCTGCAGGGCCACCTTGTTACCGACGCGGGCGCGGGCACTGCCGATATCGCAGGTCCAATCCAGGCCCAGGGCTTCGGCACCGCTGTCCGCCATGGACTCCAGCCACAGACCGCCACCCTTGGTAAACAGGATCACCGGCACGCGGCGCCCCTCGTGCTCGCGGATGAGGCCATCGACGATTTTCTGCATATAGGCCAGGGAGAACTCCTGATAGGCCGCTGCCGACAGCGAACCACCCCAGGAATCGAAAATCTGCACCGCCTGGGCGCCGGCCTTGATCTGCCCGTTGAGATAAGCGGTGACCGACTGCGCCAACTTGTCGAGCAGCGCGTGCATGGCCTGGGGATTGTCGTAGAGCATGGCCTTGGACTTGCGGAAGTCCTTGCTCGATCCGCCTTCGACCATATAGGTGGCCAGGGTCCAAGGGCTGCCGGAGAAGCCGATCAGCGGTACGCGGCCGTTCAGCTCGCTGCGGATGGTACGCACGGCGTCCATCACATAACCCAGGTCATTCTCCGGATCGGGAATCGGCAGGGCCTCGATATCGGCCATGGAGCTGATGACCTTCTTGAAGCGCGGACCTTCGCCGGTTTCGAAATACAGGCCCTGGCCCATAGCATCGGGGATGGTCAGGATATCGGAGAACAGAATCGCCGCGTCCAGCTGGGGGTAGCGATCGAGCGGCTGGATGGTGACCTCGCAGGCCAGCTCGGGGTTCTTCATCAGGTTGACGAAGTTGCCGGCCTTGGCGCGGGTGGCACGATACTCCGGCAGATAACGACCGGCCTGGCGCATCATCCACACGGGCGTGACATCGACGGGCTGCTTGAGCAGGGCACGCAGAAAACGGTCGTTCTTCAGGGCGGTCATGGCAATTCCTGAGCAATTACAAGCGGCAAAAAATTTCCGGGAGTCATTTTTCACGTCGCGCAGCGACGGCCCGAAGGGTGGCCGCCACGGATGGCAGGCCACAAAAAAGTGCGGGCATTTTCGCAGACCGCAAAACAAAAGGCACGGCGGGTGCCGTGCCTTTTATCCATTGCGACGATTTGACTCGCTTCGCGAGAGCTACAAGCTACAAGCTACAAGCTACAAGTCGTAGGATGGGTTGAGCGAAGCGATACCCATCAAGCGTGGCGATGGGTTACGCCTACGGCTAACCCATCCTACGAATCAAACGCCGAGATAGTCCAGAATGCCTTCGGCGGCGTTGCGCCCTTCGAAGATCGCCGTCACCACCAGATCGGAACCGCGCACCATATCGCCGCCGGCGAAGATTTTCGGGTTGCTGGTCTGGTGCTTGAACTTGCTCTGCTCGGGCGCGATCACGCGGCCTTGGCTATCGGTGTCGATGCTGAACTGCTCGAACCAGGGCGCCGGGCTCGGGCGGAAGCCGAAAGCGATCAGCACGGCTTCGGCCGGGATGATTTCTTCGGAGCCCGGAATCGGCTCGGGGCTGCGGCGGCCGCGGGCGTCCGGTTCGCCGAGACGGGTCTCGACCACTTTCACGCCTTCGACCTTGTCCTCGCCGACGATGGCGATGGGCTGGCGGTTGAATAGGAATTTCACGCCCTCCTCCTTGGCGTTCTTCACTTCCTTGCGCGAGCCCGGCATGTTCTCTTCGTCGCGACGATAGGCGCAGGTGACGCTCTTGGCGCCCTGACGGATCGAGGTGCGGTTGCAGTCCATGGCGGTGTCGCCGCCACCGAGCACGACGATGCGCTTGCCCTTCATGTCGATGAAGTCTTCCGCCGACTTCTCGAAACCGAGGTTGCGGTTGACGTTGGCGATCAGGAAATCCAGCGCGTCGTAGACGCCTGGCAGGTCTTCCCCAGGGAAGCCGCCCTTCATGTAGGTGTAGGTGCCCATGCCCATGAATACGGCGTCGTACTCAGCGAGCAGTTGCTCCATGGTCACGTCCTTGCCGATTTCGGTGTTCAGGCGGAACTCGATGCCCATGCCGGTGAAGACTTCGCGGCGATTGCTCAGCACGGTCTTTTCCAGCTTGAACTCAGGAATGCCGAAGGTCAGCAAACCGCCGATTTCCGGATTTTTGTCGAACACCACCGGGGTCACGCCGTTGCGCACCAGCACGTCGGCGCAACCCAGCCCGGCCGGGCCGGCACCGATCACCGCGACACGCTTGCCGGTCGGCACCACGCGCGACATATCCGGACGCCAACCCATGGCGAACGCGGTATCGGTGATGTATTTCTCCACCGAGCCGATGGTCACCGCGCCGAAGCCGTCGTTCAGGGTACAGGCGCCCTCGCACAGACGATCCTGTGGGCAGACGCGGCCGCAGACTTCCGGCAGGGTGTTGGTCTGGTGCGACAACTCGGCGGCGGCGAGGATGTTGCCCTCGGACACCAGTTTCAGCCAGTTGGGAATGAAGTTGTGCACCGGGCACTTCCACTCGCAATAGGGGTTGCCGCAACCCAGGCAACGGTGCGCCTGGTCGGCCGCCTGGGCCGGCTTGAAGTTGTCGTAGATCTCGACGAATTCTTTCTTGCGCTGACGCAACAGCTTCTTCTTCGGGTCTTTACGCCCGACATCGATGAACTGGAAGTCGTTATTCAGACGTTCAGTCATAGCAAACCTCTTAACAGCAGCTTCAAGCCTCAAGCCTCAAGCCACAAGACAATCACGTTGGGTCGGCAACCCCGGAGCTGCTTCTAACTTGCAGCTTAGGGCTTGCCGCTTGCAGCTGCTTTATTGCGGGTTGGCGCGGGTGCTGGAGAGCAGCGACTTCAGGCTCGCGGCCTTGGGTTTGACCAGCCAGAACTTGCGCAGGTAGTCATCCAGGTTCTCCAGCAGGTGGGCGCCCCACTCGCTGGCGGTCTCCTGCACATACTCGCTCAACACACGTTGCAGGTGGCTGCGGTAGGCCTCCATGGCCTCGTTGTTGATCCGCTGGATCTCCACCAACTCGTGGTTGACCCGGTCGTAGAAGCTGTTGTCCTGGTCGAGCACATAGGCGAAGCCGCCGGTCATCCCGGAACCGAAGTTATAGCCGGTCTTGCCCAGTACGCAGACGAAACCGCCGGTCATGTACTCGCAGCAATGGTCGCCGGTACCTTCCACCACGGTATGCGCACCGGAGTTGCGCACGGCGAAGCGCTCGCCCGCAGTGCCGGCGGCGAACAGCTTGCCGCCGGTGGCGCCATACAAGCAGGTGTTGCCGATGATGGCGCTGTCCTTGGTTTTGAACGGGCTGCCCTGGGGCGGAACTATGACCAGCTTGCCGCCGGTCATGCCCTTGCCGACATAGTCGTTGGCGTCGCCTTGCAGGTACAGGTTCAGGCCGCCGGCGTTCCATACGCCGAAGCTCTGCCCGGCGGTGCCCTTGAAGCGGAAGGTGATCGGCGCCTTGGCCATCCCCTGGTTGCCGTGCTTGCGTGCGATTTCGCCGGAGACGCGGGCACCGATGGAACGGTCGCAGTTGCAGATATCCAGCTCGAATTCGGCGCCGCGGAGGCCGTCGATGGCCGGCTTGGCCAGCTCGACCATCTTCTCGGCCAGCAGGCCCTGGTCGAACGGCGGGTTACGGTCGACCAGGCAGAACTGCGGCTTGTCGGCGGCAATCAGATCGCTACCGAGCAGCGGGCTGATATCCAGGTGATTCTGCTTGGCGGTTTCGCCCGGCAGTATCTCCAGCAAATCGGTACGCCCGATCAGCTCCTCCAGGCTGCGCACGCCCAGCTTGGCCAGCCACTCGCGGGTCTCTTCGGCGACGAAGGTGAAGAAGTTCATCACCATTTCGACGGTGCCGATGAAGTGATCCTTGCGCAGCTTGTCGTTCTGCGTGGCCACGCCGGTGGCGCAGTTGTTCAGGTGGCAGATGCGCAGGTACTTGCAGCCCAGGGCGATCATAGGCGCGGTGCCGAAGCCGAAGCTTTCGGCGCCGAGGATGGCCGCCTTGATCACGTCGAGGCCGGTCTTCAGGCCGCCATCGGTCTGCACCCGCACCTTGCCGCGCAGGTCGTTGCCGCGCAGCGCTTGGTGGGTCTCGGCCAAGCCCAGCTCCCAAGGCGCGCCGGCATACTTGATCGAGGTCAGCGGCGAAGCACCGGTGCCGCCGTCATAACCGGAGATGGTGATCAGGTCGGCATAGGCCTTGGCCACACCGGCGGCGATGGTGCCGACACCGGCTTCCGCGACCAGCTTGACCGAGACCAGCGCGGCCGGATTGACCTGCTTGAGGTCGAAAATCAGCTGCGACAGATCCTCGATCGAATAGATGTCGTGGTGCGGCGGCGGCGAGATCAGGGTCACGCCGGGTACCGCATAACGCAGACGGGCGATCAGGCCGTTGACCTTGCCGCCGGGCAACTGCCCGCCTTCGCCGGGCTTGGCGCCCTGGGCGACTTTGATCTGCAATACTTCGGCGTTGACCAGGTATTCCGGGGTCACGCCGAAACGGCCGGTGGCCACCTGCTTGATCTTCGAACTACGCACCGTGCCATAACGGGCCGGATCTTCGCCGCCCTCACCGGAGTTGGAACGCGCGCCCAGGCGGTTCATCGCCTCGGCGATGGCCTCGTGGGCCTCGGGCGACAGTGCGCCGAGAGAGATACCGGCGGAGTCGAAGCGCTTGAAAATGCTGTCCAGCGGCTCGACCTGATCGAGGCTCAGCGGCTGCTCGGCCAGTTTCAGCTTGAGCAGGTCGCGGATCATCGACACCGGGCGGGTGTCCACCAGGGCGCTGTATTCCTTGTACTTCTCGTAGTTGCCTTGCTGCACCGCGACTTGCAGGGTGCTGACCACGTCCGGGTTGTAGGCGTGGTACTCGCCGCCGTAGACGAACTTGAGCAGGCCGCCCTGCTGGATCGGCTTGCGGTTGTTCCAGGCCTCGGCCGCGAGCATCTTCTGCTCGGCTTCAAGGTCGACGAAACGCGCGCCCTTGATCCGGCTGGCAACGCCACGGAAGCACAGCTCGGTAACTTCGTCGGCCAGGCCAACCGCCTCGAACAACTGCGCGCCGCGGTAGGACGCGACCGTGGAGATACCCATCTTCGAGAGGATCTTCAGCAGGCCCTTGGAGATGCCTTTGCGGTAGTACTTGAACACTTCATAGAGATCGCCGAGCACTTCGCCGGTGCGGATCAGATCGCCCAACACCTCGTACGCGAGGAACGGATAGACCGCCGAGGCGCCGAAGCCGAGCAACACCGCGTAGTGGTGCGGGTCGCGGGCGGTGGCGGTTTCGATCAGGATGTTGCAGTCGCAACGCAGGCCCTTTTCGGTCAGACGATGGTGCACGGCGCCGGTGACCAGCGAGGCATGGGCCGGCAACTTGCCCGGAGCGATATGCCGGTCGCTGAGGATCAACAGGGTCTTGCCCGCGCGCACCGCCTCTTCGGCCTGATCGGCCATATTGCGCACGGCCGCCTGCAAGCCGAGCGACTCGTCATAGTTCATGTCGATAATCTGACGCTCGAACCCCGGACGTTCCAGGGTCGTCAGGGTGCGCCACTTGGCCGGCGAGATCACCGGCGAGCTGAGGATCACCCGGCTCGCATGTTCCGGCGACTCTTCGAAGATATTGCGCTCGGCACCGAGGCAGATCTCCAGCGACATGACGATGGCTTCGCGCAGCGGGTCGATCGGCGGGTTGGTGACCTGGGCGAACTGCTGACGGAAGTAGTCGTAAGGCGAGCGCACGCGCTGCGACAGCACCGCCATCGGCGTGTCGTCGCCCATCGAACCGACCGCTTCCTGACCCTGCTCGGCCAACGGCCGCAGCACCTGATCGCGCTCCTCGAAGGTGACCTGGTACATCTTCATGTACTGCTTGAGCTGATCGGCATCGTAGAACGCCGAACCGTGGTCGTTGTCGTCCAGGGTGGCCTGAATGCGCTGGGCACTCTTGCGCAGCCACTGCTTATATGGATGACGCGACTTCAGACGGTTGTCGATGTCGTCGGTGCCCAGCACCTGGCCGGTTTCGGTATCCACGGCGAGGATCTGCCCCGGACCGACGCGACCTTTGGCGATCACGTCCTCGGGCTGGTAGTCCCATACGCCGATTTCCGACGCCAGGGTGATATAGCCATTGGTGGTGGTGACCCAGCGCGCCGGGCGCAGGCCATTGCGATCGAGCAGGCAGACGGCATGGCGACCGTCGGTCAGCACCACGCCAGCCGGACCATCCCAGGGCTCCATGTGCATGGAGTTGTACTCATAGAACGCACGCAGATCGGCGTCCATGGTCTCGACGTTCTGCCAGGCCGGCGGAATGATCATGCGCACGCCGCGGAACAGGTCGATGCCGCCGGTGACCATGAGTTCGAGCATGTTGTCCATGCTCGATGAGTCGGAACCGACGCGGTTGACCAGCGGCCCCAGCTCATTGAGGTCGGGAATCAGCGCGTTGGCGAACTTGGTACGCCGCGCCTGGGCCCAGTTACGGTTGCCGGTGATGGTGTTGATCTCGCCGTTGTGCGCGAGGAAACGGAACGGTTGCGCCAGCGGCCACTTCGGCAGGGTGTTGGTGGAGAAACGCTGGTGGAACACGCAAATCGCGGTCTGCAGGCGCTCGTCACCCAGGTCCGGGTAGAACTGCTGCAGATCGGCCGGCATCATCAGGCCTTTGTAGATGATGGTCTTGTGCGAAAAGCTGCAAATGTAGTGGTCGCTGTCGTCGGCGTTGGCCACCGAGGAACGACGGCGGGCGCTGAATAATTTGATGGCGAACGCCTGGTCGGACAAACCGTCGCCGCCGATGAAGACCTGTTCGATTTGCGGCAGGCGCTCGAGCGCCAGACGGCCGAGCACACTGGTGTCGATCGGCACCTTGCGCCAGCCGATCAGGCTGAGACCGGCAGCCAGGATTTCGCGATTCATGTGCTCGCGCGCGGCTTCGGCTTTTACCGGATCCTGATTGAAGAACACCATGCCCACCGCGTATTGCTTGGGCAGCTCGACGGCGAAGGTTTCTTTGGCCACTGCGCGCAGAAACCGATCCGGTTTCTGGATCAGCAGGCCGCAGCCGTCTCCCGTTTTACCATCGGCGTTGATGCCGCCACGGTGGGTCATGCAGGTGAGCGCTTCGATAGCGGTTTGCAGGAGGTGATGGCTCGCCTCACCTTGCATATGGGCGATCAAGCCGAAGCCGCAGTTATCCTTGAATTCATCAGGATGGTACAGACCTGCTTTCATAGAGAACTCTCACCAGACAGCCTATACATCAGGCAAATTGCTTTCTAATTCAACTACTTACCATACGCGCAGGAGCGTGCTCCAGCTTTGCGCAGGCAAAAGGGAGGTCATTGTACATATCCACCTGAATCGTCACAAATCTTCGTGACGACTCACCGAAAGCGAATGTCGCAAAACCGAAGGAATCGACTAAAAGGTCGTGTTATCGACCAATCAGTCACTTTCCATATTCATCAGGGGGTGGAAACAAGCTCCTGGCGAATACTGGCGAACGTCCTTGGCCAGGGTTTACCGGCCTGCACGCTGGCCGGCAGGCCCTGCAGCGCAACTTGAGCTTCCTGCCGGGTGGCGAAGCTACCATAGGTCACCACATACAGCGGACGCCCCTGATGCTGCTTTTTGAAATAGCGGTATTGCGCGCCATGCTCACGCACAAAGGTTTGGGCGCTGCTCTCCGCCCGCGCGCCCAATATTTGCAAGGTATAGCGCGAAGCTGCTTGCGTCCTGTACCAATCGGCCCCAACCGCCGGCTTGTCAGCTTGCGCCACCACTGCTGGTTTTGTTGGCGCAACGGGTTGCGGCTTGGGAATTGGGGCTGGGGCCGGCACTGGCACTGGCACGACCTCGACAGGTGCAACCACTGGAGCGACAGGCACTTGGGCCGGCGGTGTGACGGCCTGAGGCTGCTGGATAGCATCATCGGCCGACGCGCCAGCGACATCCGCCTCTTCGACGCCAGCCATGCCGGCCGCCTGAGCCAAAGGCTCGCGAATAACCGGTTGAGCCTCGCCGACCAAAGGGAGCGGCAAGGGCTGGCTGGTTCCGGCAAATTCGATCGCCGGCGCGTCGCCAGCGGCAGGCTGCTGGGCAGCGACGGGGGCCGGCTGTTGAGGCTCGACCGAGGGCGCAGGTATCGCCACCTCTGCCGCTTCGCGCCCTTGCATCAGCCAGGCCGCAAGAACGCCTACCACTACCA
The DNA here is from genome assembly GCF_946885885.1 of uncultured Pseudomonas sp. The sequence goes on from NZ_CAMPHN010000050.1 coordinate 8,543, forward strand.
CGACCAGAGCCAATAGATGCTTTTTCGGCAAGTTCGCGGCAAACCCGGCGCGCCTGACCATACTGCGTTGCGCCAGCATATTGTCGATCAGGATTTCCCGGGCCACCTGGTTGATTTTCCCCGGCCACCCTTCGCCCCGCTCATCGATAGACGAAAGCTGCCCATCTGAAAAAACCTCCAACCCCTGACCCGCACCTTCGAGGCGCTGAGTCAGGTACTCGCGGGTTTCCTCTTCGGTGTAAGGCAGCAGGTCGATGATATGAAAACACTCCTCGCCATCGGCCAACACCTCGAGCCGCGCACCCAGTTCCGGCTCGGCAAATAGAAATACATGCAAACGGCCCTCGCCGTTACCTGCCGCCAACCCCAGCAAACCCGTCAATGCAGCGTCGCTCAGTTGCTCGGCATCATCGACCAACAGATAGGTTTCTTGTCCGGTCAACGCCATCTGCGCAACCTGTGCCAATATCGCCTGCGGTTCGAAGCGCTGAATGTGCAGCCCCTGAGCGACCTGACGGAACAGGCTAGCGGGGTCCTCCGCCCCCTGAGCGGAAACGACGACCGTATGAACCGCCTGCTTGTTGGTGCTGGCAACCAACGCCTGACGCAACAGGGTTTTGCCACTGCCCTCCGGCCCAGCCACTACCAGCAGCAGTTGGCTGTAGCGCGCGAGATGGTGCAACTGGCCCAGTACCGGCTTGCGCTGGGCGGGAAAGAACTTGAAGCCCGGAACCCTGGAGGCAAAGGGGTCGTGGGTAAAGTGATAGTGATCGAGAAAAGCCTCGTCAGCATGCAAACTGGTCATGGAGCACTCTTGATGGGTAAACCGAAAATATTCAAAGTTGAGCGGCCAATGCGGCGTAATCTGCGTCAAGCGTGGCATTCAAAACTTCGCGCGGGAAATCGCTGGTTACCAACGCCTCCCCGATAGCGCGCAACAGCACCAAACGCAAGCGGCCGTCGAGCACCTTCTTGTCGACCGCCATATGTTCGAGAAAGTGCTCGGGCAACATGTCTGCCGGCGGCACCACGGGTAAACCCGCCGCGAGAAATAGACGAATGGCTCTGTCGCGCTCGCCAGGCTGGATCCAACCGAGCCGGCACGACATCTCCAGGGCCATCACCGTACCCGCCGCCACCGCCTCGCCATGCAGCCAAGCGCCATAGCCCTGCTGCGTCTCGATCGCATGGCCGAAGGTGTGCCCCAGATTCAACGTGGCACGCACCCCGGATTCACGCTCGTCAGCCCCGACCACTCGGGCCTTAGCCGCACAGGAGCGCTCGATTGCCGTGGTCAAGGCCACCTGATCCAGAGCGCGTAGCGCCGGCATGTTGGCTTCCAGCCAGGTCAAAAAGGGCTCGTCGCAAATCAACCCGTATTTGATGACCTCCGCCAAACCGGCCGATAGTTCGCGGGCCGGCAAGGTGCTCAGCGTTTGCGTATCGATCAGCACGGCTTGCGGCTGATAAAACGCCCCGACCATGTTCTTGCCCAACGGATGATTGATACCCGTTTTACCACCGACCGAAGAATCCACTTGCGAAAGCAGGGTCGTCGGGATCTGGATGAAATTGACCCCACGCTGGTAACAGGCAGCGGCAAACCCCGCCATATCGCCAATCACACCGCCACCCAGCGCTATAACGGTAGTGCCACGGTCATGTCGGGCGCCAAGCAAGCCATCGAAAATAAGCTGCAGAGTTTGCCAATTTTTGTATGCCTCGCCATCTGGCAGAACAATCGACGTCGGATTAAAGCGACTGAGCGCAACCTCGAGGGCCTCCAGATAAAGCGGAGCCACGGTTTCATTGGTAACGATAGCGACTTGTCGCCCGGCGATATGTGGCGTCAGCAGATCGGAACGCGCCAACAGCCCGGCACCGATATAGATGGGATAACTACGCTCACCGAGATCGACGTGAAGAGTTTGCATGAGGCCCCCGCATTCAAAAGGCCTGTAGGATAGCGCAGTTCGGCTGCGCTTTAACGGGGAGGGAGAGCGTCGAGACGCTCTAAAATTTCCTGCACGACCAAACGAGGCGGACGATCGTCCGTCTCAACGATGATATCCGCGATCTCACGGTACAACGGATCCCGGACCGCCAATAACTCTCGCAGCACCTTGCCCGGGTCCGCATTGCGCAACAAAGGGCGATTACGGTCGCGAGACGTACGGTCTATCTGCTGCTCGACCGTGGCATGCAGATACACGACCCGCCCGCCGCGGCGCAGCGCCGCACGATTCTCCGCCCGCATCACCGCACCACCACCCGTGGCCAGAACCATGCCGTCCAGCTCGCACAGCTCGACAATGACCGCCTGCTCACGCTCGCGAAACCCCGCCTCACCCTCGACATCGAAGATCCACGGAATATCCGCCCCGGTGCGCTGCTCGATTTCCTTGTCGGAATCCTTGAAGGGCACCCGCAGCTCTTTAGCCAACAAACGCCCGATGGTGCTTTTCCCTGCCCCCATCGGGCCAACCAGAATCAAATTGCTCACTGAATCAACGGCTCACCGCAATGGCTTGGTTATTCATGATGCGCGGGGTGATGAAAACCAAAAGCTCGGACTTTTCGTTCTGCACTACGTCGCGCTTAAATACGCGCCCGATAAATGGCAGGTCCCCCAAAAATGGAACCTTATCGACCGACTTGTTCTGGGTATTGGAGAATACTCCACCGATCACGATGGTTTCACCATCGGCCACTAACACCTTAGCATTCACCTCGTTCGTATCAATCGAAGGCACACCCTGGAATACCTGCCCCACGGAATCCTTATTGACCTTGACTTCCATGATGATGCGGTTATCAGGCGTAATCTGTGGCGTCACTTCCAGAGACAAGGCTGCCTCCTTGAAGGAAGTCGTAGACGCTCCACTGGAGCTGGCCTCCTGATAAGGCACCTCGGTACCCTTAAGGATCTTGGCGGTCTCCTTGTCCGATGTCACCACTTTGGGCTGAGAGACGACCTCGCCATTGCCCGTACTTTCCATTGCGGACAACTCAAGATCCAAGACTAAGTTGTCCGTGATGAACCCGATACCGATCCCTGAGCTCGCGCCAGCCACCCCCATGTCAACAAAAGGTGTATTGAACGGAACTTCAATTGTGTCGCCGTCATCCGACTCCTCAAGAGTCATACGCTGGCCTCGCCCGAAATACTGCATATTACCCTTACTAAAGTTCCCACCCCAGCGAACCCCTAGAGACTTGGAAAAGTCCACATTTGCCTCAACGATTCGCGCCTCGATCATCACCTGACGAACCGGTATATCGAGCTGAGCAACGATGCGACGCAGTTCGTCAAGTCGTTCTTGCGTCTGATAGGCGATAATACTATTGGTTCTGTCATCCACTGTTATTGAGCCACGATCATCGCCTGCATCTTCAGCGCTGGTGACCGACTGAAAAAGTTTTGCCATATCCGAGGCTTTTGCATAGTTAACCTGAATCAACTCACGACGTAGGGGGGCAAGTTCTGCAATTTGTTTTTGTGACTCGAGTTCCTGACGCTCACGTGCAGCGATTTCATCCGCCGGGGCGACGAGGAGCACGTTACCAACCTTACGCTTATCCAGCCCTTTTGTTTTAAGTACCAAGTCCAAGGCTTGGTCCCAAGGCACATTTTGTAGCCGCAGGGTGATATCACCTTTCACCGTATCGCTTGCAACTAGATTCAAGTCGGTAAAATCGGCTATCAACTGCAGCACCGAGCGCACGTCAATATTCTGAAAATTCAGCGATAACTTCTCACCGGTATAAGCGAAACGCTCAGCTTTACGCTTCTCTACGTCGCTCTGTGTAAGCGGCTTGATACTCAAGGTGAGCTTATTATCGGTCTGATAAGCCAGATAGTCATAGAAGCCCGTCGGCTCGATAACGATGCTGGCCTTATCTGTAGAACCCGTCGCACTCACGAACTGCACCGGGGTTGCAAAATCCTTTACGTCGAGACGTACGCGCAAGGAATCCGGCAGCTGAGTCTTCATAAAGTCCAGACGAATTTTACCACCCTGGTCCTGTATATCGGGGCTGACAGAAGCATCGGAAAGTGTAATGACGACATTCCCCTCACCCTGTTCGCCGCGCTGGAAATCAATATTGTTGATTACTCGCGCCTGCGGGCCATATACCTTGGCTGCAGCAGACTTACTTACTGGCGCTACGGCCACAGCGGCCGAGCTAGTCATATTGGATTTAACGCCATCGCCGACCATGACATAAAGGTTATTACCCTCAACGCGAGTGTTGTAGGGCGCAAGAGTGGTCAGATTGATTATCAAGCGCGTGCGGTCTTTCGCCTCGACCACAGTCACGCTGCGCGCATTACCCACACCCAACTCTCGGTTTTTCGTACCCAGCTTATTGGATACTCCGGGCAAGTCGAGGGCAATGCGTGCTGGTTGCTCGATGGTGTATCCGCGAGGAGCGAGCACGGGCTCGTCGAACGATAATTTCAGTTCGACACGATCACCTGGCAATGCGGCCACATCCAAAGCCTGTAAGTTAGCTGCCAGTATTTCTGGCGACATCAACAGCGCCAACAGGGGAAGACCTAGACGCGAAAAAGAGCTGTTCATTTTCAGGTTCCGTTGGGCAGATCGATTATTTTTTTTCATCTTCACTCCGCTCATTTAAGAGCGCTCCTTAAGGGAGATACTGCGCGGCCGCTCCAGCCAACCACCCTCACCATCTGGAACGATTTCAATCACATCGACCTTGGATTCGTCGATAGCGATTATTCGGCCATAATTCCGGCCCAGATAATCGCCCACTTTTACCCGATGGACGCCGCCGGCACCATTTACCAACGCAAACATGCCGTTATCGTTGGAAAGCGTACCCACCATCTCGAAAACTTCGATATTGAATCCTTCGAGGAACTGCTTGACTCTTGCTTCGTCAGGCTTGATTTCTTTCGAGCCCTTCTGCCGACTCAGCATTTCAATTTTCACTGGTGGCTGAAACGGACTACGCATGGCAGCGGCACTATAAGTAAAGCTTTCATAGGGCATGAACTTGGGCGCTGGCTCGATCGCGCCTGGCGGGCGAGCACGAGCTTCATCCATATAAGACTGCAAATCGGAAAAATCATGATTGGCGCCACAGCCAGCCAAACCCAAAGCAAACACGCATACGAGGCTAAAACGAATCATTTTTTCGCCCCTTTCTTGGGCTTTTGCACTTTGCCTTGTTCCTCTGCCTTATCGTTATAGCGATAAGTTTTGGCCAAAACGCTCAAGCGCAGCTTCGATGTACTACCAGAACTGGACGGCAGCAGTTCAAAATCGTGCAAAGTTACAATACGCGGAAGGCTCGCGACGCCGGTCACAAAAGTAGCCACATCGTGATACGTACCGATTACTTTTATCTCGATAGGGAGCTCGATATAAAATTGCTGCGTCACTTCAGGAAGCAATTTAATAGCTTCAAATTCCAAACCACTGCCCAACCCGGTACGGGTTATATCCTCCAGCAGCCCTGGAACTTCGGTATCGCTAGGCAGCTGCCTAAGCAATGCACCGAATGAAACCTCCATTTCCTGCATTTGCTCTTTATATGCTTCAAGGTTAGCGGCCTGGGATGCTTTGCTGGAAAACTGTCCTTTGAGTGCGACCTCTTCAGCTTGACTCCGCGTCAATTGCTCCTGCAGATCTTTCAGGTGGAAGTTGTAGCCCAACCCCAACACCAACAGCAATATCAACACACCCGCAATAAACTTTACCGCGACCGGCCAGGAACCAACATTGTTTAAATCAAGCTCACTTAACTCCAGCTTACGCAGGCCTTCTAACGATTCACTAAAACTCATTTCTTAGCCTCCTCAGCTTCCAGCTTCGGCTGCGTCTGCTGCACAGTAAGCTGGAACACATTGGCTTGATCCACCGCGCCTGCCGTAACCGATTTTACCTCTGTGAGATTTGGCGAAGTCAGCCAATCGGACGCATCCAGATTACGCATTAAGTTGGATACTCGATTATTTGACTCGGCCGCACCGACTATAGAAATACTCTTCCCCTTCATTTTTAGCGCGGTGAAATAGACGCCATCCGGCAAAGTCCTCACTAACTGATCGAAGACCCGACCGATGATCGGGCGGTTACCCTGCAAATCCTGGATGATTTTCATCCGTTCAATCAATTGTTCACGCCGGGTTTTCAGCTCACTGATTTCCTTGATACGAGCATCCAGCACCGCAATTTCTTTTTTTATAAATGCGTTGCGTGCGTTTTGTCGTTCAATGGCGCCATTCAAGTATTGGTCACCCAAAAACACTACGCCAGCAGCGACTATCAAGACGCCCGCGAGCGCAACCAAAAAGCGCTGTTTGCGCTCCTCGCGTAGCTGCTCGCGCCAAGGAAGAAGGTTAATCCGCGCCATTAGTCGAAACTCCTCATCGCCAAGCCACAGGCAATCATCAGTGCCGGAGCATCACTCGCCAACGCACCCGCATTGACCTTGCTGCTCAACGCCATTTCGGCAAAAGGATTGGCCACCAGGGTTTGCGTACCGATTTTTTGTTGAATCAGCCGGTCGAGGTCTGGGATGGAAGCGGTACCACCTGCCAGAAGGATGTAATCGACATCATGAAACTGGCCTGCGGCGAAGAAGAATTGCAATGAGCGCGAGACCTGCTGAACGACCGCCTCTTTGAACGGTTGCAATACTTCGGTGTCATAGTCGTCGGGAAGGCCACCCTGCTTTTTAGCGAGACCGGCCTCTTCTACCGATAGGCCATAGCGGCGCTGAACTTCCTCGGTAAGCTGCCTGCCGCCGAACAACTGTTCGCGCGTATAGATGGTACGGCCATTGTGCAGAACGCTTAGCGTGGTCATGGTTGCACCGATATCGACCACCGCGACTGTCAACTCGTCGCCTTCGCCGCCCAGCTGCTGCGCAAGCAGGCCGTATGCGCGCTCCAGTGCGTAGGCTTCGACGTCCACGACCTTGGCCGTCAGCCCGGCCAGCGCGAGTGCGGCTTCACGGACCTCGACATTTTCCTTACGGCAGGCTGCAAGCAATACCTCAACGCGATCGGGGTTACGTGGCGAAGCGCCCTGCACCTCGAAATCGATAGCCACCTCCTCCAAAGGATAAGGGATGTACTGATCGGCTTCGATTTTCAGCTGGTTCTCCAACTCGTCGTCGGAAAGGCCGGCCTCCATTTCGATCGTTTTGGTGATCACCGCCGAGCCCGCTACCGCAACGGCTACCGTTTTCACTCCGGACTTGGCTTTAGCCAGCACACGCGTAAGCGCCTGACCAACGCCCTCCAGTTCGGCGATGTTCTTTTCGACCACAGCATTGGGTGGGAGCGGCTCGACAGCGTAAGCCTCTACTTTGTAGCGGCTTCCGGAGCGACTCAACTCGAGGAGCTTGACGGAGGTCGAACTGATATCGATCCCGAGTAGCGTATTCGCTTTCTTATTGAAGAGCCCTAGCACGACCGAATTCCTATTGGCATCCGCAACTTACGGACTATTTATGTTTTTTCACATTAAATAACAGTCTTGACAGAAGCGCAAATGGCTCCCTGGCAAAAAAACCGCTTATAATGTGAACAGTTTTCCCCTTTTTACCTTCTCTTCCTTTTAACTCATTCTTTTTTCTGGAAATCCTAAAATCTTGATGCGTTTGCTAAAGCTTTTTTGCTGGTCGGGTGTCGCCATTTTTTGTGGGCTGCTACTCAGTTTAAGCGGGGCCTTTCTTTATCTTAGCCCTAGCCTGCCATCCGTCGAATCCTTGCGCAGTATTCAGCTGCAAATCCCCCTGAGGGTCTACAGCAACGATGCCAAGCTGATCGCAGAATTCGGCGAGATGCGCCGCTCGCCAATCGACTTTGCGGACATCCCCCCCGACTTCATCAGCGCACTGCTTTCCGCCGAAGACGACAATTTTGCAAACCATTATGGCGTCGACGTGACCAGCCTGCTGCGCGCTGCCACGCAAATATTGCGAAGCGGGCAGATTCAAACCGGCGGCAGCACCATCACCATGCAGGTGGCGAAGAATTTCTTCCTTACCAGCGAGCGAAGCTTTTCGCGCAAGATCAACGAGATCCTGCTCGCCCTGCAGATAGAGCGTGAGCTGAGCAAGAATGAGATCCTCGAGCTGTACGTCAACAAAATTTATCTGGGCCATCGCGCTTATGGCATCGAGGCTGCCGCCCAGGTGTATTACGGCAAGTCCATCAGCGAACTCAGTTTGGCACAGCTGGCGATGATTGCCGGCTTGCCCAAGGCCCCTTCACGCTTCAACCCACTGACCAATCCCGAGCGCGCCAAAGCCCGCCGCGACTGGATTCTTGGTCGCATGCACCGGCTTGGGCGCATCGATCAACAGCGCTATGAAAGCGCCTTGGCCGAACCCAATAGTGCCAGCTACCACGGTCCAAGCCCCGAACTCGCTGCGCCCTATGTCGCGGAGATGGCCCGCGCAGAAATGGTCGGGCGCTATGGCAGCGATGCGTATACGGAAGGATTCAATGTTTTCACCACCGTACCCAGCGATTTGCAACGCGCAGCCAATACGGCCGTGCGCGACGGTTTGATCGCCTACGATCAACGACACGGCTATCGCGGACCGGAGAGCAGACTGCCGGGGATGACCCAAGAAACCTGGCTGGCCGAGTTGGCGAAACATACGTCGCTGGGCGGACTGGAACCGGCGATCGTGACGCAAGTGGAGAAGAGCGGAATTCTCGTGCTCCTGCGTGACGGCAAGGAAGAGGCCATTGCCTGGGACAACATGAAATGGGCTCGCCCGTTCCTCAATACCAACAGCCTTGGTCCGCGCCCGCAGCAACCTGCAGATGTCGCCCAAGTCGGCGACCTGGTGCGCATCCGCCGCCTAGAAGACGGTAGCCTGCACTTCAGCCAATTACCGCTGGCGCAGAGCGCACTGATTTCTCTCGACCCGCACACGGGCGCGATCCGCGCACTGGTGGGCGGTTTCTCGTTCGAGCAGAGCAACTACAACCGCGCCATTCAGGCTAAACGCCAGCCCGGCTCCAGTTTCAAGCCCTTCGTTTACAGCGCCGCGCTGGATAGCGGCTATACCGCCGCCAGCCTGGTTAACGATGCGCCCATCGTTTTCCAGGAGGCGGGCATGAGCGAGGCCTGGCGCCCGAAGAACGACAACAACACCTTCCTGGGCCCAATCCGCCTGCGCGAAGCACTGTACAGGTCGCGCAACCTGGTATCGATTCGCCTGCTACAGGCATTGGGTATCGATTACACAGTCGATTACGTCAGCCACTTCGGTTTCAACAAGCAGGAACTACCACACAATCTTTCCCTGGCCCTCGGCACGGCAAATCTGACGCCCATGGAGATCGCCACGGGCTGGACCGTATTCGCCAACGGCGGCTACAAAACCCAGCCCTATCTGATCGAGCGCATCGACAACCGACATGGCGAAACCCTGTATATCGCCAATCCACCTAGTACTCCCAAAGCCGCAAAAGCATCTGTCGCGCCCCCCGAAAGCGATATCGCCAGCGAGACAAGCGCACCGGCGGTGCCCACGGACGAACCTGTAGCAGCGCCACGCATTATCGATGAGCGCACGGCCTATATCATGACCAGCATGCTGCAGGACGTGATCAAGCGCGGCACCGGCAGACGCGCACTGGCCATGGGCCGTGACGACTTGGCAGGCAAGACCGGCACCACCAACGAGTCGAAGGACAGCTGGTTCTCCGGTTACAACGGCGATTACGTCACCACGGTCTGGGCCGGTTTCGACCAGCCGGAAAGCCTGGGTCGCAACGAATACGGCGGCACCGTCGCCCTGCCGATCTGGATGAGCTACATGAGTGCAGCCCTGAAAGACCGGCCGAGCCACCTGCCCGCCGAGCCGGAAGGTATTTTGACCCTGCGTATCGACCCCTATAGCGGCCGCGCCGCCTTGCCGGGAACGCCGGATGCCTACTTCGAACTGTTCAAAAGCGAAGATTCGCCGCCACCGATGAGCGAGCTCGACCCCACCCTCGGTATTCCAGGCAGCCCTCTACCGGCCGACGAGGTGGCCCCTATCGATCTGTTCTAGCAAGAGCCGCAAGCCGCCTGCACGACGGGCAGATCGAAACCGCACAAGTTGAATCCGGCTCCAATAAAAAACCCGCCGAAGCGGGTTTTCTATTGCTTGCGAACAGCGGCTTAGCCGTTAAACACGTCATCCACCGACTGCAGCGGGTAGTGCTTGGGATAAGGCAGGGTCGCCACGCCGCTTTCGATGGCCGCCTTGGCTACCGCATCGCAGACGACGGTGATCAGGCGTGGGTCCATCGGCTTCGGAATGATGTACTCGCGGCCGAATTCCAGAGCGATACCGCCATAGGCATCGCAAACTTCCTGTGGAACCGGCAGTTTGGCCAGATCGCGCAGGGCCAACGCGGCGGCGATCTTCATTTCTTCGTTGATGCGGGTCGCACGAACGTCCAGCGCACCGCGGAAGATGAAGGGGAAGCCGAGCACGTTGTTGACCTGGTTCGGGTAATCCGAGCGGCCGGTTGCCATGATCACATCGTTGCGCGCGGCATGCGCCAGTTCCGGTTTGATTTCCGGATCCGGGTTGGAGCAGGCGAAGACGATAGGCGACGGCGCCATACGCATCAGATCTTCCTGGCTGAGCAGGTTGGCACCGGAGAGACCAACGAACACATCGGCACCGTCCAGCGCGTCGGACAGGGTGCGCTTAGGGGTTTCGTGGGCGAAAACGGCTTTGTACTGGTTCAGATCGTCACGCCCGGAGTGGATCACACCCTTACGGTCGATCATGTAGATGTTCTCGACCTTGGCACCCATGCTGACCAGCAGCTTCATGCAGGAAATGGCCGCAGCGCCGGCGCCAAGGCAGACGATTTGCGCTTCCGGCAGGGTCTTACCGGCGATTTCCAGGGCGTTGATCATACCGGCGGCGGTGACGATGGCGGTGCCATGCTGATCATCGTGGAAGACCGGAATATCGCACTGCTCGATCAGGGTGCGCTCGATCTCGAAGCACTCGGGCGCCTTGATGTCTTCCAGGTTGATACCGCCGAAGGTGATGGAGATGCGGCGCACGGTATCGATAAAGGCCTGCGGGCTTTCGGACTCGACTTCGATATCGAACACGTCGATGCCGGCGAAGCGCTTGAACAACACGCCTTTACCTTCCATGACCGGCTTGGAGGCCAGCGGGCCGAGGTCGCCAAGACCCAGAATCGCAGTACCGTCGGAAATAACTGCCACCAGGTTGCCCTTGCCGGTGTAGCGGTACGCCAACTCCGGATCACGCGCGATTTCACGCACAGGTTCAGCGACACCCGGGCTATATGCCAGCGACAGGTCGCGAGCGGTTGCGGTGGGTTTGGTTAGCTCGACACTCAGCTTACCCGGACGGGGATTGGCGTGATATTCGAGAGCGGCTGTTTTCAGATCAGACATAGTGGCATTTCCGCTTTGGGCTGTTGACAGGCAGGCGGCCGAGGATACGCAAGTTGCATACAGCTGCACAAGACTGACGCATGCGCCCGGAAGGGCAGGTTCAACGCACGACTTTCAACCAGTCGCCAGGTTTCGGCTCGCCAGTGGGGTAGAGATTATTCAATAAACGCAAGGTGCCGAGCGCATCGCCCGGCAGCTTGCTCTGCTTGGCCAGCGCCGCCATGCTTTGGCCTGGCCGGGCTTGGATCAGATGGATGCGCAGCGGTTCGGCGAGTTTACGCTCGGCCGCGGTAAGCGGGCGTAGACTCTTGATTACCGCCAGGAATCGCTCATCCTGCGCTTCCAGCGAGCCCCTCCCCCGCACCGCCGCAACGAACAAATAATCCCGCGCGCCATGCCGGAGAACCGCCACGCGCCTGGCCGCCTGACCGCCGATCACCGCGCTATAGCCGTGCAACCCGGCCTGCCGCAGCTCGACGCCATCGATCAAACGCTGACCACCGACGCGTTGGTGCAGGAGCTGTTCGGGCGAAAGGTTCTGCGGATTGGCTTCCAGGGTCATGGCGATAAAGGCCTGCTGATCGGCGGTATGCCCGATCAAGGTGTCAGGCCGATTGAGAATGTTCCAGCCGTCCGGAAACGCCAGGGTGAAATTCAAGGGCGCATGATAGAAGCGCTGCCCCCGGCGCACGCCGGTCTCGGCCGAATCGCCGAACGGCAACCCTTCGAGGCGCTTGAGAAACGCCTGGCGATTGACCTCCTGCTGCCCGGTCGCCAGAGCTCGCGCGGGGCCCAATACCTGCTGCAGGCGCCTGTCGTTATCCGGATGGGTGTCGAACAGGCCGTGATAGCCGCCAGCTGGCTGTTTTTCTCCACGTTTGCCGGCCTGATCGCGGGCGAACACCTCTTGATTCTTCAGCACCCTGACCACTTCGATCATCGCCTGCGGGTCATAGCCGCTACGCGCCAGGTATTGGGCGCCGAGACCGTCTGCCTCCAGCTCCATGTCGCGGCCGTAACCGCGCACGACGGCACTACCCAGCACATTGGTCAAGTCGCCGGCCGCGCCGACCCCGGTGCCGATGGCCACCGCCTGGCCGAGAATTCCCCAGGCGCTCGCCTGGCTTTGCTGTTGCACGCTGTGCCGCGCGGTCACATGCCCCACTTCGTGGCCGAGCACGGCGGCCAGCTCCGCCTCGGAGCTGAGGTAGGCGAGCAATCCACGATGGATATAGATGTAACCGCCGGGCAAGGCGAAGGCGTTGATATCGGGGCTATCGACCACCGTGAATTGGTAGGCGAGCCGATTGCGGTGGCTGTTCTTCGCCACCCGTTCGCCGACCTGCTGCACATAAGCCTGCAGCTTTTCGTCAGCGTAACGCGGATGCTGTTTGAGGATTTCCTGGTTATAACGCCGACCGAGATCGAGCTCCTGCGGCTCGCTCATCATCACGAAATCGGTGCGCCCGGTTGCCGGGTTGACCGCACAGCCCGCCAGCTGCCCCAGCATTAACAGCAGCACCAGCGCGCGAATCATGGCAGCACCTCGAGCATCGCCTTATCGGTCAACGGCAGCATCCAACGCGCTTGCCGCGCCTTCAGACCGCCGCGCTTGGCGCGGTCGACCACCCAGCCACGGGCCTCGACCCTGCGCCCCGCAAGCCCCTGCAGTTGGTGCATATCGAAGTGATCGAACAACTCCTCGCGCACCTGCAACACCAGAGCGTCGCCCATTTCCAGCCAAACGCCACCCCGATTGCGTTCGACGCGCATCACTTCGCCGCGGATCAGAGCGAAACCGCCGCGACGCAGCTGCCCGGGCGTCTGCACCTGCGCCTGCCGCCATAACCCGAGACGCGCCTGCCGCGCGCTGTGTTCGGCCGCTTTCTGACAATCGACCAAGGCCAGATTGGGCGCGACCGCCAGCCAGTAACCCAGGCCCTCGGCCAGCAGTTGGGCCTCGAGGTTGCGGCCACGCGAATCGTACGCATGGGCCAATGTCCGACCGTAATGGTCTTTAGCCTGGCTGCCCGCTTGCAGCCTGACACGCCCATCGCTGGCCGCCACCAGCGCCTGCAAACGCCGGCGGGCCGTCTCGGCGAACGGCTCGGCGGAACGGCTTCGCCGAGCCAATTCAGGGCTGTTCAAGCCGATCAGACGCACACTGCGTCCATCGACCAAGCGCAACGTATCGCCATCCACCACCCGTTGCACCTTGACGTTCGGCAGCCCATCCGGCATCTGGCAGAACGCCTGGGCCTGAAGGGAGCAAAGCGCAAAAACGAAAAAGGCGCCCACCAGGGACGCCTTTTTCAGTAGCGTGGAATAACCCATCGGGCCATCCGTCGCTGCGCGCAAGCTTACTGCTTGGCGCCGAACATGCCGAAACGCTGCTTGAAGCGATCGACGCGACCGCCGGTATCCAGCATCTTCTGCTTACCGGTGTAGAACGGGTGGCACTCGTTGCACACGTCCAGGCTCAGCGGCTTGGCCAGGGTGGAACGGGTTTCGATCACGTTGCCGCAGCTGCAAGTAGCGGTGATGGCTTCGTAAGTAGGATGGATATCGGCTTTCATGGTGCATTCCTCGGGCTAGCGTGCCGCCACCCAACACTATTGTTGAGTACCGCACGGAATTAGGCCGCGGATGATACCAGAGTGTCCCAGCGAAGCAAGTCGCCCCGCTCGCCGGCCATCGCCCGGCTGCATGCTAAGATCGCGCCTCGTTTACCCCTCGACAGAGCCCAGGAGCTCCCTCCGCGTGCCCGACGCCATTCTGCGCCTCGCCCTGCCCTCGCCGCTGCGCCGTCTGTTCGACTACCGCGCCCCTCCCGGCGTACCGCGTAGCGCACTGCAGCCCGGCGTGCGCCTGCGCGTGCCTTTCGGCAAGCGCGAGCTGATCGGTATCCTGGTCGAGCTGAGCGAGCACAGCGAAGTACCGGCAGAAAAGCTCAAACCGGCGCTGCAACTGCTCGACGCCCGTTCGCCATTACCGCCGACGCTGTTCAAGCTGTGCTTGTGGACCGCGCAGTATTACCAGCACAGCCTCGGCGACACCCTCAGCTGGGCGCTGCCGGTGTTGTTGCGCCAGGGCGAGCCGGCCGAAGCGCGGCAAGCGCGCTTCTGGTGCATGGCCGAAGGCGCACAGTTGGACGACCCGCGCCTGAACCGAGCACCGCGCCAACGCGACGCGTTGAAAACCATCGCCCAGCATCCCCATGGCGTTGCTCATCAGTTGCTGAGCACGCTGCAACTGCACAAGGGCAGCCTCGATCTGCTGCTGGAGAAAGGCCTGGTGGAGATCCAGGTGCGGCGACACGCTGCCAGCGCGCGCGCCGCCAACTGGCTGGCGCAGCCGGAATTGCCGCTGAACGCCGAGCAGCGTAGCGCGGCCGAAGCGATTCGCTCGGGCTTCGGCAGCTTCAATGCATTTCTCCTCGCCGGGGTGACCGGCAGCGGCAAGACCGAGGTCTATCTGCAACTGATCCGTGAAACCCTGGAAGCCGGCAAGCAGGCGCTGGTGCTGATCCCCGAGATCAACCTCGGCCCGCAGACCCTGGCGCGCTTCGAGCAGCGTTTCAACGCACGCATCGCCCTGCTGCATTCCGCGGTCAACGACCGCGAGCGTCTGGATGCCTGGCTCGCGGCACGCGACGGTGAGGCGGACATCATCATCGGCACCCGTTCGGCGCTGTTCACCCCGATGCAGCGCCCCGGGCTGATCATCATCGACGAAGAACACGACGCCTCCTATAAACAGCAGGAGGGCCTGCGCTACCACGCCCGCGACCTGGCACTGGTGCGCGCGCGCCAGGAAAACATCCCGATCCTGCTCGGCTCCGCCACCCCCTCCCTGGAAAGCCTGCACAACGCCCATAGCGGCCGCTACGCCCTGCTGCATCTGCGCGAGCGCGCCGGTGGCGCCAAGCAACCGCGCTTCTTGCGCCTGGACGTGAAAAGCCGACCGCTGGATTCCGGCATCTCCGGCCCGATGCAGCAAGCCATCGCGCAAACGCTGGAGGCGGGCCAGCAGGTCCTGGTGTTTCTCAACCGCAGAGGTTTCGCCCCGACCCTGCTCTGCCACGATTGCGGCTGGCTGTCGGAATGCCCCAGTTGCGATGCGCGGATGACCGTGCACCAGCGGTTCCGCGAGCTACGCTGCCATCATTGCGGGCATGTCGAACGCCAGCCGAGCAATTGCCCGAAATGCCATAACGTCGACCTGCGCCCGGTTGGCGCCGGCACCGAACGCGCCGAGGAACGTCTGGCCATCCTATTCCCCCAGGTACCGGTGCTGCGCGTGGATCGCGACAGCACCTCGCGCAAGGAGGCCATGACCGCCCTGTTCAACAAGGTGCAACGCGGCGAGCCGTGCATTCTGGTCGGCACCCAGATGCTCGCCAAGGGGCACCACTTCCCGCGCGTGACCCTGGTGGCGATTCTCGATGCCGACGGCGGCCTGTTCTCGGCGGATTTCCGCGCCAGCGAACGTATGGCGCAGTTGATCGTGCAGGTCGCCGGACGCGCCGGACGTGCGGAAGAGCCTGGCAAGGTGATCATCCAGAGCCATCTGGCCGACCACCCGTTGTTGGTGCAACTGACCGAACAGGGCTATTTCGCCTTCGCCGAGCAGGCCCTGAGCGAACGCCGCAGCGCCGGCCTGCCGCCGTTCTGCCACCTCGCTCTGCTGCGGGGCGAGGCGCACAAACCCGGGCAGGCGGAGGCGTTTCTCGACCTGGCCTGCACGGAAGCCGAGCTACTAGTGAGCGAACTCGGGCTCAACGGCATCGAGTTGCTCGGCCCGGTGCCCGCGCCCATGGAACGCCGAGCCGGCCGCTACCGCGCGCAATTGCTGGTACAGGCCAATGCCCGTGCGCCCCTGCATCGTTTATTGGCGCGTTGGACCCAGGCCCTGGAGCAGATGCCGAGCGGTCGCGCCGTGCGCTGGTCGCTGGATGTCGACCCTATCGATTTGTTTTGAGCCGAACGCCAATCGGCATGAGCGTCACGCTTTTACTCACCGCTTATGACGTGCAGCTTGAAGCTGCGGCCGAAGGCCGTCGATAATGCCCAATTTTCCACCAGCGCCTTTGCGCGCCGCCGCTGACAACGGCCGACCGAGTAGATCATGAAAGACAGCATTCGCCACCTGATCCAGCAAGCCCTGACCCGCCTCACCGCCGAAGGCGTGCTGCCCGAAGGCTTGAGCCCGGCCATTCAGGTGGAGAACACCAAGGACAAGAGCCACGGCGATTTCGCCAGCAATATCGCCATGATGCTGGCCAAGCCGGCGGCCATGAAGCCGCGCGACCTGGCGCAAAAGCTGATCGACGCACTGCCGCACGATGAGCGGATCAGCAAAGTCGAAATCGCCGGCCCGGGCTTTCTCAACTTTTACCAGAACACCGACGCTCTCGCCGAGCGCCTCGATGCCCTGCTCGCCGACGAACGCCTCGGCGTGCGCAAAGCCGGTGCGCCGCAGCGCGTGGTCGTCGACCTCTCGTCTCCAAATCTGGCCAAGGAAATGCACGTCGGTCATCTGCGCTCGACCATCATCGGCGATGCCGTGGCGCGGGTGCTGGAATTCCTCGGCGACACCGTGATCCGACAGAACCACGTCGGCGACTGGGGCACCCAGTTCGGCATGCTGCTGGCTTTTATGGAAGAGAACCCGGCCGCCGCAGAAAGCGAGCTGGCCGACCTCGAAGGTTTCTATCGCGCAGCGAAGAAGCGCTTCGACGACTCTGCCGAATTCGCCGAGCGCGCGCGCGAGCTGGTGGTGCAGCTGCAAGCCGGCGAGCCGGAATGCATGCGCCTGTGGCACCGCTTCAACGATATTTCCCTGTCGCACTGCCAGAAAGCCTACGACCGCCTCGGGGTGAACCTGACCCCGGCCGACGTCAAGGGCGAAAGCGCTTATAACGCCGAGCTGCCGGGCATCATCGACGCCCTGCGCGATAAGGGCCTGCTCAGCGAAAGCAACGGCGCCCAGTGCGTGTTCATGGACGAATTCAAGAACGCCGAAGGCAATCCGCTGCCGGTGATCGTGCAGAAAGCCGGCGGCGGCTACCTGTACTCGACCACCGACCTGGCGTCCATGCGCTACCGCAGCCAGCAGCTCAAGGCCGACCGCGCGCTGTATTTCGTCGACCAACGCCAGGCCCTGCACTTCCAGATGGCCTTCGAAGTGGCGCGTCGCGCTGGTTTCGTGCACCAAGGCATGCAGCTCGAACACATGGGCTTCGGCACCATGAACGGCGCCGACGGTCGGCCGTTCAAGACCCGCGACGGCGGCACGGTCAAGCTGATCGACCTGCTCGACGAGGCCGAAGAGCGCGCCTATGGCCTGGTCAAAGGCAAAAACCCGGAGCTCGGCGAAGAAGAGCTGCGGCAGATCGCCCATGCCGTAGGCATCGGCGCGGTGAAGTACGCCGACCTGTCGAAGCACCGCACCAGCGATTACAGCTTCAATTTCGAGCAGATGCTCAGTTTCGAAGGCAACACCGCGCCCTACCTGCTGTATGCCTACACCCGCGTGGCGAGCATCTTCCGCAAGCTCGGCAAGAGCTTCGAGCAGATCGAAGGTCGACTGAGGCTGCAAGCGCCCCAGGAAATCGAGCTGGCCGGCAAACTCGCGCAGTTCGGCGAGGTGCTGGGTGGCGTGGCAGAAAAAGGCGTGCCGCACCTGCTCTGCGCTTATCTTTACGATCTCGCCGGGCTGTTCTCCAGCTTCTACGAGCACTGCCCGATCCTCTCGGCCGAGGACCAGGCCACCCAACAAAGCCGCCTGCGTCTGGCCGCCCTGACCGGCCGCACACTCAAGCAGGGTTTGCAACTGCTGGGCCTGGAAACCCTGGAGCGCATGTAAGTGGCTGCGCGCAAAAAAGCCGCACAGAAACGCGGCGCCAGCCGCTATCAGGCCCAGCCGAAGAAATCCGCCCCCGGCTGGATCTGGCTGGTCAGCGGCTTGGTGATCGGCGGCTTCATGGTGTTTCTGTTCAGCCTCGAACCCGGTCGCGATGACATAAAGCGCGCTAAGAACGAGCAGGCACGCGCCCCGCAAACCGCCAAACCCGCGCCCGGCAAGCCCGACAAGAACGAGTCGGACAAACCCAAGTACGACTTCTACACCTTGCTCCCCGAATCGGAAGTGATAGTGCCGCCGCAAGCGGTGGAACCGCCTCCGCCCCCCGCGCAGAAGCCGGTCAGCCCCGAGGAAGCGGCGAAGATCGATGCCGCGCGCGCCGAGGCGGCGCTCCAGGGCCTGACTCCGCCACCGCCGCCGCTGGTCGCCCAGGCCCCGGTCAGCACGCAGTTCTTCCTTCAGGCCGGCTCCTTCCGCCGTCGCGACGATGCCGACAGCCTGCGCGCGCAGATCATCCTGCTCGGGCAGAACGTGCAGGTCGAGTCCGGCACCGTGCGCGAGGAAACCTGGCACCGGGTGCTGGTCGGCCCCTTCGCCACCCGCGAACAACTGGCGCAGGCGCAGAAAACCCTGGCCGGCGGCGGCTTCAGCAACCTGTTATTGCAGCAACGCAAAACGCCCTGAGTACAGCGCGCGGTCGCATTCGGTTACAAGCCGCGCGGGGTTTCCATCCACCTGCGCGGCTCTAGGAGCCTATCGGACTTAACGCTGTTCTACTGCGGAAAAGCCACTCTTCTTAATTGAAGGGGCCATTTTTGCCGCTCTTTCTCGTTAAATAGCTCGCTATTCGCCTCGAAAGACCAGCAAAACTGACTCAAACCGGGCTTTCCCTCGCTACGAACGGTCAAAGTCCGACAGGCTCCTAGACTTGAACCTCGCGCCCAGCGCCCCCACATGAGTCTGCATTGGGCATTTTCGC
>NZ_CAMPHN010000051.1 GCF_946885885.1 uncultured Pseudomonas sp.
TAAAAATCAATCACCTCGACCCCATTGATTTGCAGTGCCATTGGTTGTAACCCCATGATATGAATCGCTTTGACCCCATTTATCCTGATGAACCACACGCACGAATCAATCAGGATAAATATCTTTCAAATAGTTCCTTGAACTCTTCAACGGTTTCTCTGATCTTCTCCAACTCGTCACTACCAAGTGCGTCAACTCTCTTGTCTATG
Source organism: uncultured Pseudomonas sp. (assembly GCF_946885885.1). Next base: position 210 of record NZ_CAMPHN010000051.1, read on the forward strand.
GCTTTTACCGTGGCCAAGAGATCGTCATTCCCTTCAAGAATAGCAATGTCATCGTTGACACATTCAATCATCGAGCGAAGCACGATTAAGTTAACCTCACCAAGGCGAGCCCTGATCATATCCAGTGCTGCGGGCTGGTTTATAGAGTAAAAAATGTCGAACGCAGTGGCCTGGTAATAAATTTCTTCATCCGGATTTTGCAGTATTTCTAATGCAAATTTTTCTGCCAGTTCCCGATGCGTATATTTCAACTCTATGAGCATATCCGCAGACTCTTCGTAATCTTCCGGATTAACAATTTTGTTCCAGATGTTCTTTTCCTCATCATTATTCATCAGGATCACCGTTTTTAGCTGGAATAAGCTTCAGGTAAGTTAGGTAGGCGCGACCATCATCCAAGATTGCCCTACAGCGCGAAAAGTGCACGGATTTATTTATAAGACAAACCGCCCGCTCTTGACCCGCGCTACTTTCAAGCCCCCACCCCTTCTGCCTCTCCATCAAAAAATCAATAAACGCCCGCAACCGCAACGGCACATGCCGCCCATGGGGATAGAGCAAGGTAAACGGCCGCGAGCGGCCGGCGTAGGGTTGTAGCACTTCCACCAGTGAGCCTTCGGCCAGTTCCCGTTCGATGGTAAAGCGGTAGGCCTGGAACAGGCCGGCGCCGTGTTTGGCCAGGGTTACGCCGCCGAGTACCTCGTCGGAGCAGAGGTAGGCGCCTTGGGTGAGGATTTCGCAGGGGCTGCCTTGGTCATTGAATAGCCAGGCGATGCGCCGACCGCTGCTGGGCAGTTCGAACTGGATGCACTCGTGTTGCGCCAGGTCGTCGAGGGTCTGCGGGGTGCCCGCGCGCGCCAGGTAGTCGGTATCGGCGCGGTCAGAGTCGATTTACAAATAAATCGACGCTGCCCCTGAATACCGCACGGCGAAACATCCGCTAGCGGGCAAACTTTCTCGCGCCGGCGACACACAGGATCACCGCAACGGTGACGCCGAGCATGCCAAGGCTGACCTGCTCGTGCAGCAGTACGGCGGCCAGCACCAAGCCAAAAAACGGTTGTAGCAGTTGAAGCTGCCCGACAGCAGCGATGCCGCCCTGCACCAGGCCGCGGTACCAGAACACGAAGCCGATCAGCATGCTGAATAGCGACACGTAAGCCAAGCTCAACCACGCTGGTGTGCTGATGCCCAAAAACGAAGCGGGTGCCAACCACGCTGTCAAAGGCATCACGACCGGCAGCGACAACACCAGTGCCCAGCAGATCACCTGCCAACCGCCCAATGTTTTGGAAAGTTTTGCCCCTTCGGCATAGCCGAGACCGCAGGTAAGAATCGCCAAGAGCATCAGAATGTCGCCGGTCGGTGAGGCTGTCAGTCCCTGGGTGACGGCAAACCCGACGACCAGCAGACTACCCAGCACCGAGAAAAACCAGAACACCGCCCGAGGGCGCTCACCACCCCGCACTACGCCGAACGCGGCAGTCGCCAGCGGCAACAGGCCGACGAACACAATGGAATGGGCCGACGTCACGTATTGCAGCGCCAGTGCCGTCAGCAGCGGAAAACCGATCACAACGCCCATCGCCACGATGATCAAGGACAGTAACTGCTGGCGTGCCGGGCGCTGTTCTTTGAACAGCAAGAGCAGGCACAGCGCGAGCACGCCGGCGATGGCGGCCCGCACCACGGTCAGAAATACCGGGTCAAATTCCAGCACGGCGACGCGAGTGGCGGGCAGTGAACCGCTGAAGATCACGACACCGATGAGGCCATTGATCACGCCGCTCGCTGGTTTTTCTGTCGCTGGGTTATGCAGGTTAGAGGTGCGTTCCATTGAGTGTCCACTCCGTGTCGGGTTGCATGAAGCGCATCGTATGACCGACTATCGTGACAATCAAAAAATTGTCATGGATACATTTCGAGATGCCTCGCTCCCTGTACAAGTCGTTGGTGGACACCTTTGCAGCCGGCATCCGCGCCGGGCGTTTGCCTCCTGGTACGCGTTTGCCGACACACCGCCAACTCGCGGCCACCCATGGATTGGCCTTGGTCACCGCCAGCCGGGTGTATGCAGAACTGGAGGCCATGGGGCTGGTCAGCGGAGAAACCGGGCGCGGGACGTTCGTGCGGGAAACGTCATTGCCGCCCGGCCAAGGTATCGATCAGCCGGACGTTGCGGCGGGGGTGATTGACCTCAATTTCAACTATCCGGCGGTGCCGGGGCAGGCCGACCTGTTGCGCAGTGCCTTACGCCAACTGGCGTTGTCCGGCGACCTGGAAGCGCACTTACGCTATCAGCCGCATGCGGGCCGCCTGCATGAACGGGCTTCAATTGCGCGTCATCTGATCCACCGTGGCGTCACGGTGGATGCCGAGCAGATTCTGATTGTCAGTGGCGCCCAACACGGTTTGGCGGTGAGCCTGATGGCGTTGCTGCAACCCGGTGACGTGATCGCGGCGGATGCATTGACCTATCCGGGGTTCAAGTTGCTGGCCAAGGCATTGCACCTTGAAGTGGTGCCCATTCCTGCCACTGCTCAGGGGCCGGATCTCGATGCCCTTGCCACGCTCTGCCGCCGTCGTTCGGTGCGCGCCGTGTACACCATGCCCACGCTGCACAATCCGTTGGGTTGGGTGCTGCCAGCCGATCAGCGAGAGCGCTTGGTGGCGATCGCCCGCGCCCATGACCTGATGATCATTGAAGACGCTGCGTACGCGTTTCTGGCGCAGGATCCGCCGCCCCCCATCATTGAGTTGGCCCCTGAAAGAACGCTCTATGTGTCGGGGTTTTCCAAGAGCATCGCCACCGGGTTACGCGTCGGCTTTGTCGCAGCCCCTGTGCACCGAGTGGACGCGTTGAAGCGCACGGTCAAGGCCACCACCTGGAACACACCCGGCGTCATGACTGCCATCACCTGCGCCTGGCTCGACGATGGCACGGTCGACACGCTGGAAGCGCAAAAGCGCGCGGACGCCCGGGCCCGGCAGGCGTTGGCCGACACGTTGCTGTCAGGGTTGCCAGTGGTGCGTCATCCATCTTCGTACTTTCTGTGGCTGCCGTTGGCGGAGGACGCAAGGGCGGATCAGGTCGCCCTGGAATTGATGCGCGAGCACGTGTCGGTCTCGACGGCCGAGCCGTTTTCCACCTCGGTTCATATCCCTCATGCAATCCGGCTGGCGCTCGGCTCGGTGAGCATGGACACCCTGCGTGAGGCGCTGATCACCGTGAAGCGGGTAGTGGGAGCCTATACCTGATGCTGGCCGCTGCTCATGGATACAAAAGTGACGTCTGTTTTTGATAGAGATGCCATAGTCGGATGCATGCGCAACTCGGTGGTGACGTCATGGATAAAAATGGCCACATCACTTTGCAGGCTGACGAAGGCGTTGCTTGCACGAAAGCACTTCGAAGCCATCCTCCGGGCGCCAGGTGTCCCCCAAGGCCTGATAGGCATCGCGCGAAAACAGAGGCTGTTCGAGGGTGTAGAACACGAAGCTGGCATCGGTGCTGAACGCACCGAAGTAGGCTTCGAGATCGTTGCGGGCGAAAGCCGACATCAGATCGGCGGCGGCTTTCATTACCTAATCACGTTCGTTCATGGCCATTACTCAGCAGTGGACCACGCCTGGCAATACGCAGAGCATTTCAAACGGCTGAAACTGGCCGATTCCTGCCTATCGCCAACGGCTGCTCTGGATCGTTTTCAACCTCATCGGCAGTGGTCGATCCTTAATTACTCGATGCTTTATCTAGCTTCGGGCCGCTTTTCGACATCTGCTACCCATGTCTCCCGGCTGAACACCGTGCGCACCAGGAATCTGCGCCCGCACCGGCGCTGCTGGGGCTGATGCGCATGGCACACCTACGAAGTCAGCCTGCTGACTTAAGCCCCCACCCCTTCTGCCTCTCCATCAAAAAATCAATAAACGCCCGCAACCGCAACGGCACATGCCGCCCATGGGGATAGAGCAAGGTAAACGGCCGCGAGCGGCCGGCGTAGGGTTGTAGCACTTCCACCAGTGAGCCTTCGGCCAGTTCCCGTTCGATGGTAAAGCGGTAGGCCTGGAACAGGCCGGCGCCGTGTTTGGCCAGGGTTACGCCGCCGAGTACCTCGTCGGAGCAGAGGTAGGCGCCTTGGGTGAGGATTTCGCAGGGGCTGCCTTGGTCATTGAATAGCCAGGCGATGCGCCGACCGCTGCTGGGCAGTTCGAACTGGATGCACTCGTGTTGCGCCAGGTCGTCGAGGGTCTGCGGGGTGCCGGCGCGCGCCAGGTAGTCGGGGGTCGCCACCACGACCAGGGCGGCGTCTTCCAGGTGGCGGGCGATCAGGCTGGAATCCGGTTGCGCGCGTACACGGATGGCCATGTCGTAGCCTTCGTCGACGAAATCGATATTGCGGTTGCCCAGGTGGATGTCCACCCGCACTTGCGGGTACTGGCGGCGGAATTCGGGCAGCAGCGGCAGTATCCGATGGTGCCCGTAAGTGGTGGGGATGCTGATGCGCAGGGTGCCGGAAGGCGCCTGTTGCTGGCCCATCAACTCGCGCTCGGCGTCGAGCATCTGGTTCAACGCGCTGCGGCATTGCTGGTGGTAGGCCTGCCCGCCTTCGGTCAGGCGGATGCTGCGGGTGGTACGCACGAACAGGCGCACGCCAAGCCGCGCCTCCAGGCGCGAAACCGAGCGGCTTACCGCCGCCGGGGTGACGCCGGCCGCCAGGGCCGCGCCGGTAAAGCTGCCAATCTCCGCCGCCAGGCAGAACAGCTCGATGCTGCCCAACAGTACATCGTCGAATTGCCGTCGCATTGATTACACCGTGTATCAAGTGAAGTGTCTGGTGGCATATTTATCCGCTTTCCGCGCACAAATATAGTCCTGCCCAACAGCGCTGCCCTCCACTCCCCAATAGGACTATCACCATGAGCAATAACAGAACTGTCGTAATCACCGGTGCCTCCAGCGGCATCGGCCTCGGCTTGGCCAAGGCTTATCTCGCCCGCGGCTTCAATGTGGTCGGCAATGCGCGCGCCGAAGCGCGGCTGGCCGACGCCGCCGAAACCCTTGGCAGCAATGGGCGTTTTCTCGGCGTGGCCGGCGATATCGCCGACCCGGCCACCGCGCCGCGGCTGATCGCTCGCGCCGTCGAGCGCTTCGGTCAGGTCGATGTGCTGGTGAATAACGCCGGCTTCTTTATGGCCAAGCCCTTTATCGACTACACGGCCGAGGATCTGGACAGCATGTTGGATACCAACCTCAAGGGTGTGGTGTACGCCTCCCAGGCCGCCGCGCGGCACATGATCGAGCGGCGTCAGGGCCACATCATCAACATCACCGCGAGTATCGCGTTGCAACCGAACCTGGCGGTACCGGCTATGCTGCCGGTGCTGATCAAGGGCGGCCTGAATCAGGCGACCCGCGCCCTGGCGCTGGAGCTGTCGCCGTACAACATCAAGGTGAACGCGGTGGCGCCCGGGATCATCGACACGCCGATGCATGACCCGGCGACCCATGAGTTCCTCAAGGGGCTGCACCCGGCCGGACGGGTGGGCCGCATCGAGGAAATTGCCGACGCCGTGCTCTATCTCTCCGACGCCGACTTCACCACCGGTGCGGTGCTGCCGGTGGATGGCGGCATGAGTGTCGGCAAGTGGTAAAGCCAGTTTAAAAACCTGAAAAGGACCAATCCGTAGGGTGTGCGGGGCCGCCCAGGCTGTGCGCACCAGCAAGCGAGGGATCAGCGGTGCGCATGGCGCACCCTACGGACTAATAGCCTTTCGCGGCTAAAGCGGAGCTCCGCCCGGCCCCTCCCACAGGCGGGCCCACCATTTAATCAGTACATAACCAATTCAAACCCCAAGGAGTATCGATATGCCTTTCGTCAATGTGCGCATCACCCGCGATGGCGTTACCCGCGAGCAGAAAGCCCAGGTGATTCGCGAGATCACTGAAACCCTGCAACGGGTGCTGAATAAAAAGCCCGAGCTGACCCATATCGTGATCGAGGAAGTCGATACGGATAACTGGGGCTTCGCCGGCATCACCACCACCGAGTACCGGCAGCGAACGCCGGACTGAGTGGCGCTGCTGCGGCCCGGCGAAGTTGCGCCGGCGGTCTGGATTGCGGAGCGAAGCTGGGCGTGATTTAGCTGTTGGGCTTCGCGCAGCTCAGCCCAACCTACGTGGCACGGCCAGCGTGGCTCGACCCATCCTACGGGCTGGCGAGTACCGGCAGCGAACGGCGGATTGATTGGGCGTTGGTGCGGCGGGGAAGCATGACACTGCTTGCAGCTGCAGCAATCGGATCGGGTCGCCGTGCGCACCAGGCATCGGCACTGGTATTGGCGTTGGTTTGTGTATTGGTGCGCACAGCGCACCCTACGAAGCTGTTCAAGCCGATAATTTCGTTGGCCCGGTAAACCCATCCCTCACCCTAACCCTCTCCCCAGTGGGGAGAGGGGACTGATCGGCGTGGGCCGTGCAATCGCGCAACACGTCCTTCACTGCGGCCAGCCCAAATCAAACCCGAAAATGCCCCACCGCCGCATTCAGGCGTACACCGACCTCCTCCAGCTCCGCCGTCGAAGCCTGCAAGTGCAGGCTTTCCTGGGCGTTGCCGTCGGCGATTCGGCTGACCCGCTCCATGCTCACACTGACCTGTTCGGCGGTGACGCTTTGCTGGTGGGCGGCGGCGGCGATTTGTTGGTTCATCCGTTCGATGCTGGACACCGCGTGGGTGATGCGCGTCAGGGCTTGCGAGGCCTGGTCGGCCAGAACCACGGTTTCGCCGCTCAGGGCGTGGCTGCCGGCGAGGCGTTGCGCCGCTTGCTGCACCAGCTGGCGCAGGCGCGCGATCATGTTTTCGATCTCTTCGGTGGATTTCTGCGTACGCCGGGCCAGGCCGCGGACTTCGTCGGCGACCACGGCGAAGCCGCGGCCGTGGTCGCCGGCGCGGGCGGCTTCGATGGCGGCGTTGAGCGCGAGGAGATTGGTTTGTTCGGCGACGGCTTTGATCACATCGAGCACGCCGCCGATCACCGCGCTTTCCTGCAACAGGGCTTGCATGGCCTCGGCGCTGCCGGCCATGTCGCTGGCCAGGCGCTGCACCTTGTCGCCGGCCTGGCGCACCAGGTCGTCGCCTTCGCGGGCTTGCTGGTCGGCCTGGGCCACGGCATCGCTGGCATCCATGGCGTTGCGCGCGACCTCCTGGGCGGTGGCGCTCATCTGCTGCATGGCCGTGGCCGCCAGTTCGGTTTCCTGACGTTGCTGCTCGATGCCCTGGCCGTTGCGCGCGATCACCGCGGAGAGGTTGGTGGCGGTGCCGTTGAGCTGCCCGACGCCTTCGCCGATGCGCCCGACCAGGCCATGCAGGCTGCCGCGCATGTCGCCCACGGTATCGAGCAGCAAGCCCAGCTCGTCGCGCCGGGCCGCACCGAGCGGCTGGCCGCTGAGATCGCCGGCCGCCACCCGTTTGGCCAGGGCTACCGCCTGGCGTAGCGGCTGCATGATCAATCGGCCGATCGATAGGCTGGCGCCGGCGCCCAGGGCCAACGCCAACAAGGTGACCCAACCGAGCTGGCGATAGGCGGTTTGGCTATCGTCGCGGGTCGCCTGCTCCTGCCGCCGATTGGCCTCTGCCAGCACCTCTGTCACCCGCGCCGTCTCGGCAGCCATCGCCGTGCTGTTCTGCGCGGCCCGTTGACGGCTGGCGACGAATTGCTGGAACGCCTGCTGGTATTCCGTCAATGCGTTGCGGGCGGTTTGAAACGATGCCTGCTCCTGTTCGCCTTGCAGGTTGAGCGCCAGGGTTTCCATGCTGGCGGTCAGGTCGCTCATGCCCATTTCCCACTCGTCGCGGTAGCGCTCTTCGCCGTCCATGGCGAAATACAGTTCGTTGTTGCGCAACCTGGCCAACTTGTCGCGCAACGCTATCGCCAGTTCCAGCTGCATCGCCTGCTCGCGGCTCGGAGCGCCACCGTTGTCGAGCATGGTATTGAGCGCATCCAGTTGATCGAAGAGTACGGCGATATAGCTGTCGGCGACGGTTTGCGCGCGATCCTGCATGCGCTGTCGCTCGGCACTGGCCTGGCGCAAGGCGTCGGCATAGCGCAAAAACTGTTGCAGGTAGGCGTCGGCGGCGTTGGCGACCGGGCTCTCGCCCTGCCCCGCATGCAGCGCCTCGATGCTCGCGCGCACCTGCTCGTGGGCCTGGGCAGTCAGGCCTGTGGCGAACTCCTTCTCGGCGATCCGCGCCTGCAGGATCGCCGCCTGGGTCGCGGCATCCGCGCGGGTCTGTTGGTCGCGCGCCTGCAACAGGCCAATGGATTGAAAGGCGATGGCCGCCACGCCCAAGGTGGACAGCAGCACCAGGCCGAACCCCAGCCATAACTTGGCGCCGACCGGAAGATTGGCCAGCAGGCGAATCAGTCTGCGCATGGTTATTCGTCCGGGTTGGCGGCGGCCAACCTGTCGAGTGCGACGACGACGCCCGCCAGGTAGCGCTCCAGGCCGCCGATCACCTGCCCGGGATCGCGATCCAACAGACGCTTACGCACGAAGCGATAGGCCAGGCGCTGTTTGTGCAGCGCCTCGGCCTGCTCCGGCAGGAGGCGGCTCAGCTCGTCGAAGCCCTGCTTGATGGCTTGATCCCGGGCGATGAATTCGGCCTCGGCGAACGCCAGCGAATGGTCGCCGATCACCCGTGCGCTACGCGCCTGGGCATGCAGCAACAGGCTGGCGATATCCAGGCTCTGACGGTTGAGCAAGCGCATCGCCGGCGACAGTTCATCCGCTACCTGCTGGTAGGCGGCGGCCGCTTGCCGGTCGAGTTGCGCGCGACTGTCGAGCAGGCCGACCAGCAGTTGCGGGTAGCGTGGCGCCTCGTCGCGCGAAAGCTCCTGCAGCTTGGCTAGCCAGGCATTGAGGCCAGCCAGCGAATCACCAATATCACTAGCAGGCTGTTGGAAAACTACCTGCGTTGCCGATACGGCGTTAAAAACAGGCTCGGACTGCTCATTTACACCTCGTAAACTCCGCGTCCTCGCCTGTTTTTGCCTTGTCTCGGCTGCCTCGCCTACGTTTTCTAACGGCCTGCTTGGCAGATTCAGCTGCAGCGCCAGCGCATCCAGGCGCTGCTGCGCGCCTTGCAACGCGCTCAGGTGGCGCTTGTCGGGCCGCGCATCCGGTTGCGCGTCGTAGTAGATCAAGGCGTTCACCGCCAACAGCGTCGCCTGGCTGCGCAGCTGTTGGTACTGCTGGCTCGGCGTGGCGGCGCCAGCCAGCGACGAGGCCAACAGCAATACCATCGCCAGGCAACCGCCCTGGAAGATGCTCATCAGCCCTCCCCGACCGGCAGGGTCGCCGGCTTGGCGCCGAAGGCCTGCTGCGGCAACAGGAAGTAGGCCAACGCCGGCAGCAGGATCAGCGCGCCGAGCATGTTCATCAGGAACATAAAGGCCAACAGGATGCCCATATCGGCCTGGAACTTGATCGGCGAGAAGACCCAGGTGGCCACGGCGATGGACAGGGTAATGCCGGTCAGCACCACCACCTTGCCGGTGAACAGCAGCGCCCGGTAGTAAGCCTCGGACAGCGAATCGCCGGCACGCATGCGCGCCAGGATCACGCTCAGCACGTAGAGCGCGTAGTCGATGCCGATGCCCACACCGAGCGCGATCACCGGCAGGGTGGCGACCTTGACGCCCATGCCCAGGCCGACCATCAGCGCCTCGGCGAGGATCGAGGTGAGGATCAGCGGCAGGATCGCCGCGAGCACCGCGCGCCAGCTGCGGAAGGTCACCCAGCACAACAGAATCACCGCGCCGTAGACCCAATAGAGCATTTCCTGCATGGCCTTTTCGACCACGATATTGGTCGCCGCCTCGATCCCCGCGCTACCGGCGGCGAGCATGAACTTGACCTCCGGCAGCTGTTGCTCGGCGATAAAGGCTTCGCTGGTGGCCACCACCCGGCTCAGGGTTTCGGCCTTGTGGTCGGCGAGGTAGACGTACAACGACAGCAGCGAGCAGCCCTGGTTGAACAGTTCGCGCGGCGCACGGGTCTGTACCGCGCCGAGGGCGCCGTCGTTGGGCACCAGTTCGTACCACTTGAAGTTGCCCTCGTTGTAGCCGGCATTGGCGATCTTGCTCAGCGCCGCCATCGAGGTGGTCGATTCCACTCCCGGCAACTGCTCCAAACGCCAGGCCAGTTGGTCGACCGCCGACAGGGTGCTGTAGCGGGTGCATTGATCTTCCGGGGTGCGGATCATCACCACGAAGATGTCCGAGCTGGCGGCGTAGTTGTCGTTCATGAACTGCACGTCGCGGTTGTAGCGCGAGTCGGCACGCAGCTCCGGGGCGCCGGGGTCGAGGTCGCCGATCTGCAGGTGGCTGGAGACCTGGTTGCCGAACACCGCCAGCAGCAGACCGCCGAGCACCGCGCCGATCGCCCAGCGACGGCTGGTGAAACGGTCGAGCAGCCGCCACAACGGGTGACGGGCCATGCCGGCGCTGTCGTCCTGCTCGGCCTTCAGGCTGCGCTGCGCGGCTTTCGCGCTCACCCCGGTGTAGCTCAAGAGCACCGGCAACAGCACCAGGTTGGTGAAAATCAGCACGGCCACGCCGATGCTGGCGGTGATCGCCAGGTCCTGGATCACTTGGATCTCGATCACCATCAGCACGGCGAAACCCACCGCATCACTGATCAATGCGGTCAGGCCGGCGAGGAACAGGCGGCGGAAGGTCAACCGCGCGGCGACCCAGGGCAGCATGCCGCGGCCGATGTCCTGCATGATGCCGTTCATCTTCTGCGAGCCATGGCTCATGCCGATGGCGAACACCAGGAACGGCACCAGAATCGAGTAAGGGTCGAGCTCGTAACCCAGGGCGGCGAGCAGGCCGATCTGCCAGAGCACGCCGACCAGCGAGCAGAGCACCACGGCGAAGGTACTGCGCCCGCAACGGGTGTACCAGAACAGCACGGCGACGGTCACCGCCACCGCGGCGACGAAGAACAACGCGACCTGCAACAGCCCCTCGATCAGGTCGCCGATCAGCTTGGTGAAGCCGGTGATGTGGATGCGTACCTGATCGTTCTGGTACTTGTCGCGCAGAGCCTCCAGGCGCCGCGAGAACTCGCCGGCGTCCAGCGCCTTGCCGGTCTCCGGGTTGATCTCCAGCAGCGGCACGTAGATCACGCTGGACTTGAAGTTGGCGGCCACCAGTTGGCCGATCTCGCCGGAGCGGGCGACGTTGGTGCGCACCTCGTCGAGGCTGGCGAGCGAGCCGTCGTAGCTGCCGGGGATCACGGTGCCGCCGTCCAGGCCGTCCTCGGTCACCGCGGTCCAACGCGTGGTTGGCGTCCACAGCGACTTCATATAGGGCTTGTCGACGCCCGGCAGCAGGTAGATCTCGTCGTTGAGCTTGGCCAGGGTGTCGAGGTAGTCGGCACTGAAGATATCGCCCTGCTCCACCGTCACGGCGATCCGCAGGGCATTGCCCAGGCCGCTCAGCTCGCTGCGTTCGGCGAGGAAATTGACCACGAAAGGATGCTTGGTGGGGATGGTTTTCTCGTAGCTGGCGTTGATGCCGATTCGCGCGGCCTGCCAGCCGAGCGCCAGGGTGGCCAACAGGCACAGCAGGATCACCCAGGGCCGATGGTTGAAGATCAGTCGCTCCACCCGATTGCCCGAGGCGCGGTCGAAGTCTTCCAGGCGGCCGATCACGGTGTGCATTGCGCTCGACGGTTTTTCGTATTTCACAGTTGACTCCTAACTACCTACGCGGGGGGGCGCTGGCGTGGCCGCTCAAGGGCGGGCCACGGCCTGGATTTCCTGGCGGGCGGACAAGCCGCCCAGACCGACGCTGGTGAGGCTGCCGTCGGCCGCCTGTTCGACGGCGGCGACAGTCGCGCCCTCGCGGGTGCGGCTATGTTCGAAATGCCTGCCGGCATCGTCGCTGAGCAGCAGTTCGCCGCTTTGGCTGGCCAGCAGCAGACGGCCGTCGGCCAGCTCGATGCCGGCGGCCAGGGCCGACTCCAGGCCGGTGTCCAATTGCCGCCAGCTGTCGCCGCGATCGCTCGACCACCAGGCGTTGCCGCGCAAACCGTAGGCCAGCAGCCCGCCGCTACGGATGCTCAGCAGGCCGAAGAAACTGCCCTCGTAGGGCGAGGCCAGCGCCTGGAACGACTGCCCGGCATCGCTGGAACGCAGCAGCAAACCGAGCTCGCCGGCGATAAACAGCTCGCCGCCCTGGGCATCGATGGCGTACAGGTTGAGGCCCTCGGGGTTCTCCACCTGGCCCATCCACGATTGCCAACTGGCGCCGCCATCGGTGGTGCGCAGGATCAAGCCGTAGGCACCGACGATGTAGCCGTGGCGACGGTCGCTGAAATACAGATCGAGAAAGGGTTTGTCCGGGCCATCGGCAACCAGCCATTCGGCGCCTTTGAGCAAGCGCTCGTCGCCACTCTGCTGGGCCGCCGCCAGCGCCAGCTGCGCGGCCTGGATGCCATCCAGTTGTTTGCTCCAGGTTTCGCCGCCGTCCGCGCTGTGCAGGACCACGCCGAGATGACCGACCGCCCAGCCGTGTTCGGCATCGACGAACTGTATCGAGGTCAGACTGACGCTGGCCGGCACCTGGGCCTGGCGCCAGGTCGCCCCGGAATCGTCCGAGAGCAGCACGATGCCGCGCTCGCCGACCGCCACCAGGCGCTCCCCGGCGCGGGTCAGCGCCAGCAGCACCGAACGCGGCGCCTTGGCGCTGTGCAGCGCCGGCTGGTCGAGCAAGGGGATCCGCGCGGCGGCGGCCGACTGCGCCGCCGACCAGCCGGGCAACAACAGCGCGGTCAGCAACAGGGGCAAAGCCCGGGTGAAGGAAAAGTTACCGATCATATGCGCTCCAACCACTGCATAAGAGTTATCAGGCTGTTGAAAAACTACCTGGGCTGCCCCGCTTCTTGAAAAGATAGGGGCGTTAAAAATAGGTGTTGTATCGCCAGGCGCGAATTGCCTGCGGCCCGTAGGAGGCCCGACCTCGGGGCGAGCTTTGCGCGGTAGGCAGCCCTGCGGGCTGCATTCGCCGCGGGGGCGCGCCTCCTACAAGGCATCGCAGCATGCAGCATGTAATAGGGACATAGCCTTCTTCACTTGGGCTGCCTTCACGGCATGCCCCTTACCTAGGCAGCAATCTCCAAGCGCGCCCATACCTGGGCATCGGCGCGCTAGGCGCACCCTCAGCGCATGCTGTCGCTGGCCATGGCATCAGGGGTGAAGAACGATGGCGACGGGCGCGGATAGGCCTGGTACTGCACGTTCAGGTCGTTGGACGAGGAGTTGAGGAAGTAGGCGCCGGTTTCCAGGTTGTAGCTGCCCCACATCACCTGGTTGGTCAGCACCGGCATTTCCGGCGCCAACAGGGTCAGCGAGTAGTTGTGGCGACCCAGTTTGCCCTGGGCGTCGTAACCGTCGACCAGCAGCACCTGCCAGGAGTCCTCGTCCACGTAGTAGGTGCGGCGCGGTACCACATGGCGCTTGCCAGCCTTGAGGGTGGCCTCGACCACCCAGACGCGGTGCTTCTCCCAACGCACCAGGTCGGGGTTGAGGAAGCCCGGCTTGACCAGCTCGTCGCTGCTCACCGCCGCCGCGCGGTTGTTGTTGTAGGGCACCAGCAGTTCCTTCTTGCCGACCAGCTTGAGGTCGTGACGGTCGGTCGGGCCGAAGATCATGAACGCCTCGTCGAAGAAGCCGACGCCGGAGGTGACGAAGTCCGGGGTGTCGTAGGCGATGTTCGGCGCGCGACGCACACGGCGCTGACCGACTAGATACTGCCAGGCGGCACGCTTGCCCGGGTCCATGTCCCAGTGGGTCATCAGACCTTCGCCGGCCTTGGACGACGGCTGTTCGGTGGCCAGCTTGCCGATCAGGAACTTTCCGCCATAGGTCTCCAGGTTGCCTTCCTTGAAGTAGTACGGGCTCTGATACCAGAAGCGCGCGCGGGTGGCCTGGATCTTCTTGCCGCCGGCGGTCATCAGCCAGGTGTCGAACGGCGAGTAGAAGGTGTCGGCGCCCTGCCAGGACAGGCGTTGGTTCCACAGCACCTCGGCACCGTTTTGCGGCAGCGGGAAGGGAATGCCGCCGTAGGCGCCGCTGACTTTCTCGCTCTCCACTTCGAGGGTGGCGCGGGTGGCGTTCTGCAGGGTGTTGTCGTACACCCACTGCGGCGCTGCGGCGCTACGCCGGGTCGGATAGACGTCCAGGCGGTAATCCGGGTACTTCTTCAGCAGCGCCTGAGTGCCCTCGGCCAACTGCTCGGCGTACTGCGCCATATTGCTCGCGCTGACCGAGAACACCGGTTTGTCGGCGGCGAACGGATCGGCGCGCTTGTCGCCGCTCTGGTAACCGGCCGGGGCCTCGGTGTAGCCGCCGGTCCATGCCGGGATGCTGCCGTCGGCGTTGCCGGCGCGCTCGCCGCCCAGGGGGGTGAGATCGGTATTGAGGCGTGCCGCTTGTTCCGGGGAGACCGCCGCATGGGCGAAACAGCTACCCATCAGGGCAAGCGTCAGGACAGACAGATGCAACGAAAATTTGCTTTGCATGGCGAATGACACCTTTTCTTAGAATGTGGTTTTCACGTAAACGGAGACGAAGTCGCGGTCGGCCAACGACTGCTCGTAGCTGAAGTCACCGTCCTCACGCAGCCCGGCGCCCTTCTTGCCGAAGAAGTTCACGTAGTTGATGCCGAAGTCCCAACGCTGCAAGTAGGTGGCCTTGAGCCCGATGCTCCAGTCGCCAGCGTGGCTGTTGCCGAAACCGGCCTTGCTCACCGCCGAGGAACGCCCGTCGAGCACCACGCCCAGACCCACCGGCACGCTCAGGTCGAGGCCGTCGGCCACCTGGAAGTACGCAGGCTCGGCCAGGATGCGCAGCGCCGTGGCGTCGCGGGTGGTGTTGGAGTCCAGCGCGGCGCGGTTGTCGGTCACGCTCAGGGTGCGGTTCCAGGCCAGCTCGGCGATCACCGAACCACCGTCCCAGAGATCGCTGGGCGACAGCAAGTAGATGGTCGAGAGGTTGATGTGCGCGGTCTTGCCCTTGGCGTAGAGCGCGTCGTCGCTGTTGTCCGCGGCCATGCCGGGCGCCACCACTTGCAGGTTGCTGACCAGCGGCGCGTTCCAGCGCAACGAGGCTTCGCCGGCGAAGTTGAACGGGCCGGAGGCGGTGGAGAAGCTGGCGCCGACGGTCTTGATGTCCTCGGCGAACACCTGGCGGTAGGTGGCCAGGGACGGCACGTCGAGGTACAGGCCACTGGGCGCCTTGTCGTGGTACTGGGCGGCATAGAAACCCAGTTCCAACTCGGTATTTTCAGGCTTGTAGCGCACCTGCAAGCCGCCCTGCCCCGAGTTTTTGGCTTCGATGTCCTTGCCATGCCGGGTTTCGCTGCCGAACACCGTGAACAAGGAACCGGAGCCCTCGCCCACTGCATCGACATCGCTCAGGTAACTGCCGGCGCCGGGCAGGTTGGAGCGCTCCCACTCGAACTGGTAGTAGGCGCCGACCGACAACTGCGGGTTGATCTGCAATTGCCCGGATATTTGATTGACCGGCCGCAGGATCTCCTTGAACTGGGTGCCCGGCACGCTGAGCAGCTTGACGATATCGCTCGGCCCTTGGGCGTTGGCGATGCCGTTGCCGCCGTAGAACAGGCTTTCGCCGTAGATCAGGCTATGCTGGCCGAGGCGCAGGGTGCCCTGGCTCGACTCGCCGACAGCGCCGCGCACGAACACGAAGGCATCGAGGATCTCGGCGTCGCGCCCGTGCAGTTCGCGGGTGTCGTCGAGAAAGTGCTTCTGCAGGTCGCTGTCGGTGCTCTTGTTGTAGACATCGTCGTACCAGGCCGCGCCGCTGACCCGTAGGCCATAGTTCGCGGTACTCAGGTCGAACTCGGAGAACACGTCCAGGCGGTTGGATACCAGGCCGCGGTCGAAGTTGTTGTCGCCCTGGCTCTGGATATTCGGGTAGAGCCCGCCGGCGGTCGGCGAGTCGGTGATGGCGCTGTCCTGCCCGTGCAGACGGTAGGCCAGGCTGTATTTGATGGTGTTGTCCCAGCGTGCACGCCACTGCGAGTCGCCCAGGTCGAATTGCATCGCGCTGGCGCTCGACAACGGCAGTGCGGCGCAGATGGCGGTGGCCAGTGCGGCACGCGTGAAGGTGGCAAGACCTCTGTGGTTATTCATGGCTTTCCTCATTGTTCTTATTATCGAAACTGCCCGTTGGCCCCATGGCCGCCGAGGCTTATGGTTTGTTTGCTGTGGTGGACTGGCTCCGGCTGTTCGCTCCCCCAAGGTTCAGTTGCCGTTGTCTTCCAGGCCCGCCGCCGGCCTCCCTGATCCGGTGTTTTGCGCCAGCTTCGCCCATCGGCAAAACTGGCCGCTGTCGGGCCCGCCCGATAGATCGATCAGAGATAGGTCGAGGCCAGGCCGCCATCGACCGCGATGTTCACTCCGTTGATCCAGCGCGATTCGTCGGCGCAGAGGAAGGCGATCACCGGGGCGATTTCGTCGGCATAGGCCGGGCGTTTCATGCGGTGGGCGTCGGCCTGCACGCGATCGGCGCCGACCATGGCCACGAAATCGTTGAGGATGGGGGTGAACACCGGGCCGGGCGCCACGCAGTTCATCCGCACCGAGGTGCGCAGGAACCAGGGCTGCGCCTGGATCTGGCTCCAGACGATCAGCGCTTCTTTGAAGTACTGGTAACAGGTCTGATCCGCCACCGGGTGCTCACGGAGCCAGGCTTCGCCCGCGGCGAAACCGCTGACCAGGCCGAGGGCGCGGTGCAGTTCCAGGCGCTGCGGCCATTCGGCGCCGAGCACCGAGGCGACATTGACGATCGCCCCACCCGCGCGGATGCGCGGCAGCGCGGCCTCGCTCAGATGGCGCAGGCCCAGGTAGTTGACCCGCGCCAACAGCTGCGGGTCGGCGGTGCCGGGCACACCGGCTATATTGCACAGACCGTCGAGCTGCGCCGGCAACTGCTGCACGGCGGCATCGATGGCATCGGGATGGCTCAGGTCGGCCTGGACGAAGGCATCCAGGCTCAAGCTGGGTTCGTTGCGGTCCACGCCTATAACGGTGGCACCATGGGCACGCAGGGTTCTGGCGGTTTCGGCGCCGATGCCCGAGGAGACCCCGGTCACGACTATCGTCTTGTTGGTCAGCTTCATGCGGGTTTCCCGATTCAGTCGTGCTTGTGCTGCTGGCGCAAGGGCGGCGGCAGCCAAGCCATGTTGTTATTGCCGAATTAGTTAATATCGGTAACTAGTTCTAGCAATCGATATGCCATGTGCCGACCGTCGGACAGAAACCCTTCTAGCGTGCATGTTTGCAAGAGATCACAGGAAAAATGGCTTGTGGAGTAAGACTAAAGTCGCCTTAAAAAGTGATGATTTCAGCGAAATCATCCTGCACTATGCGGAATATGATTAATTCGATTAAGGGTTTCTCGATGGCGAATAAGTTGATTTCCCTGGCCGAACTCGCCCGCGTCGCGCAGAAATCCACCGCCCGCGGCGCTAGCGAACAATTGCCGCCCGGCGCCGCGCCGACCCTGCAGGATCTAACCGAGGCCCTGATGTTCAGCCCCGGCGACGGGCGCATCTGGCTGAACGGGGCGCGCATGCTGCTGATGCACAGCAGCGGCCTCGGGGCGTTGCGCCGCGAACTGATCGAAAGCATGGGCCTGGCCCGTGCCCGCGGCATCATGCGGCGCACCGGCTACCACTGCGGCGCACGGGATGCGGCGCTGGTCAGGGAACGCTTCCCCGATGCCGACACCCTGGCGGTGTTCGCCGCCGGCCCGATCATTCATGCGATCGAAGGGGCGGTGAAGGTCGAAACCGTGCACTTCGAATTCGATATGAACCTGGGCACCTATTACGGCGAGTTCCTCTGGCATCACTCCAGCGAGGACGACGAGCACATCGCCCACTACGGCATCGGCACCGAACCGGCCTGCTGGATGCAAACCGGCTACGCCACCGGCTACACCTCGGCGATGGTCGGCCGGCTGATCCTCTACCGCGAAGTCGAATGCCGTTCGACCGGCTCCAATATCTGCCGCCTGGTCGGCAAACCCGCGGAGGAATGGGAGGACGCCGAAGAGGATCTGGCCGACCTCAACGCAGAACCCTTCGTCGGCACTGGCGGCGCCACCGCCGCGCGCAAGGCCGTCAGCCAAGGCGGCGATAAAGGCGCCCTGCCGAGTAACCTGCAAACCGACTCGCCGCCGCAACAGGACAGCGATATGGTCGGCATCTCCTCGGCCTTCAATGCCGCCTGCCATATGTTGCGGCGAGTTGCGCCGACCCAGGCGACCGTGCTGTTCACCGGCGAATCCGGGGTCGGCAAGGAAATGTTCGCGCGCATGCTGCACCGCATCAGCCCGCGCACCGATGCGCCTTTCGTCGCGATCAACTGCGCCGCCATTCCGGAAAACCTGATGGAGTCGGAACTGTTCGGCGTCGAGCGCGGCGCCTTCACCGGCGCCACCCAGTCACGCGCCGGGCGCTTCGAACGCGCCGACGGCGGCACCCTGTTTCTCGACGAGATCGCCACCCTCAGCCTGGTCGCCCAGGGCAAGCTGCTGCGCGCCCTGCAAGAAGGCGAGATCGAGCGGGTCGGCGGCAGCCGCACCCTGAAGGTCGACGTGCGGGTGGTCGCCGCGACCAACGTCGACCTGCGCGCCGCCGCCCAGCGCGGCGAGTTCCGCGAGGATCTGTTCTTCCGCCTCAACGTATTCCCGATCCACCTGCCGCCACTGCGCGAACGCAAGGAGGACATCCCGCTGCTGATGACCCACTTCCTGCATCGCTTCACCCAGCGCCACGGCCGCCAGCTCAGCGGCTTCACCCCACGCACCGCCGACACCCTGCTGGGCTACGACTTCCCCGGTAATATCCGCGAGTTGCAGAACCTGGTGGAACGCGGCGTGATCAGCGCCCCGGACGGCGGCGCCATCGACCTGGCGCACCTGTTCACCAGCGGCGAACGCCTGGCCCAGCCGATATTCTCCATCGGCACCCGCGGCCAGCTTGCCGCAGCCCCCCACGAGCCGGCGCAACCCCAGCAGGCGAGCAGCGTGCCACCCGTCCAGCAGCCCGAAGCGCTGCACGCCCTGTTCGGCGACAAGGACCTGAGCCGGTTGTCGTTGCAGGAAGTCGAAGACGCGATGATCGACCACTGCATGGCCGAGGTGAAAGGCAACGTCTCCGAAGCCGCCCGCCGCCTCGGCCTGACCCGCGCGCAACTGTCCTATCGCCTGTCGCGCCGGCCGGCGAGCGAGTAACAGCTCGCCCCGTAGGGTGCGCCGCGCGCACCATCTCCATAATCGCCCGGTGCGCATAGCGCACCCTACAGCGCGTAGCTTGGATGCAATCCGGGAGCGGTTGTTCAGGCGCAGACTTCCCCGGATTTCATCCGGGCTACAAAAGCGGGCCCATGCGCTCGATTATCGATGTCTATCCAATAAGCCCGTAGCCCGTAGCCCGAATAAGCCTAGGCGCAATCCGGGAGCGGATGGCGCGCAGACAACCGATCCCCGGATTGCATCCGGGCTTGAAACCGCCCTTGTGGGAGGGGCTTCAGCCGCGAACGCTTCGCCAAATAACACAAGGATGCAGCCAGACATCTCCAGCAAAGCCTCTAAGCGTAAACGCGCCAAAAAACGAAAAGATCCATAAGCCCGCACAATTGGATCCATTAATTAAATGACACCCAATTCCGAATAGTTTCCCGGTGCGCCGCAGAACACTTAGCAACCCCGAATACATCCTTCTGACTGGCCGATAATCGACCACAAATACGCCTGCACGCCAATTTTCACTTTGACACCCAAGCACACCACGGGAATCATTGGATCCAATAACAACAAACAAGTCTGTTCTGGAGAACCGCCAATGTTCCCGAAAAACACCTGGTACGTAGCCTGCACCCCGGACGAGATCGCCGAGAAGCCGCTCGGCCGGCAGATCTGCGGCGAGAAGATCGCTTTCTATCGCGGCGTCGAAGGCAAGGTCGCGGCGGTCGAGGATTTCTGCCCGCACCGTGGCGCGCCGCTGTCCCTGGGTTTTGTCGAAGACGGTCAACTGATCTGCGGCTATCACGGCCTGACCATGGGCGCCGACGGCAAGACCGCGGCGATGCCCGGTCAGCGCGTACGCGGCTTTCCGTGTATCCGCAGCTACCCGGTGGAGGAGCGTTACGGCTTTATCTGGGTCTGGCCGGGCGATGCCGAGCAGGCCGACCCGACGCTGATCCATCACCTGGAATGGGCCGACAACCCGGATTGGGCCTATGGCGGCGGGCTGTTCCATATCAACTGCGACTACCGCCTGATGATCGACAACCTGATGGACCTGACCCACGAGACCTATGTGCACGCCTCCAGCATCGGTCAGAAGGAAATCGACGAGGTCGCGCCGGTTACCACGGTCGAGGGCGACAGCGTGGTCACCAGCCGGCATATGCAGAACATCATGGCCCCGCCGTTCTGGCGCATGGCCCTGCGTGGCAACGGCTTGGCCGACGACGTGCCGGTGGACCGCTGGCAGATCTGCCGCTTCACCCCGCCAAGCCACGTATTGATCGAGGTTGGCGTGGCCCATGCCGGCAAGGGCGGCTATCAGGCCGCGCCGGCCGACAAGGCGGCGAGCATCGTGGTCGACTTCATCACCCCGGAAACCGAGACCTCGATCTGGTACTTCTGGGGTATGGCGCGCAGCTTCAAGCCCGACGACCAGGAACTCACCGCAAGCATCCGCGAAGGCCAGGGCAAGATTTTCAGCGAGGACCTGGAAATGCTCGAACAGCAGCAAGCCAACCTGCTGGCCCATCCACAGCGCCAGCTACTCAAGCTGAATATCGACGCCGGCGGCGTGCAGTCGCGGCGCATCCTCGACCGCCTGATCGCCCAAGAACGCACGCCAACCACGGCGCCCGAGCTGATCGCCAGCACCGCCGATGTAGGGAGCACCCCGTGATCGAAGTATCCGTAGTCGCACGTAACAACCAGGCCCAGGATATCTGCAGTTTCGAACTGGCCCGCATTGACGGCGCGCCGCTGCCGGCATTCGAGGCCGGCGCCCATATCGACGTGCACCTGCCCGGCGGCCTGATCCGCCAATATTCGTTGTGCAACCACCCGGACGAAAACCACCGCTACCTGATCGGCGTGCTCAAGGATCCCGCCTCGCGCGGCGGTTCCCAGGCCATGCACGAGCAGATACAGGTGGGCCAGACGCTGTCGATCAGCGAGCCGCGCAACCTCTTCCCGCTAAGCGAGAACGCCCAGCGCAGCCTGCTGTTCGCCGGCGGCATCGGCATCACCCCGATCCTCTGCATGGCCGAACGCCTGCACCAGCTCGACGCCGAGTTCGAACTGCACTACTGCGCCCGCTCCATCGAGCGCGCGGCCTTTATCGAGCGCCTGCGGGCCGCACCCTTCGCCGAACGCGTGCACCTGCATTTCGATGACGGCGATGCCGAACAACGCCTGGATGCCGCTGCGCTGCTCGCCGATCCCGAGCCCGACACGCATCTGTATGTCTGCGGCCCCGGCGGTTTTATGGCGCATGTGCTGGACACGGCCAAGGCCCAGGGCTGGGCCGAAGAACGCGTGCACCGCGAGTATTTCGCCGCCGCACCGAGCAATCACGACAACGACGGCAGCTTCGCCGTGCAGATCGCCAGCAGCGGCCAGATCATCCAGATCCCCGCCGACAAAAGCGTCGCCGAAGCGCTGGAGGCTTGCGGTGTCGAGATCCAGCTGTCCTGCGAGCAAGGCATCTGCGGCACCTGCCTGACCGGCGTACTGGCCGGCGAGCCGGAACACCGCGACCTCTACCTGACCGAGGACGAGCAGGCGCGCAACGACCAATTCACACCTTGCTGCTCGCGGGCGAAAAGTCCGTTGTTGGTGTTGGATTTGTAGGGTGGACATGCCGGAGGCTTGTCTGCCGAGTCACCAGTGGTGGACAAGGCTTCGCCATCTCCACCCTACAAAGTGCCCTTCGTAGCCCGGATGCAATCCGGGGCAGTCATGGTCGGGGCGACCAATCTCCCGGATTGCGCTGGCGCTTATCCAGGCTACGAAATTGCAATGCCTGCAAAACCGGAGAACGCCCTCGCTCTTGTAGCCCGGATGAAATCCGGGGAAATCTCCGCCGCGGAAACAAATTCCCCGGATTGCGCTGGCGCTTATCCAGGCTACGAAATTGCAATGCTTGCAAAACCGGAGAACGCCCCTCGCTCTTGTAGCCCGGATGCAATCCGGGAAAATCTCCGCCGCGGCAACAAATTCCCCGGATTGCGCTGGCGCTTATTCGGGCTACGCGCCGTGACCCGCGCCTACGATAGCTCCTCCGCCACGCCTTTCTGAATCACCTTAAGCCCTTCGCTGGCGACCGGGGTCGGGCCGAAGATTTCCGCGTAACGCAAGGTCGCGTTGGCGTGTTCGCGCATGATCGCTTCGGCCCGTGCGCCCTGACCGTTGATCAACGCGTCGAACACCGCATGGTGCTGCATATGGGCGAAATTGAAGCGGCGGTATTCACGGGCCATGTCGTGCAGGTCGACCGCCAGCGAGCTGACCGAGGCGAACGGCAGGTGGTCGTTGCGCGCCAGGGCCTCGGCGATGGCCGGGTTGCCGCTGGCGGTAAGAATCAATTGATGGAAGCGCATATTGAGGTCGTGGTAGCTCTCCAGGTCCTCCTCCAGCACGTGGCCTTTCTGGAATAGCCGGTCGCCCTGCTCCAGGCATTCCTGCAGGGCCTCGCGGACCTCAGCGTCGATACCCCGCTCCGCCGCCTGGCGCGCGGCCAGACCCTCGAGCACGCCGCGCACCTCGACCGCGCCGGCGATATCGGCCGGGCTGACCGCGCGCACGGTGTAGCCGCGCCCGGCGCATTTGACCAGCAGCCCCTCCTGCTCCAGGGTACGAAAAGCGATGCGCACCGGCGTACGCGACACCTGGAGCAATTCGGCGGTGGGAATCTCGGCGATGCGCTCGCCCGCGGCCAGTTCGCCCGAGGCGATCATCTTGCGCAGCGCGATCAATACACGCTGACCCGGCTTACTCATACCATCCCCCAACCACTCTGCAATGCGCGCCATCATAGCGCAGCCAGCGCGCGATCAAGACGCGGCAGCGCCGCGTATGAAACACCTGCCGAACATCCCCAGGGCCACCTCGACCCGCTCGCCGATCTGCTCGTCGGACCAGCTTTGCTGTACCCCAAGGGTGAACAGCTTGAGCGGCTGCGAGATCAGCAGCGCGTCGATCAGTTCGACCGCAGGCTCGACATCCTCGCGCGCCAACAAGCCTTTGCCCGCGGCCTTGCCCAACCATCCACGGAGCAGATTGAGGCAGCGCTCGGCGCCTTCCTGATACCAGATCCGCGCGATACCCGGCGTGTTCTCGCGTCCCTGCGCGGCCAGCAGGTAGATGCCCAGGGCCAACGGCGAAAGGGTCAGCCGCGCCCACAGGTAGAGGTACATGCGCAGCTCGACCAACAAGCTCTCGGCGCAGTCGATGCCGCTTTCCAGCAACAACTCGAGGGTGGACAGGTCGCGCGCCACCAGCAGCGACATCAGCTCTTCCTTGCTGGCGACCAATTGATAGAGGGTCTTTTTCGAGATGCCCGCCGAGCGCGCAATGGCATCCATGGTGACATTGGCGAAATTGCCGCTGCCAAGCTCGAGCGCCGCCGCATCCAACAGCAGGGTCATCTGCTCATCGCGGCTGCGCAGCGGCGGGCGGCCGCGCCTGGGGGACTTAGAGGTGGTTTCAGGCATAAGGGTTTCTGCTGATCGGCGGAACGCGGGTGCCAAGCTTAGCGCGACCCGACGGCAATCGCCTGCGCCGGATCGGCCAAACCGATATGCAGGAACCTAGAGCGCAGTTGTAGCCCGGATGTAATCCGGGGAAGCGGTTCTATAGTCGCTACCGATGTCCCGGATTGCATCCGGGCTACTGGCTGCGCGATAACGCGGCGACTGGATGACAAGGGGGCTCCTACGTCTGCAACGCAGCAGCGCTGACAACGACGTCGGCGACTTCGATGCGAAACGCCTCGCGCAAGCCATCCTCCATCAACTGCCAGGCCTGCTCCGCCGAATCGTCCGGGCCCAGGTGGGTGAACATATGATCGCAGCCGGCGAACATCCGCTCGTTTACCGGCACGCCGGCCTGGCGCAGCTTGCTGGCGTAGGCCTCGCCTTCCGCGCGCAGGATGTCGTACTCGGCGGTGATCAGGGTGACGGGCGGCATCCCGCGCAATTCGTCGACCGTCGCCAGCAGCGGCGAGACCAGCGGATCCTGGGCCTGGTCCGGATCGCTCAAATAGCAGCCATTGAAGAAGCGCACCAGACCGGCGCCGAGCAAGGGCTTGTCGAGGCTCGAGACTTTCAACCCGGGATCCTCGACCAGATCCATCACCGCGTAGTCGATCACCTGATGCACCACTCGCAGCCGCTGGTGCCCACGCGCCAGGTTGGCCACGCCGGTGGCCAGGTTGCCGCCGGCGCTGTGCCCGCCGACGGCGATTCGTTGCGGGTCGATGCCGAGCGTGGCGGCCTGTTCGGCCAGCCATTCGAGCACCGCGAAGGACTGCCGCAAGCCGGCGGGAAATGGATGTTCAGGCGCCAGCACATAATCGAGATTGACCACCAGGCAATCGAGGTTATGCGCCAGGCGACGGCAGTAGCTGTCGTCGTGCTCGGGCACGCCGGCGACAAAACCGCCGCCATGCAGGTTCAGGTACACCGGCAGCGGCTGTGCGGACGCTGTGTTGGGCCAGTAGAACAGCGCCCGCGCGGGTCCCCAGGCGGTCGGGATAAATTTCTCGGCGACCGCGCGCAGCGGAAACTGCCCCGCGTCGTAGACGAATTTGCCTTTCATGCGTTTGGCGAAGGCGCGCAGCAGCTTGGCCTTGAGAGTTTGCAGTAGTTTCATGACTCGGCTCCTTGGCGGCTCAATGGGCGGTCAGCAGTTGGTCCAGCAAACCATGAATCGCCTCGCCGTAAGGCGCGCGCATCGCCAGATTGGACTCGCCGATCGGGCTCTGCACCACCACCGCCTTGGCGTGGCTGAAGGTACGGAAACCGTAGACGCCGTGATAAGCCCCCATGCCGGAGGGGCCGACACCGCCGAACGGCAGCTCCTCGAACAGCACATGGCTCATGCAATCGTTGACCACCACCGCACCCGAGGTGGTGCGCTCCAGCACCTGCCGGCGCTCGCCGGCGTCCTCGCCAAAGTAGTAGGCCGCCAGCGCACGTGGCTGGGCGTTGACGTAGTCGATCGCCTCGGCGAAGTTGCGGTAGGTCCTGATCGGCAGCAATGGGCCGAAAATCTCCTCGCGCAGCACCTGCATGTCACCCGTGACATCGAGCAGCAGGGTCGGGGCGATCTTGCGGATTTCGCGATCGCTCAAGTCCTCCTGCGCCGGGTTGATCTCGACCAGTCGCGCACCCTTGGCATGGGCGTCGGCGAGGTAGCTGCGCAGCCGGTCGAAGTGGCGCGGGTCGATGATCGAGGTGTAGTCGGGATTGCCGCGTAGCGTCGGGTACATCTCGCTGACGAAGCGTGCGGCCTCGGCGACGAAATCGCCGAGCGACTCTTCCGGCAACAGCACATAGTCCGGGGCCAGGCAGATCTGCCCGGCGTTGAAGGTCTTCACCGTCATCACGCGCTGCACCGCGCTGGCGAGGTCGGCGCTGCGCGAGACCAGCACCGGCGACTTGCCGCCCAGCTCCAGGGTCACCGGCACCAGGTTATCCGCGGCGGCGCGCATGATATGCCTGGCTATCGCGGTGCCGCCGGTGAAGATCAGATGATCGAAGGGCAGCGCGCTGAACAGCGCGCCGACCTCGGCGTTGCCCAGCACCGTGCTCAGTTCGCGCTCGTCGAAATAGCGGGCGATCAGCTCGGCGATCAGCGCCGAGGTGCGCGGGGTCAGCTCAGAAGGCTTGAGCATGGCGCGGTTGCCGGCGGCGAGAATGCTCGCCAGCGGCCCGAACGCCAGCACGATCGGGAAGTTCCATGGGCTGATCACCCCCACCACACCCAGCGGTTGGTAATCGACCCGCGCCTCGCAACCTGGGAACGGCGCCGGATGGGATTCGGACTGCATCCATTCGGCCAAGTGCTCGCGGCAGTGCTTGAGGCTGGCCACCGAGCCGGCGATGTCGGACAACAGGGTCTGTTCACGGCTGCGGTTGCCGAAGTCGGCCGACACCGCGGCGACTATCTCCTCACGGTTGTCCAGCAACAGGGCGATCGCCCGGTCGAGGCGGTCGCGGCGCAGCTCAAGGCTTGCCGGCCCCTCGGCCAGGTGGGCCTGTTTCATGGCCGTAAGGGCCGTCGCGAGTTGTTCGGCGCTGACCGCCGCAGCCTGGTGACCGAGAATGCTCATGGCATGAATTCCTGCTGGTTGAATTGTTATTAGCCAGCACTAAGTGCTGGGCGAGCCGGTACCTCTACCGCCTCGATGAACCGAGTATGCCAAAAAACAAAATAAAGGAAACCAATAAGTTTCCTTATTTTTATTTTTCCGATTACGGGCCCCTATCGGCATTAGCAAAGACTTATACGGCCTACTATCGGTTTTGCCGTGCCCACCCACGACCTGACCAGAAACCCCCTCAAGGCAACGAGCAACTGGCCAAAGCCTGGCCATTGGTGCGAAACTGCTTAGCCTTATTAACCAGTTCCATTTCGGCAACCCATAGCGAGTACCCGGTTCAAGCCAATGGCCAAGAAAAACCCACCCGCCCCAGAAGTGAACAGCCCAGCCACCGAGCCGAACGGCACCCTGCTCAGCCAATTGATCGGCTACGCCCTGCGCCGCGCCCAATTGAAGGTCGCGCAGAACCTGGTCGAACAGCTCAGCCCCTTCGACCTACGCCCCGCCCAGTTCTCCGCCCTACTAATCATCGAAGCCAGCCCCGGCCTGATGCAGACCGACCTGGCAAGCATCCTCGCGATCGAGCCGCCGCAGGTGGTGACGCTGCTGAACAAACTGGAAAAACTCGGCCTCGCCGTGCGCGTGCGCTGCAAACCGGACAAACGCTCCTACGGCATCTTCCTCAGCAAGGCTGGGGAAACCCTGCTCAAACAGCTCAAGGAAATCGCCCTCGCCAGCGACCGCGAAGCCACAGCGGCGCTCAGCGATGAGGAGCAACAGCAGCTGCTGCGACTGCTGCACAAGGTCTATCGGCAGGACAGCAACGCTGCGGATTGAGCGCCTGGCCGTAGGGTGGATCGGGGCGCGTAGCTGGCGCTCTATCCATCCACCAATCGCAGCGCCGGCAACAACGGTGGATGAAAAAGGCGTCATCCACCCTACCCCGCTCTTGTAGCCCGGATGCAATCCGGGGCAGCGGTTGCGGCGGTAAAAACGATCCCCGGATTGCATCTGATGAGATGGACTCCTCCTCCCACGGACGGCATCGCGATG
>NZ_CAMPHN010000052.1 GCF_946885885.1 uncultured Pseudomonas sp.
CGGGTGCGGCTTTTTTCTGCCTGGGAAAATTTTATGAAAATGCCGCCGCTGCGTCCCCAGCATTGGCTGATCTTCGCCGCTGTCGCGCTGCTGTTCTTCGCCTGGGGCGTCTGGTTGATGCGCGCCATGGGGCCGGTCGAGCCCTGGCCCTGGTTCGGCGAATTGCGCAGCGAAGTGCTGACGCCGCTGGCGGACGACCGCCTGAGCCTGGGTCAGCTGAGTGCGCGAGTCGAGGGCGAGCTTTGGCTGCAGTCAAATCCTGACGGGCCGCGCCTGTTGTTTCGCGGCGCCTGGCCGGTCGTCGAGGACGAGCCCTGGCCGCTGGAGGCCGAGTTGGCCCTCGGTCAAGCCGAACGCGAGAGCCTGGCGACCGTGTTCGGCGCAGCCGGGCAGAACGCCGAACAGCCGCTCGGCGAGCAGATGCTGGCGCAGTTGGGGCGACACAAAGTGATCAGTCTGAGCCTGCGTCCCGAGCAGGACGCCGCGCCTGCCGAGCGCCTGGCCAGCAGCATCGGCCAGCCGCGTTTGCGTCTGGAGTTGGCCGAGGGCCAGGCCTGGGTTTATCCCGAACTGGGGCTGACCGCGCATCTGCACGACGAGCAATTGCGCTTGCTGCATGCGGTGCCGCGCGAGGCGCTTAACCGCTAATCGTTAGCAGGCCGTTGAAAACGGCGTAGGTAGTTTTTCAACGGTTTGTTAGGCGTTACAGCCAGGCCGGCCACCAATCCGGGCGGTTCGGTTGCAGGCGGTCGAGGTAGTGACTGCCGCCCAATTGCCACATCTGCTGGCGGATAGCGGCG
The DNA here is from genome assembly GCF_946885885.1 of uncultured Pseudomonas sp. The sequence continues at coordinate 801 of NZ_CAMPHN010000052.1, forward strand.
GCGCGGCGGTTGACGTAGGCGCTCGGCCGGCCGGCGTTTCTGGCCCGCGGGTTGGGCAATACGGCGGCCAGCAGGCTGGCCTGCTGACGCGACAGATAGGGTGCGCCTATCCCGAAATGCCGCTGGGCGGCGGCCTCGGCGCCGAATACGCCGTCGCCCCATTCGACGCTATTGAGGTAGACCTCGAGAATCCGCTGCTTCGGCCAGAACAGCTCGATCAGCGCGGTGAACCAGGTTTCCAGCCCCTTGCGCAACCAGCTGCGGTCGGACCAGAGGAACAGATTCTTCGCCACCTGCTGGCTCAGGGTGCTGGCGCCACGTAGCGAGCCGCCCCGCTGGTTATGCGCCAGCGCTGCGCGGATCGAGTCGATGTCGAAGCCCCAGTGCTTGTCGAAGCGTTGATCTTCGGCGGCGATAACCGCGACCTTCAGGTGGTCGGGCAGCTCCTTCCAGGGTCGCCAGCTACGTTGCAAGTCGATGGGGCGTTCGTCGATCCAGGATTCGATCTTGCGTTCGAGCATCAGCGCCGTGCCTGGCGGCGGCATCCAGCGCAAGCTGAGCACCAGCAGCGCCGAGCCGGCCATCAGCCAGAGCAGAATCTTGAGTAGACGATGGAGGATGGATCGGAGCATGCGTGCTTGGCCGGTGCGGATTTGCGCGCCATTATAGCCGGCACTTGATGGCTCTCTGGAGTGAAGCATGGCTCGTCTATGGTTGTTGCTGTCCGCGTTTGCCGGTTTTACTGGGGTCGCCCTGGGGGCGTTCGCCGCCCATGGCCTGAAAAGCAAGTTATCGGCGGAGTACCTCGCGGTGTTCCAGACCGGCACCCACTACCAGTTGATCCATGCCCTGGCCTTGTTCGGCGTCGGTCTGCTGGCGCTGCACGCGCCCGGGCGCCTGGTGAATCTGGCCGGTGGCCTGTTCACCCTGGGTATCCTGCTGTTCTCCGGGAGTCTGTATCTGCTGACCCTCAGCGGCGTGTCCAAGCTGGGCATCGTCACCCCCTTCGGTGGTCTGGCCTTTCTCGGCGGCTGGTTGTGCCTGGGGTTGGCCGCCTGGCGCCTGACCTGATCGATTGACCCAAAAGTCAAGTTGCAGGACGAATGGCGTCCTTTGGTCTTGGTCATCGCCGGTGATCGGGCTAGAATGCCCGCCCTTTCCCACGTTGTGGCCGCGCCGTCATGCAGATTCAATTAAACGGTGAAGCATTCGAGCTGCCCGACGGCCAGACCGTCGCCGACCTGATCGTGCGTCTGGAGCTGACGGGCCGTCGCCTGGCCGTCGAGCTCAACCTCGATATAGTGCCGCGCAGCCAACATGCCAGCACCGCCCTTCGCGAGGGCGACCGGGTCGAAGTGGTACACGCCATCGGTGGCGGTTGAAGCCCGTTCCCGCACCGCCCGCAGCCCATGTCATGAGGATATTCCGATGAGCCAAGTCCGCAGCGATAAACCTTTCACCCTGGCTGGCCGTACCTATAAGTCGCGCCTGCTGGTGGGCACCGGCAAGTACAAGGACCTCGAGGAAACCCGTGCGGCTATCGAAGCCTCGGGTGCCGAGATCGTCACTGTGGCGGTGCGCCGCACCAATATCGGCCAGAACCCTGGCGAGCCGAACCTGCTCGACGTGATTTCGCCCGAGCGCTACACCATTCTGCCGAATACCGCCGGCTGCTACGACGCTGTCGAGGCCGTGCGCACCTGCCGCCTGGCCCGCGAGCTGCTCGACGGCCACAAACTGGTCAAGCTGGAAGTGCTGGCCGACCAGAAGACCCTGTTCCCCAATGTGATCGAAACCCTCAAGGCCGCCGAAGTGCTGATCAAGGACGGCTTCGATGTCATGGTGTACACCAGCGACGACCCGATCATCGCCCGCGAGCTGGCGGCCATGGGCTGTATCGCGGTGATGCCGCTGGCCGGTTTGATCGGCACGGGCCTCGGCATCTGCAACCCCTACAACCTGCGCATCATTCTCGAAGAGGCGACGGTGCCGGTGTTGGTGGATGCCGGCGTCGGCACCGCCTCCGATGCGACCATCGCCATGGAGCTGGGCTGCGAGGCGGTGTTGATGAATAGCGCCATCGCCCACGCACAAAACCCGGTGATGATGGCCGAGGCGATGAAGTACGCGATCGAGGCCGGCCGTCTGGCTTATCTCGCTGGGCGCATGCCGAAAAAACTCTATGCCAGCGCCTCGTCGCCGCTGGACGGTTTGATCAAGTAACGAGCAGAACATGACCGATTCGCAGCAAACCCCGGCAGCAGCCGATAAAACCCCAAAGCATCGCGAAATCAAGAGTTTCGTGATGCGCGCCGGGCGTATGACCGAAGGCCAGCAGCGCGGCCTCGATCAGGGCTGGGCGAAGTTCGGTCTGGAGCTGGAAGCCGGCGCGCCGGATTTCGATGCGGTATTCGGCCGTAGCGCGCCGCGCACCTTCGAGATCGGTTTCGGCATGGGGCATTCCCTGCTGGAAATGGCCGCTGCGGCGCCCGAGCAGGACTTTATCGGCGTCGAGGTGCACCGGCCGGGCGTCGGCGCCTTGCTCAACGGCTTGATGACGCAGAACCTGAGCAACGTGCGGGTATATAGCTGCGATGCGCTGGAAGTGCTGCGCCAGTGCGTGGCCGATGCCAGCCTCGACCGTTTGTTGCTGTACTTTCCCGACCCGTGGCACAAGTCGCGTCACCATAAGCGGCGTATCGTCCAGCCCGCCTTCGCCGAGCTGGTGCGGCAGAAGCTGAAGGTTGGCGGCGTGCTGCACATGGCCACCGACTGGGAAGCCTATGCCGAACATATGCTCGAGGTGATGAGCGTCGCCCCGGGGTTCGGCAACCTGGCTGCCGACGGCCGTTGCGTGGCGCGCCCGGCGGAACGGCCGACGACCAAGTTCGAACGGCGCGGCGAGCGCCTCGGTCATGGCGTCTGGGATTTGAAATTTCAGCGCATCGATTGACCCGTTCCGGGCACCTACCGAGTTTCAGCGCTACAGTAAAAAATAACGGCAGCAAGGACGATAGCCCAAGACCGGGATAACCCGGCGCCAGGACGGCTCCTCACCGCGGTACTCATAGGGCGCGACCACTGGTCCCGTCACATAATTAGCGGCGTAGTCTGTACGCCGTGAGGAGACGACTGTGTTGAAAATGTTCCCATGCCTATTGTTGGCCTGCCTGGCCACGCAAGTGCAGGCCAAGGTCGATAGCACCCAGGCAGGCCGCCTCGGCCAGGATTTGACGCCCCTGGGCGGCGAGCGCGCCGGTAATGCCGCCGGCACCATTCCACGCTGGGAGGGTGGTCTGGCGCAACCGCCGGCCAATTATCAGCCGGGCATGCACCACCCCGATCCCTATGCCGGGGATACGCCCCTGTACCGGGTCGATAGCCAGAATCTGACGCAATACCAGGGGCAATTATCGGCCGGCTTGAAGGCCTTGCTGGAGAAGAACCCAGGCTACTTCCTGCAGGTGTTCCCGACCCGCCGTAGCGCCGCGGCACCGCAACGCATCTATGACGCCACCCGCTTCAATGCGCAGAACGCCGAGCTGATCTCCAACGGCAACGGCGTCGCTGGGGTGGCCGCGGGGGTGCCTTTCCCGCTGCCGCAGAGCGGTCAGGAGGTCATCTGGAACCACATCATGCGCTACCGCGGCAACCAGGTCAGTTTCTTCAGCAACCTGGCGGCGGTCCTCTCCAGCGGCGCCTACAATCTGCTCAAGCAGGAGCGCGATATCTATTTTCTTTACGGTCGCGAGGGGGTGAGTCCAATGGATCTGGACAACACCCTGTTCTATTACCGCAACAAAGTAGTCGCGCCCTCCAAACTGGCGGGATCGGCGCTGGTGGTGCAGGAAACCATCGACCAGGTACTGGCGATCCGCAAGGCCTGGCGCTTCAACCGCGGCGAGCGCCGCGTGCGGCGGTTGCCGTCGCTGGCGTACGACGCGCTGCAGCCGGACACCAGCGGCATGGCCATCGCCGACCAGGTCGACACCTACAACGGCGCACCGGATCGCTACGAATGGACGCTGATCGGCAAGCAGGAGATGTTGGTGCCCTACAACAGCTACACGGTGCACCAGAAGGGCATCCCCTACGACACCATCCTGCAGGAGAAAACCCTCAACCCGCAGTTGCTGCGTTACGAGTTGCACCGGGTCTGGGTGGTCGAGGCCGACCTGCGTAAAGGTCATAGCCATATCTACGGTAAACGCCGCTTCTACCTCGACGAGGACAGCTGGCAGATCCTCGCCGTCGACCTCTACGACAAGAATCGCGAGCTGAGCGGGCTGCAGGAAAGCCATCCGATCAGCTATTACGAGGTGCCGATGTTCGGCAGCACCCTGGAAACCATCTACGACTTCAAAGGCAGCCGCTATTTCGTCGACGGTCTGGATAACAACGAGCCGATGTACGACTTCAACGCCAAACTCAGCCCGCGCGATTTCACCCCGCAGGCTCTGCGTATCAACAACTGAGTCGTCGCTGCGCATCATGGAAGCCGCCCAGTCGGGCGGTTTTTTTTGGGCTATGTCCCAGTTACCTGTTGCACACAGCTTTTTTAGGGTGGGGTAGCGGCGCTGGGGCTGGTTATGGCAGGGCGCCACGCATTTCGAGCGCCGCGTAACCCACCATTGCGGTTTATCGGTGGACCGCTATGGTGGGTTACGGCGCGTTGAGCATTGATGGTGTTTGCCTGAGCCTGGTTCGCGCCTAACCCACCCTACGTTTTACCGCTCCTCATGCACCTCATAGCTGTTCGGGACGACTCAGCACATAACGGGTACAGGGCTTTTTTTGTTTGTGCCTAGCGCTCGGCCGCATAAATTACCTTGCTGTATATACAATAAAGATATGAAAGGCACGCTGTTGAGCCGTTCTCATCGTATCAATAGTTATATCCGGTTGTAATGAGGGCTTGACGGCCTCTGGCTTCCTTTATAATGTATATACAAATGCATCTGTAAAGGTTCGTTCCGATGCCTGTAGCCCCCGAAAAAAACCTGTTGTGGCGTGACGTAACCGTGTTCGACGGCCTGCAAACGCTGGCGCAGCCCATGGCTGTGATGGTCGCGGCGGGGCGCGTCAGCCTGATGCTGCCGATGGACGCCTTCGACGAGGCGTTGGCCGTCGGTGCCGTCGAGGCGGGCTGCGGAGGGGTGATGACCCCGGGCCTGATCGACTGCCACACCCATCTGGTCTATGCCGGCAATCGTGCTGATGAGTTCGAGCAGCGTCTGGAAGGTGTCGCTTACGCCGAGATCGCCAAGGCTGGTGGCGGCATCCTCAGCAGCGTGCGCGCCACCCGTGCGGCCAGCGAGGAACAATTGCTGGCGCAGAGCCTGCCGCGCTTGCAGGCGCTATTGGTCGATGGCGTCACCACGGTGGAAATCAAATCCGGCTATGGCCTGAGCGTTGCGGACGAACTGAAAATGCTGCGGGTCGCCCGCCGCCTCGGCGAGCTGCTGCCGGTGCGCGTCATCACTACGCTGCTGGCGGCCCATGCCTTGCCGGTGGAGTTCGCCGACGACAGCGACGGCTATATCGAGCTGGTGTGCAACCAGATCATCCCGGCTGCCGCGGCCGAAGGCCTGGCCGATGCGGTGGACGTGTTCTGCGAGGGCATCGGCTTCAGTCCGGCGCAATGCGAGCAGGTATTTCAGGCGGCGCAACGGTACGGCTTGGCGATCAAGGCGCATGCCGAACAGCTGTCCAACCTGGGCGGCAGCGCCCTGGTCGCACGTTTCGACGGTCTGTCGGCCGACCATATCGAGTTTCTCGACGAGGCTGGCGTCCAGGCCATGGCCGCCGCCGGCACCGTCGCCACGCTGTTGCCCGGCGCTTTTCATACCCTGCGCGAGACCCAGCTGCCGCCCATCGCCCTGCTGCGCCAGTACGGCGTGCCCATGGCCGTGGCCAGCGACGCCAATCCCGGCACCGCGCCTATCTGCTTCCCGACCCTGAACCTGAACCTGGCCTGCACGCTGTTCCGCCTGACCCCGCGCGAGGCCCTGGCCGGGATGACCGCCCATGCCGCCCGCGCTATCGGCATGCCGGAACTCGGCCGTATCGCCGTCGGCGCTCCGGCCGATCTATGCCTGTGGGATGTCCAGCAGCCGGCCGAACTGGCTTATGCAATACAGCCTGGACGCCTGCGTCAGCGCATCTTCAACGGAGCCGTTAGCTATGCACGCTGATCGTCATTCGATGGACCTCTGGCAGGGCCGGATCGACCCCGAAGCCGACAGCGCCCGCTGGCACCAGCGCATCCAGCCGCTCGCCGACGGCAGCTCACCTGGCGTGGCGCTGCTCGGCTTCGCCAGCGACGAAGGGGTGCGCCGCAACCATGGACGCGTCGGCGCCGTGGGCGGCCCGTTGGCGATACGCAAGGCGCTGGCCAATCTGGCCTGGCACCGCAGCGGGCCGGCTTACGATGCCGGTGACGTGGTGTGCGCCGATGGCGATCTGGAAAGTGCTCAGGCGCGCCTGGGACAGAACGTCTGCGCGCTGCTGGATGCCGGGCACCTACCGATCGTCCTCGGCGGCGGCCATGAGGTGGCGTTCGGCAGTTGGCAGGGCATCGCCGAACATCTGGCCGGCGGCCAACCGGGAGGGGCCGTCCCACGGATAGCCGCCCCACGTATCGGCATTATCAATTTCGACGCGCATTTCGACCTGCGCGATCCGGCCCATGTGCATTCCTCCGGCACGCCCTTCGCGCAGATCGCCGAGCAATGCGCCGCGCGCGGCTGGCCCTTCGCCTATGCCTGCCTGGGCGTCAGCCGCGCGAGCAATACCCGGGCCTTATTCCAGCGTGCCCGCGACTTGGGCGTGCTGGTGCGCGAGGATCGGGACATAAGCGAAAGCCGCCTGCCCGAATTGCTGGCCGAGTTGCAGGCGTTTATCGCCGGCTGCGATGCGATCTACCTGACCATCGATATCGACGTGCTGCCCGCCTGCGAAGCGCCGGGCGTCAGCGCCCCGGCCGCCCGTGGCGTGACGCTGAGCCTGCTCGAGCCCCTGCTCGAAAGCGTGCGCGACAGCGGCAAGCTGCGCCTCGCCGACCTCGCCGAACTCAACCCCGAACATGACATCGACAGCCGCACCGCACGCGTCGCGGCTCGCCTGATCCATCTACTCACCCTGGGTCACTGAACCCGAACCTCATACCTAACAAGAATAGGAGCCCCTTATGAGCCGTTTCCGCGACACCGAAATCCGCGCCGCCCGCGGTACCACGCTGACCGCCAAGAGCTGGCTGACCGAAGCGCCGCTGCGCATGCTGATGAACAACCTCGATCCGGAAGTGGCCGAGAACCCCAAGGAGCTGGTGGTGTACGGCGGCATCGGCCGCGCTGCGCGCAACTGGGAGTGCTTCGACAAGATCGTCGAGGTGCTGACCCGTCTGGAAAACAACCAGACCCTGCTGATCCAGTCCGGTAAGCCGGTCGGCGTGTTCGAAACCCACACGGACGCGCCGCGGGTGCTGCTGGCCAACTCCAACCTGGTGCCACACTGGGCCACCTGGGAGCATTTCAACGAGCTGGATGCCAAGGGCCTGGCGATGTACGGGCAGATGACCGCCGGCAGCTGGATCTATATCGGCAGCCAGGGCATCGTCCAGGGCACCTATGAAACCTTCGTCGAGGCCGGGCGCCAGCACTACGGCGGTAACCTCAAGGGCCGCTGGGTGCTCACCGCCGGTTTGGGTGGCATGGGCGGCGCGCAGCCGCTGGCGGCGACCCTGGCCGGCGCCTGCTCGCTGAATATCGAGTGCCAGCAATCGCGCATCGATTTCCGCCTGAAGACCCGTTATGTCGACGAGCAGGCCAGCGATCTGGACGACGCCCTGGCGCGCATCGACAAATACACCGGCGAAGGCAAGGCGATCTCCATCGCCCTCTGCGGCAACGCCGCCGAAATCCTTCCGGAATTGGTCCGCCGCGGTGTGCGCCCGGATATGGTCACCGACCAGACCAGCGCCCACGATCCGCGTCACGGCTACCTGCCGGCCGGTTGGAGCTGGGACGAGTACGTCGCCCGCGGCAAGACCGAGGAGGCCGTGGTGGTCAAGGCCGCCAAGCAATCCATGGCCGTGCATGTGCGCGCCATGCTGGCCTTCCAGCAGATGGGCGTGCCGACGTTCGACTACGGCAACAACATCCGCCAGATGGCACTGGAAGAGGGCGTCGACAATGCCTTCGACTTCCCCGGCTTCGTCCCGGCCTATATCCGCCCGCTGTTCTGCCAGGGTATTGGCCCGTTCCGCTGGGTGGCGCTGTCCGGCGACCCCGAGGACATCTACAAGACCGACGCCAAGGTCAAGGAGCTGATCCCCGATGACGCTCACCTGCACAACTGGCTGGACATGGCCCGCGAGCGCATCAGCTTCCAGGGCCTGCCAGCACGTATCTGCTGGGTCGGCCTGAAAGACCGCGCCCGTCTGGCCCAGGCCTTCAACGATATGGTGGCGAGCGGCGAGCTGAAGGCGCCTATCGTGATCGGTCGCGACCACCTCGACTCCGGTTCGGTGGCCAGCCCCAACCGTGAAACCGAGGCCATGCAGGACGGCTCCGATGCCGTCTCCGACTGGCCGCTGCTCAACGCCCTGCTGAATACCGCAGGTGGCGCGACCTGGGTGTCGTTGCACCATGGTGGCGGTGTCGGTATGGGTTATTCGCAGCATTCCGGTGTGGTGATAGTCGCCGACGGTACGCCAGAGGCCCGCGCCCGTCTCGGCCGCGTGCTGCGTAACGACCCGGGCACCGGGGTGATGCGCCACGCCGATGCCGGTTATGAAATTGCCGTCGACTGCGCCCGCGAGCAGGGCCTCGACCTGCCGATGATTGCTGTAACCCAAGGAGCCAAAGCATGAGCCTGTTTACCCTGACCCCCGGCCAGCTGAGCCTGACCCAGCTGCGCGCCGCCTACCAGGCACCCGTGCGCCTGAGTCTGGACCCCGGCGCTCATGCCGGCATCGAGGCCAGTGTCGCCTGCGTCAACGGAATCATCGCCGAGGGCCGCACCGCCTACGGCATCAATACCGGCTTTGGCCTGCTGGCCTCGACCCGCATCGCCAGCGAGGACCTGGAAAAACTGCAGCGTTCCCTGGTGCTGTCCCACGCCGCCGGTATCGGCGAGCCGCTGGATGACGCCATGGTGCGCCTGATCATGCTGCTCAAGGTCAACAGCCTGGCGCGCGGCTTCTCCGGCATCCGCCTGAAGGTGATCGAGGCGCTGATCGCCCTGATCAATGCCGAGGTCTATCCGCACATCCCGCTCAAGGGCTCGGTAGGCGCCTCCGGTGACCTGGCGCCGCTGGCCCATATGTCGCTCGTATTGCTCGGCGAAAGCCAGGCGCGGCACAAGGGCCAGTGGCTGCCGGCCAGCGAAGCCTTGGCCATCGCCGGCCTTGAGCCGATGACCCTGGCCGCCAAGGAGGGCTTGGCCCTGCTTAACGGTACCCAGGTGTCCACCGCCTACGCCCTGCGCGGCCTGTTCGAGGCCGAAGACCTGTTCGCCGCCGCCAGCGTCTGCGGCGGCCTGACCGTGGAAGCGGCGCTGGGCTCGCGCGCGCCCTTCGATCCGCGCATCCATGCCGCCCGCGGCCAGCGCGGGCAGATCGACGCCGCCGCGATCTACCGTCACCTGCTCGGTGCCAGCAGCGAAGTGGGACGCTCCCATGAGGCCTGCGACAAGGTGCAGGACCCCTATTCGCTGCGCTGCCAGCCGCAAGTTATGGGCGCCTGTCTGACTCAGCTGCGCCAGGCCGCCGAAGTGCTGGCGGTGGAAGCCAACGCGGTGTCGGACAACCCCCTGGTGTTCGCTGCAGAGGGCGACGTGATTTCCGGCGGCAACTTCCACGCCGAGCCGGTGGCCATGGCCGCCGACAATATCGCCCTGGCCATCGCCGAAATCGGCGCCCTGAGCGAGCGGCGCACTTCGCTGATGATGGACAAGCACATGTCGCAGCTGCCGCCGTTCCTGGTGGCCAACGGCGGGGTCAACTCCGGTTTCATGATCGCCCAGGTCACCGCCGCCGCATTGGCCAGCGAGAACAAGGCCCTGGCCCACCCGCACAGCGTCGACAGCCTGCCGACTTCGGCGAACCAGGAAGACCACGTGTCCATGGCCCCGGCCGCCGGCAAACGCCTGTGGGAAATGGCCGCCAACACCCGTGGCGTGCTGGCCATCGAATGGCTCGGCGCCTGCCAGGGCCTGGATTTCCGCGAGGGGCTGAAAAGCTCGCCATTGCTCGAACAGGCGCGCGATGCGCTACGGGCGAAGGTGCCGTACTACGTCGAGGACCGCTTCTTCGCCCCGGACATCGCCGCCGCCGATGCCCTGCTCAGTGAGCGGGTGTTGACTGCGCTGCTGCCGGCCGGGATCTTGCCGTCGGTGTGATCCCGCTCGGGCATCGCCGCAACGAGGCTCGAGGCAGAGCGCCGTTGCAGCATGCCGGCGTACGTCGCCGGCGGCTGGACGCGCTATCATCCGCGCATCGGGCGTAACCCAAGGAGCCGCTGTGACCAGTACCACCCCGCGCTACAAGGCGATCGAAGAATTCCTTCTGGAGCGCATCCGCAGCGGCGTCTTTCCGGTCAACCATCAGATCCCCGCCGAGGAGCAACTGGCGCGGGATTTCGGCGTCAGCCGGATGACCGCGAACAAGGCGATCCGCGATCTGGTGCAGAAGGGCTATTTGATCCGTCAGGCCGGGCTGGGCACCTTCGTCACCGACCGCAAGGCCGAGTCCTCGCTGCATGAAGTGCTGAACATCGCCGCCGAAGTTCGCGGGCGCGGCAACGACTACAGCAACTTGATTCTGCGCTGCGAGGCGATCGAGGCGGACGACGAAGTCGCCCTGCGCCTCGGCGTACGCGTGGGTACGCCGACCTTTCACAGCATCCTGGTGCATTGCGAGAACGGCTTGCCGATCCAGTTGGAGGATCGCTACGTCAACCCGCGCTGGGTGCCGAACTACCTGGAAACCGACTTCGCCCGGTACACGCCGAACGAAGTGCTGGTCGCCGCCTGCCCGATTTCCGATGTCGAGCATGTGGTCGAGGCCGTGCTGGTCGATGGACAAACCGCCGAATGGCTGGCCATGGACCCCGCCACGCCCTGCCTGAGCATGATCCGCCGCACCTGGTCGGACGATCATTTGGTCAGCTATGCGCGACTGATTCATCCAGGGGACAGGTACAAGCTGCGCTCGGCGTTGCGGCGCGGATAGCGCAGCTCGTTCCGGATCTGCCAAAGCCAGGTAGGGTGGATCGGGGCGCGTAGCTGACGCTTTTTTCATCCACCATCGCGGTTGGTGGATGGGTGAAGCGTCATCCACCCTACTTACAGCCCGTGGTCCGGATTGCGTAGCCTTAGTTACGATCCGCCAACACGCCGATCAGGAAGAACACCAGCAACAGCACCGGCGCCAGGGTGTAGTTGTTGAAGTGGCCGAGGCCCTGGGCCAGCCAGGGGGTGAGGAAGACCATCGCCAGACCGTAGCCGACCGCGCAGACCAGCACGAAAATCAGGGTGCGGAAGAAGAAATTCAGTCCGCTGATCGAGCGTTGCACCCAGGCATTGATGCCGGGGCCGAAGAGTACGAACAGCGTGGCCATGATCGCCAGGGAGATGTCGTACAGGTGGCTGCGGCTCCAGCGCGAGAGGGTGGCGATCAGGTCGAGTAGCAAATCCATTGGGGCTCCTTGTGGGCGCGGCGCAGAACTCGCCGCGCAGCATGATGGCTGTGCTGCACGACGATGGGGAATGGACGGCGCTGATGCACGGGCCCTTGGCAGTGGGCCGATGCCGGGTAAGCGACGGGTACGGGCCGGCGCGCTGTTCGAGCAGGACCGCGACCCCTGTCGGCGCATGTTCCGGCGCCATAGCCTACCGGATTCGTATCGGCCTGTGTGTGCGTTGTGGCCAGGTATCGGGGAGCTGGGATCAGCGGCCAACCAGGACTTTTCTGGGTTCCGGCTGTGGGGCTGTCGCCCGCTCGGGCGCGTCTGCGGCGGGCAACAATGGCTGGCGGTTTTTCTCGGGAAAATACAGGCTTTCCTGACGACCGTGGCGGTCGAGGGTGACGTAGTGCTGGCTGACACTGTGCAGCTTGATTCCGGGAGCAATGCTGGCGCCGACCGCAACGCGCTGCGCGGCTTGCCCGGGCTGGCGGATGATGGCGATGGAGTGCCGGTTGTCGGGGTTTCTGAACACGGCCGCCAGGGTCAGTTGCAGGGAGGTGACCGGGGCGGGCCCGGCATGGTCAGGCAGCGGAGCGGGAAACAGCATGGCCAGCTGTTGCCGATCCAGCACGCGGGGCGGCACCGCTGGCTGTGCTTGGGTGTAGTCGGCCGGCGCCTGCAGCAGCCGCCACAGCTGTATGCCCTGGTAGGTCAGGCTGAGGCTGCAGGCCATGAGCGCGAGCAGGCAGAGCCCCATGGGCAGATGGCGCGCAGCGCTGGAGTAGGCGTGTGCCATGGGTATCCCTCGCCGGGTCGGGCTTTCACAACCGGGCATATTCAGTCGTCGCGTGGCGGCTCGGGAACCGCGGTTGCCGTGCGGCTGGGTAGTTGCTCGGGCAGCAGGGTCAGCGCCTTGACCGCCAGCTCACGGTTCGGATAGCTGCCATAGAGCAGGGAGTAGCGAGTGCCGCCCTCGTCCTGCTGCAGGCGCAGCGGCTGATCGGGATGACGGCTGAGCAGGGCCTGCATGAACGCCTCGTTGTCGCCTTCGATCAGGCGGATGGTGTAGCGCTCGTGGGCGTGGGGCGTCGGTGCGTCGCCCCCCTGACCATTGCCCAGGCTGGCCGGATCGACAGGCTTGGGCGTCTCGATCAGGCTGCGTTGCGGTTGCGGTTGCGGTTGCGTCGGCTGGCGCAGATCCGTGACGGGGGTGTCCGTTTCCTGGCCGAACAGATCCCGGGCCTGCTGCGGCAGGTGGTGGTAGCCGCTGGCCTGGCCGAGCAGGCGCAGGTCGCGGTACTTGCCGAGGCTCAGGTTGGCCAGGCCCACGCCGTCCCGGGCTACGCTCGGGCGCAGGAAGACCATCAGGTTGCGTTTCTGCCGTGCTTCCCGGGTCGAGCGGAACAGCCGGCCGAGGACGGGGATGTCGCCAAGCAGGGGAACCTTGCTTTCTGTGCTGGAGGTGTCGTCCTGGATCAGGCCGCCGAGCACGATGACCTGGCCGTCATCCGCCAGTACGGTGCTCTTGATCGAGCGCTTGTTGGTGACCAGATCCACTGCCTGGGCGCTGAGGCCGGTGCTGGGGGCGATGGAGGAGATTTCCTGCTCGATCACCAGGCGCAGCGTGGCGCCGTCGTTGATATGCGGCGTGACCTTGAGGGTGACGCCGATATCCTTGCGCTCGATGGTGGTGAAGGGATTGCCCGCGCCGGAAGCGTCGGTGGCGTAGGAACCGGTCTGGAATGGCACGTTCTGCCCGACCAGAATCTCCGCCGGCTGATTATCCAGGGTCAGCAGGGTCGGTGTGGACAGCAGATTGCTCTTGCCGGTGGATGACAGGGCGGTGATCAACATGCCGAAATTGTCGTTGCCGGCGCCGAAGATCGCCCCGTTGGGCAGTGCCTTGGCCAGCTCCGCAGAGCCATTGCCGGCGATGGCGCCGAGCAGGGTGCCGATGGACAGCCCGGTGTTGCTGAAGTTGACCCCGCCCAAGCCCGCGTTGCGGCCGTCGATGGCCCACTGCACACCCAGCGCGTCGTTGATGTCGCCGGACATCTCGACGATGGCGGCTTCCACCAGTACCTGGGCGCGGGGCACGTCCAGCTGGCGCACCAGATCCTCGAACAGGCCGACGACGTCGGCCTCGGCCATGATGACGATGGCGTTGAGGCTCTCGTCGGCGCGGATCATCAGCTTCAGCGGCGTCGAGCTCTGGCTGCCCTGGCTCTGGCTCAGGTTGTCGCCGAAATCGCCCAGGGTCTCGGCCAGTTGCTTGGCGTCGGCGTGGCGCAGGCGTATCACCCGGGTGTTGGCCGAGCGCGAGCTGGGCGTGTCGAGGCTTTGCGCCAGCTTCAACAGGCGCAGGCGTGCTTCACGGGGGCCGAGCATCAGCAGGCGGTTGCTGCGCGAGTCGGCGATGATCTGGGCGCCGCCGGCCTGGGCGTTCTGCAGCGAGGAGCCGAGTACGTTGGCCAGATCGCTGACCCAGGCATGCTTGAGCTCGTAGACGCTGAAGTTGTCCTGGCTGCGGTCGTCCAGTTGGCGAATGAGATCGCCGATGCGTTCGATGTTGGCGGGCGAGTCGCTGATGATCAGGCTGTTGGACGAGGGCACGGCGGCCAGGTGACCGTGGTTGGCCACCAGCGGGCGGATCATGGGCAGCAGTTCGTTGGCCGCGCCGTGCTGCACCTGCAGCACGCGGGTTTCCAGGTTGCCCTGGCTGCCGGCGCTGCTTCGGGCCTCGGGACTGGGGATGATGCTGAGCTGATTGCCTTGCGGCATAACGGCGAAGCCGTGGGTGGTCATCACCGAGAGGAACAGCTTGTACAGTTCGGCCAGCCCCATGGGCTCCTGGGAGATGACCGTGACCTGGCCCTTGACCCGCGGGTCGATGATAAAGGTCTGGCCGCTGATGCTGGAGATCTGCTCGATGAAGTCGCGGATGTCCGCCCCCTGCATGTTGACGGTCCAGCTCTCTTCATTCTGACCGGGCTGCTCCACTGCGGCATGGGCCTGGCCTGCGAGCGTCAGCAGCAAGGTGGCGCAGAGCAGAGTCCGGAATAGTCGAGAGAGGCTAGGCATGCTGGTATGTCGGTTCCGTGGCAAAGGCGAGCGGTATCCGAGGGAGCGGAAGCGCTACTGCTGGAGGGCGGACAGTGAGGCGGTAGGCTAATTAAAAAAACACGGCCGTGTTGATGGCAGATGGCAGTCTGCGAGGAGTGTCACAGCGAGTCTGCGGCTATGTGCGCATTTCGGTCGAATATGATTCGGAATGCCTGGGCGCTCTGAGTGATCTCTCGCAAGAGCTGCGTTACAAGAAGGGCTATCTGGATAACTTACCTATCATGCAGGTACGGAAGCGATTGGCTTGGCGATTTCACCCGTGCCGGTATAAAGGAACTGGTCAGGTTATTTCGAATACGACACTTGATTTGTTTTCAGCTGCGCGCGGTACGGATATTTTTCCGCTAACCAATCAGCAAATGGGTGAGCTAAGAGATCGCCAAGGACTTGTTGGGTGACAACAACCACAGACCTCAATGGCAACGGAATGTAGGTGATCTTTTCGTATATCAACAAAACCTTCGTCGAAATGTTCAGGCAGCTAGTCGGCAAGGGGCTTGTGTGGCAGAGCAGCCAGGCAGATGTTCAGGGAGCTAGAAGAAAATGGAGCTGCTTCATTTTTTGTCTGACCGGCCAAGCTGAAACCGCAACGGAAGAAGGTTGTTATGCCAAAGATAATTGCAATAAATAGGACGAATTCATTTTTGGTTGGTGAGTTGGCTCAATAAATAAAATCATCCCTGTTCCTTGTCTTTTCTTCGATAAATAAATCTGCCCACTTTTGCTCTTGGGGTGAGGGGATGTTGCCCGGTACCTCAAGGGGCTCGTTTATCAGTATTCCAGCAAAACCTTCTCAACTCTCCTGTCCCGTCAACGGCGGAAGTGGCGGTGCGTATCGCAATAATTAGGCGGTAAGTCACGGCAAGGTGATGAGGTTGCCCGCAAAAAACAAAACGTCGCATTGATGGGGCGAAGTTTATCCGTTACCAAGCACGCAACTTCCGGCGCGGCCGGGCAGATGAGGCTCCAGTCATTGCTACGCCTCTGTCGTTTCGTCCTTTTTGATGAGAAAGCTCCATGTCATTTGATCGGATCAGTTCTGCTGCTGTGCTGCTCTTGTTGAGCTCAGCCGTGCTCGTGGGTTGCCTTGAAAAAGGCGGGGGAAGCTCCAAGACGGACGCCAGATCCGAGGTTCCGGTTGTCACGGAAACAGAAGCCCCATCGGTCCCCGATGCTCCGAACTCAGGCGGCCCCAAGGGGCCCGTCGTTACGGATCCGGCTGAGCCAGAGGCGCCTGTCGTCGAGGAGCCAATCGTCCCCGAGACTCGTGTTCTAGTACATCCCGGTGCTCCGCTGACGCTCTCGAACCTCGAGACCCTCAAGGCCTACATCGAGGAAGGTCGGGAGCCGTGGAAGTCCGCCTACGAGATGTTGGCGAAGGACGGCAAGGCCCAGCCCACCTATGGCATGGCCGGCCCGTTCGCGAAGGTGAGCCGCAGCCCGAACGAGAACCTCTGGCCCTGGCGCAACGACATGGTCGCGATCTGGAACCTCTCGCGGATGTGGTACTTCACCCAGGAAGACAAGTACGCGATAAAGGCCCGCGAGATACTGCTTGCCTGGGCCACCACCCACACCGAGTTCTCGGGGCGCGAGTCGATGCTCGACTTGGGCGATTACGCCTATCTGTTCGTGGGTGGCGCCGATATCCTGCGCGGTACATGGTCGGGCTGGAGCGAAGCCGACACGGCGGTGGTTAAGAAGTATTTCAAAGAAGTCCTGATGCCCGCATCGAACCCCTATGGCGAGAGCCAGTTCGGGGCCGCCAACAAGGGCGCACTGGCCCTCGTTTCCCTCGGCTTGTTGGCGATCTACAACGACGATATCGAGACGCTGAACAGGGTCGTGTATCAGACCCGCACGCTCGCCCACATCGGTCTGCGCAATTCCAACGACATCGGCATGCTCGGCGACTACCTTCGCGACCAGGGGCACGCCCATGGGCAACTCCGCGCACTGGTCATGCTCGCCGAAGCGCTCTGGGCGCAGGGCATCGACATCTATTCCGATTTTGACGACCGCCTGCTGGCGGCGGGCGAATACTTCGCCCGGGTGAACGAGCTGGTGCCCACGACGGCTCTTCCTTTCGGCACCACCGACGCCTATTACACCGTTGACAACACCAACCGCGGCTGGGGCGGGGCATTCGGCGGGAACATCGCGCTCAACCAGATCTATGGCGCCTACGTCCTGCGCAAGGGCCTGCAGGCACCCTTTATCGTGCAGCGGCGCCTGTGGATGCCGACAGACGGCACCAGCTTCATGTTCCTCAAGAGCTCCGACACCTCGAAGGCGGCGCCCGGGCCTGTGCTCCCCATCCCTTCGACCGCCTCGATCACCTCGGGCTTCAGCGGTATCGATATCGGCGGCGCCACCCCGGACGGTCAGGCCACTTACCACGACGGCCTGGGCAAATGGACGGTGGAGGGAGCGGGCTTCGATATCTGGAAAGCCGGCGACAGTGGCCACTTCGCTTACAAGGCCCTTAGCGGCAACAGCGCCATCATTGCGAAGGTCGAGTCGGTTCAAGCCTCCGGTCTATCCGCCAAGGCCGGCGTGATGATGCGCACGAGTCTCGATGTGGGCGCTCCCCGTGCCTGGATGGCCCTCACCGGTGGGGGCAATCTCGAGCAGAACATGCCGAACCTTACCGTATATGGTGGGACCAACTACGGGAACAAGGTCCTCGCCCGATCCTTGCCGTCGTACTGGGTGAAGCTCGAGCGTATCGGCAACATCATTACCGGCTTCGTTTCTCCGGATGGCACCAACTGGGCGGCCACCAACGTCGGTCGCATCGACGCCCCCGTTCCAGACACCATTTATGTCGGTCTGGTGGTCTCCTCGGCCGATAACGGAACGCTGAACAGCGCCACCTTCAGCAACGTCCAGATCACCGGCGGCGACGGTGGCGCACCGATCTTCCCCCCCGCCGCGCCCGCCGTCCTGTTGGCCGCGCCAGGAGATGGCGCCGTCCCGCTGCGCTGGCAGGCGTCCTTCGGAGCCACCAGCTATACGGTCAAGCGCTCCACCTCCCAGGGCGGCGCCTACTCGACCATCGCATCGGGCATCCAGGGCAGGAGCTACACGGACACATCGGTGAGCAACGGCACGACCTACTACTACCGCGTCACGGCGACCAACTCCGCCGGCGCCAGTGATGATTCTCCCGGGGACAGCGCCACACCGGCTCGCCCGCTGACGTACGTCGCCATCGGCGGCACTGCCAACGACAGTGCGAACAACCCGACCAACGCCCGGAGCGCCTTCGACCAGAACTCGCTGACGGAATGGTTCTACGGGGGCGTGACTGGCTGGCTGCAGTACGACCTCGGTCGCACGGAGGTCGTCCAGCGCTATACTGTCGCCAGCTCCTTCGATCGCGACTCGCGCGATCCGAAGGACTGGCAGTTCCAGGGCTCCAACGACGGCGTCAGCTGGACGACGCTCGACACGCAAAGCAACCAGATGTTCGCCGGGCGCTTCGTGACGAAGAATTATGAGGTCGCGAGTCCGGCCGCCTATCGCTACTACCGGCTCAATATCACGGCCAACAATGGTGATGGCGCCTTTATAGCGCTCGGCGAATTCGGGCTGTTCGCTGACAAGCCGTAGTGAAGCCAATGGGGGTGGTAACCTGGGCGCGTTATACGTGCCTAGTGTCGCGACAACGTTGAAATATCGGTTAATTGCGGTCTTACCCCATGTATTGCGATCCCCCTGGGTGGGTTAGCCGCATACAGGCATTAGCTGGCCTCAGCGCATAAGTGACGCGGCGTAACCCACCATCGGCGCAACGCGGTTAATCGCTTGGTGGGTTACGCGGCGCGCCACGATGGAGGCGACCAATCGTTCGGAGGCTTGGCGCCGCTAACCCACCCTACATTTGGCCGACATTTGATGCTTGATGAGACATTAGGGCGTCCGGCCTGAGCTTGGGGTTGCGGCGTTCGACGCCAACCGAGGATTTTGGCCACTCGTTGCCCTGGGGCGTAGCGGACCTCAGGGCAGGAAGTGCTGCAGCAGGTCGTTGAGAAACAGCTGGCCTTCGGCGGTGGCGCATAACCGTTCGGGCTCGGCGCGCAGCAGCTTGCGCGCCTGCGCCTCGGCGCGGGCGGCGTCCAGGCTGGCCAGGGGCAGGCCGGTGCGCTCGGTGAACAGGCTCGCCGGCACGCCGCCCGTAAGGCGCAGCACGTTCATCAGAAATTCGAACGGCAGCTCGTCCGCGCTCAGCGCGCGTTCGCCAGCGCTGAAACGCTTGCCGCTGTCCAGGTAGTCCTTGGGCAGGCGGGTTTTCCAGGCGCGGTGAATCTTGCCATCTGGGGCGCTCAGTTTGGCGTGGGCGCCGGCGCCGATGCCGAGAAAATCGCCGAAGCTCCAGTAGTTGAGGTTGTGCCGCGCCGCCTTGCCGGCCTGGGCATAGGCCGAGACCTCGTACTGCGCGTAGCCGTGCTCGGCGAGCAACGCCTGACCGGCTTCCTGGATATCCCAGAGGATATCGTCCTCGGGCATCACTGGCGGTTGATTCCAGAACAGCGTATTCGGCTCGACGGTCAGCTGATACCAGGACAGGTGCGTCGGCTGCTGGGCGATGGCGGTGCGCAGGTCGCTCAGGGCGTCCTCGATCGACTGGTCCGGCAGGCCGTGCATCAGGTCCAGGTTGAAGTTGTCGAAGCCGGCGGCGCGGGCCATATCCGCGGCGCGCACCGCCTCGTCGCCGTCATGGATACGCCCCAGGGCCTTGAGCTTTTGCGCCTGGAAGCTCTGCACGCCGATCGACAGGCGATTGATGCCGAGGGCGCGGTAATCGCGGAACTTGGCTTGCTCGAAGGTGCCGGGGTTGGCTTCCAGGGTGATTTCGATATCGGCGGCGAACGGGATGCGCCGTTCTACGCCTTGCAGCAGGCGGCCGATGGCCTTGGCGGAAAACAGGCTGGGAGTGCCGCCGCCGAAGAAGATCGATGTCAGCGGGCGCTGGTGCACCCGCGGCAAATCCTCATCGAGGTCGGCGAGCAGCGCATCGACATATTCTTCTTCCGGCAACGTCGGCCCGGCGGCGTGGGAGTTGAAGTCGCAATAGGGGCACTTCTTCACGCACCAGGGGATATGGATATACAGCGCCAGGGGCGGAAGCACGAAGCCAGAAGCGGCAAGCTGCACGCGATCCGCGGTGCTTTTACTTGCGGCTTGAGGCTTGCCGCTTGCCGCTGCTTTCATAAGCCCAAGCGCTGCTTGAGCAGGGCCATGGCCCGGGCGCGGTGGCTGAGCTGGTTCTTGTCGGCGGAGGCCATTTCGGCGCTGGAACACTCGCGCTCGGCCACCCAGAACAGCGGGTCGTAGCCGAAGCCGTTTTCGCCTTGCGCCGCGTGCAGAATGCGCCCGTGCCAGAGCCCTTCGCAGATGATCGGCAGTGGGTCTTCGGCATGCCGCACCAGGGCCAGGCAACAGACGAACTGGGCACCGCGCTCGGCATCCGGCACGCCTTTCAACGCGTCGAGCAATTTGGCGTTGTTCGCCGCATCGCCCTGGCCGTTAGCGTAACGCGCCGAGTAGATGCCCGGAGCGCCGCCGAGCGCGTCGACCGCCAGACCGGAGTCGTCGGCCAGCGCCGGCAGGCCGGTCACCCGGGCGGCATGACGGGCCTTGAGGATGGCGTTCTCGACGAACGACAGGCCGGTTTCCTCGGGTTCCACGCGGCTGAACTCGCCGATCGAGCGCACCTGCACGGCGTCGCCGAGCATGGCCTGGAGTTCCTTGAGCTTGCCGGCGTTATGACTGGCCAGCACCAGTTGTTTGAAAATCATCATCTATTGGAAGTCATCATTCGTCTGGGAAAAATTCCTGGTCGAAGTTGAAGCTGTGCGCCACGCCATCGGGACCGGTGAGGTTGATGGTGAAACGCAGCATTTCGCGTTGGCTGAAGGGAAATTGCGCCAGGTAGTAAATCGCGCTGCCTTCGTTGATCTGCTTGAACGTCAAGGGATGGCTGCGTCCGACCAGGTCCTTCACTTCGCCGCCAACCTGGGCGGTCGTCGCCTGACCGGCCTTGAGCACCGAGATATTCACCACGCCCAGGGTCTTGCTGCGCACCAGGCCGCTGGCGGCGGCGATATCGGGCTGCAGGAAGCCGGAATTGAAGGCGATGTAATGCACGTCCAGCTCGCCGAAGCTCTGTTTGCGCTCGGCGACGGCGGGCAGGCTCAGGCACAGGGTGAGTAGGACGAGGGCGATGCGGCTCATTGGAGTTCTCCTCAAGATGATCTCGGCGGCGCCTCAGTTGGCTGCGGGTACGTCCGTGGCGCTGGGGCCGCTGATCCGATAGATACCGATTTCACCTAACAGATTAGGCCAAATCCGGCTGGCCCAACCATGGCGGTGATCGCGATCCACGGCCAGGCGATTCATGACCTTGGCGCCTTGTGCAAGGCATAGTCGCTCGAAATCCTCGAAGGTGCAGAAGTGAATGTTCGGCGTGTTGTACCAGGTGTAGGGCAGGAAATCCGACACCGGCATGCGGCCCTTGCTGGTCAGGTACCAACGGCAGCGCCAGTGGCCGAAATTGGGGAAGGTGATGATGCAGGTCTTGCCCACGCGGAGCATTTCCGCCAGCACTTTGTCGGGGTAATGCAGGGCCTGCAGCGATTGGGTCATCACCACCACGTCGAAACTGTTGCTGGCGAAGTTGCCCAGGCCCTTGTCGAGATTCTGCTCGATCACGTTGACGCCCTTGCTCACGCACTGGGCGATATTGTCCGGGTCGATTTCCAGGCCATAGCCGCTGACCTGTTTGTGTTCCTTGAGCCAGGCGAGCAGTTCGCCGTTGCCGCAGCCCAGGTCGAGTACCCGGCTGCCGGCGGGAATCCACTCCTGGATGATGTCTAGATCCGCTCGCATGGCTTACACCTGAATCCGTTTCATATAACTGTCGAAGGCCTGCAGATAGCGCGGGATGGGCATCAGAAAGGCGTCGTGGCCTTGCGGCGCGTCGATTTCCAGGTAGCAGACGTTTTTGCGCGCGGCGGTCAGCGCATCGACGATTTCCCGCGAACGAGCGGGCGAGAAGCGCCAGTCGGTGGTGAACGACATCACGCAGAAATCCGCACTGACATGGGCCAGGGTCTTGGCCAGGTCGCCGTCGTGGTTGGCCGCCGGGTCGAAGTAATCGAGGGCCTTGGTCATCAGCAGGTAAGTGTTGGCGTCGAAGCGACCGGAAAACTCCTCGCCCTGATAGCGCAGGTAACTCTCGACCTGGAACTCGACGCTGTGGAAGTCGTAGTTAAGCTTATCGCTCTTCAGCCCACGGCCGAATTTCTCGCCCATGGCGTCGTCGGACAGGTAGGTGATATGGCCGACCATGCGCGCCAGCATCAAACCGCGCTTGGGAATCACCCCGTGCTCCTGGAAATGGCCACCATGGAATTGCGGATCGGTGAGGATGGCCTGGCGCGCCACTTCGTTGAAGGCGATGTTCTGCGCCGAGAGCTTGGGCGCCGAGGCGATGGCCAGGCAGTGACGGATGCGCTCGGGATAGCTGATCGCCCATTGCATGGCCTGCATGCCGCCGAGGCTGCCGCCGATCACCGCGGCCCATTGCGCGATACCCAGATGGTCGGCCAGACGCGCCTGACTGTTGACCCAGTCTTCCACGGTCATCACCGGGAAGTCCGCGCCGAACGGCTTGCCGGTAGCCGGGTTGACGCTGCTGGGGCCGGTCGAGCCGTTGCAGCCGCCGAGGTTGTTCAGGCTGACGACGAAGAACTTATTGGTGTCGATCGGCTTGCCGGGGCCGATGCAGCTGTCCCACCAGCCGGGCTTGCGATCCTCCTCGCTGTGATAACCGGCGGCATGGTGATGGCCGGACAAGGCATGGCAGATCAGCACCGCATTGCTGCACGCCGCGTTCAACTCGCCGTAGGTTTCGAAAATCAATTGATAGTCGGCCAGGCTACGCCCGCACGCCAGCGCCAGGGGTTCGGCGAAATGCGCCACCTGGGGCGTTACCAGGCCAACAGAGTCTGGAGGAAAGGCAGTCGACATCGACCCTGCTCTAATAAAGGAATAGGAAGTATGAAAAGAGTAAAGCCGCAGTCTAAAGAGCGCCGCCCCAGGCGGCAAGAACACCCTATGTCGTTGCTGGAATACAGGCTTTGATTTGCGCGGCCCATTCAGGAATATCGCTGTCATCAAAATAAACTTTGCACAGCGTGCCTTTGCGGGTGCGGAATAACAGTCTTGGTGCTTGGTCATTCACCGAATTGTCATAGACATACAGGCGATCGACCAACGCGGCGAGTTCCACGCAATTGGCAATGGATTTGGTATAGCGGGAAACGATTTTGCTAATCGGGACTTCGTGTCCGTCGTCCATATAGCGGAAGGTGATGCGATAGGCGTTGATAGCCGGATGTGAGGTGCTGACGAAAAATACCCGGACAAAGAATCCGGCAGCTGCGGCCCGGGCAATGAAATCGAGTTTGTCCTCCGTAGACAGTACGGTTTCAAATGCCAGGCTGCGTCGTTCGCTGAGGCAGCGCTCGCGAAGCTCTGCGGATTTGTCGGCGGCTTTCTTGAAAGCCTCTTCGGAGTTCCAGCCGCCGAACTCGGTCTGGGCCATTTCATCCGGATTGATGAAGGTGCAGCCCGCCAGCCAATCATGTTGTCGCAAGGTTTCAGTGATTGAGGTCTTGCCGGAACCATTGGGGCCGGCAAAGACAATCAGCTTCGGCTTGCTTTCAGGCATTGTGTGAGGCGCGCGCAGCGCTGCTTTTTTGCTTATCTTTGATGGCTTGGATCAAAGAGGCATTGAGTTTCTGGTTTACTCGCTCGACCCTGTTTTGGGCGAACTGGCGAACCTCTGACATCAGGTTCGAGAGTTGGCTGTCACTTGGATCGTCCTGCGAATCGATCAGGCTGAATTCATTCTTCATGCTAAAAGTCCTGCTCGTTGAGCTATACGGCAGCATATGGGCTTCGCAGGCAAAAGCCAATCCGCTTATTCGCCGCCGCTCTGACTCCAAACACCGCTTGGCAGGCTGACCACCTTGCCCTGACGTTGGATAGGCGCGGGTCGGCGCATGGCGCGGAGCATTTCGTTGGCCTGGGCCAGTTGCTGTTCCAGCTCGGCGCAGTAGCGCGCCAGTTGCTGGCTGCGTTGGCGGGTTTGCTGGGTTTCCTGGGCCAGGGCCTTGAGCCGCAGCATGTGGGTCTCGAGCAGCTGTTTGTGCTCGAGGCTGTGCTGCATCAGCGGCAGCAAGGTGCTGTTGGCCCATTGCTCGGCCTCCACGCGCAGGCGTTGATGCAGGCCGATCACTTCCTGCACCAGGGTGGCGAAGAAGCGCCGGGTCACCGCGCGTTGTTCGGTGAACAGGGTTTTCACATGCAGGCGGAACTGGTCCGCTTTGTTGCGCAGTTGGAGCAGTTCGCGCATATAACGGTCGGCATTGAACTGCGGCGCATCGATGCCCTGCAGCGGATTTTCCTCGTTATGTCGGCGATAGACGGCGGCGACCATTTTATTGGCCATCTCGGCTTCCTGGCCGAGGTGGTGCAAGTCGTCTTCCAGCGAGTTGAAAAAGTGCAGGATGGCCTGATTGATGCCGACCGTGGTCCAGCTGTCGCTGAGGTTCTTGCGCACTTTGTCCAGATGCTTTTGCAGGCATTCGGGGCGGGTGCGCGCGCGCAGCGGTTCGGCCTGACGGGCCAGCAGGCGTTGGTTACTCTTCAGCCCGAGCAGGCGTTTATGGTGCTGGTTGTGATCTTCCTTGGTCTTGGCGGTCAGTTCGAACAGTAGCTGGCCCTTGTCGTGCTGGTGGTTGCTGAGCAGCGCCTGCTGCTCGTTGACCTTCTGCAGGCGCAGGCTGAGCACGTGTTGACTGTTTTGCAGCAGGGTCAGCACCTGGTTGACCACGCTGTCTTCGATCAGCCGTTCCTTCTGGGTGACGATGCGCTCGCAGAGCAGGTCTTCCAGGTTGCTCATCTGGCTACGAATCAATAGATCCTGATCTTTGCGCACCTTGGCCAGCAAGGCCTGCTTGGCCGACAGCGGCAGCACGTCTTCGGGTTTGATGCCGAGCTGCTTGGCGGTGGTGCGTTGAATGCGCTGGATGGCGTTCTGCACGAAGGCTTCGCCGGCCAGGTCGTCCCAGAGCACGTCGATCTTGTTCAGCACGGCGAACAGGCTGGTCTGGCTGTCTTCCGCGAGGTGGCGGATGTGCTGCTGCCAGATCTCCATGTCGCTGGCGGTGATTCCGGCGTCGGCGGACAGCATGAAGATGATCGCCTGGGCGTTGGGCAGCATCGACAGGGTCAGTTCGGGCTCGCTGCCCAAGGCATTCAGGCCGGGCGTGTCGAGAATGCGCAGGCCCTGGCGTAGCAGCGGGTGGTCGAAGTTGACCATGGCGTGGCGCCAGGCCGGTACCAAGACCTGGCCGGGTTTTCCGGCGCTTTCCAGCATGTCCGGGTGGAAGCCCAGTTGAATGGCCTGCTCCACCGGCATCGATTTGCTTTTCGCCACCTGGGTGAAGGCCTGGACCATATTGTCCGGGTCGCTGAGATCCAGGGGGATACTCACCCAGTGCCGCGGAATGCGTTTGAACTGCGCGACGCTGGCTTCGGCGACGCGGGTTTCGATCGGCAGCAAGCGGATATAGGAGCGTTCCGAGCGCGGGTCGAAGAACAGCTCGGTAGGGCACATGGTGGTGCGTCCGGCTTGCGAGGGCAGCATGCGCTGGCCGTACTCGGAGAAGAACAGGCTATTGATCAGTTCGGTCTTGCCGCGGGAAAACTCACCGACGAAGGCCAGGGTGATGTGGTCGGTGCGCAACAGTTTGAGCGCACGTTCGAGCTTGGCCTCCACCGCTTCCGAGTTGAGGCGGTTGTTCACCAGCCAGCTGCGGTAGCGGGTGATCTGGCGCATCAGCTCGCGCTTCCAGGCGACGTAGATATCGACCTGTTGACTCAGACGTTGCATGCTCATCCTGGTCTTCCTTTTGGGCGGCGCTTCCGTGTGCAAAACCTTCTTCGGGTTTTCGCGGATTCGGCAGTATGCGACAGAGGGCGCGGTGCTGGCCATACATCGTCAAAGCCAGTAACCGTGCGTTCTGCAACCTCCGCATTATGGGGCTATTGACAATGCCGTCAATTGGCCTGCATCACAGTCCCGCCTTAAGGTCGGTC
>NZ_CAMPHN010000053.1 GCF_946885885.1 uncultured Pseudomonas sp.
TCGCGGCGACGCAACTCGTCCAGATCGAGCTGCTGCTCGAGGTCGGCCGGCACCAGCAGCACCACATTGCCCTCTTTCACCGGGCACTCCCAGTAATGCCGATGGTAGAGCCCGCGCAACAAGGGTGCGCCCAGCGGCTTGCCGTCGTTGCCGGCCCATTGGTTGATGATCAGCCAGCCGCCGGGATTCAGCTGTTTTTGACAGTCCTGGAGGAACCCCCAGGCCAGATGGCCGCTGGCCGGGCCGTGGTCGGTATAAAGATCGACGAACAGCAGGTCGGTTTTCTCGGCGCTCGCCAGCAATTCCAGGGCGTCGCCAATGCGGATGGTCAAACGCGGATCGTCGGTCAGGCCCATGTGCTGCATGGCCAGGCGCGGTACATCGGGGCGCAGTTCGATCACCTCGACGTCGTCGAGCGCAAGGAATTTGAGGCAGGCCTGGGTCAGGTTGCCGGCGCCCAGGCCGAGAAACAGCGCTGTCTCGGGGGCGTCATGGCACAGCGCGCCGAGCAGCATGGCGCGGGTATAGTCGTATTCCAGCCAGCTCGGTTCAGCCATGAATACGCAGCTCTGCTCGATCGATTCGCCGAATTCGAGAAAGCGGTAAGCGCCCATCTCGACCACTTGAATCACCCCGAAGGCATCGTGCACTTCGGCGATCAACACCGGCTCCGGCATCTGATCCACCGGGGGTAAACCTGGCATCCCGCAATTCTCCACCGTGAGACCCCGAGCGTCGACGCCGGGGAAAGTCGCCAATTGTCATTGAGGCGGCCCGTCCGGGTCACGCGCTATTTGACCCAGGCGCTTATCCGCCGCCGATATAGCGCCGCTATCGAGGCTATCGGCTTGAAGCGACTGGCTTATCGGTTACCATGCCCATCCGCCCGAATTGACTTAAGCCGAGAGCCGCAATGTCGCAACCCTGGAGCCCTGAAAGCTGGAGAGCCAAGCCGATCCAGCAACAACCGCAGTACCCGGACGCCACCCACCTGGCGCAAGTCGAGCAGACCCTGGCCGGCTATCCGCCGCTGGTGTTCGCTGGCGAAGCCCGCGAGCTGCGCCGCCAGTTCGCCGAGGTCACCCAGGGCCGGGCTTTTCTGTTGCAGGGCGGCGACTGCGCCGAGAGCTTCGCCGAATTCAGCGCGGCGAAAATCCGCGACACCTTCAAGGTGCTGCTGCAGATGGCCATCGTCATGACCTTCGCCGCCGGCTGCCCGGTGGTGAAAGTCGGGCGCATGGCCGGACAATTCGCCAAACCGCGCTCGGCCAACGACGAGACCATCGGCGATACCACCCTGCCCGCCTACCGTGGCGATATCGTCAACGGCATCGGCTTCGACGCGAAAAGCCGCGTGCCGGACCCCGAGCGTCTGCTGCAGGCCTACCACCAGTCCACCGCTTCGCTGAACCTGCTGCGCGCCTTCGCCCAGGGCGGTTTCGCCGACTTGCACCAGGTACACCAGTGGAACCTCGATTTCATCGCCAACTCGGCGCTGGGCGAGAAATACAGCCACCTCGCCGACCGCATCGACGAAACCCTGGCCTTTATGCGTGCCTGTGGCATGGACGGCGCGGCGCAAGTACGCGAAACCAGCTTCTTCACCGCCCATGAGGCGCTGCTGCTGAATTACGAAGAGGCCTTCGTCCGTCGCGACAGCCTCACCGGCGGCAACTACGCCTGCTCGGCGCATATGCTGTGGATCGGCGACCGCACCCGCCAGCTGGATGGCGCGCATGTCGAGTTCCTGCGCGGCGTCGGCAACCCGATCGGGGTCAAGGTCGGCCCGAGCATGGACAGCGAAGAACTGATCCGCCTGATCGACATCCTCAACCCGGACAACGACCCCGGTCGCCTCAATCTGATAGTGCGCATGGGCGCCGATAAAGTCGAAGCCGGCCTGCCGCGCCTGGTGCAAACCGTGCAGCGCGAAGGCCGTCAGGTGCTGTGGAGTTCCGACCCGATGCACGGCAACACCATCAAGGCTTCGAGCGGTTATAAGACCCGCGATTTCGCGCAGATCCTCGCCGAAGTGAAGCAGTTCTTCGCCGTGCACCAGGCCGAGGGCAGCTATGCCGGCGGTATCCATATCGAGATGACCGGGCAGAACGTCACCGAATGCATCGGCGGCGCACGACCGATCACCGAAGATGGCCTGTCGGATCGCTACCACACCCATTGCGACCCACGGATGAACGCCGATCAGTCGCTGGAACTGGCGTTTTTGATCGCCGAGACCTTGAAGCAGGTGCGTCGCTAACAGGCTAAGCAGGTTAAGCTTCATTGGGCGGGTTAGCCACGCGGTGGCGTAACCCGCCCTCCTCTCCCCATCCGGAACATAATCCGATGACGGGTTACGCCGTCAAACGTTCGCGCAAGCGCCCGAGCATACCCAACCAACTTCCTACCTTTTCTTGCTCGCGCTCTTCGCGTGGCGCCTGGGCCAAACGCGTGACCACCTGCGCCGGTTGCGCACGCCACAAGTAAAGCTGCTCAGCGGCGGCCAGCAGACCTTTATCGAACAGACCACGGCGAATCGGCTTGGGCAGGTAGCGGAAGATTTGCGCCTCGTTGATCAGATTGAGCAGCGCCTGGGTATCGCAAAAGGGTGTGACCACCAGGCTGAGCAAACGAGGGTGGGCCTGAGCCAGGCTTTTCAACAAAGGTGCGGTGTCTTCGCCGGCCAGTTGCAGATCGCTGATCAGCATATCCACCGCTTGGTTATTCAATACCTCCAGCGCTTCTTTCAACGAGGCCACGCGCAGCAGGCGGTGGCCGCCGTTGACGCAGAACTCGGCGACCACACCGAGGGTCTGCGGATCGTTATCCAGCAGCAGCACGTTGAGCGGCGCTCGCCGACCGGCAGGCGTCGCCAACGCCGGCATTTGCACCTGACGCGCGGCGATTTCCGCCGCCTGGCGCAGGGTGAAGGCCATTTCCTGCTGATCCCAGGGTTTGGTCAGGTAGCGGAAGATGCCGCCGTCGTTCAAGGCCTCGACCGCGGCATCCAGATCGGAATAGCCGGTGAGCAGAATGCGCAGGGTATCGGGGGCGATCTCGCGGGCCTGAGCGAGCAACTCGGCACCGCTCATCTGCGGCATGCGCTGGTCGCTGACGATGATATGCACCAGCTCGTTTTTCAGGCGTTCCAGGGCGCGGCGTGGGTCGCTCTCGGTGAGCACCTGGTACTGACGGCGAAATTGCATGGACAAGCTGCGCAGGATGCGCTCTTCATCGTCGACGAACAGGATGCGGATAGCGGTCATTTCAAGCGCTCCGTTGTAAGGCTACTGTTGCGGGACGCGGCAGGCGGATCAAAAAGCGCGTACCGCGCCCCGGTTCGGAAGCGACGCGAATCCACCCACCGTGGTCCTGAATGATCTTGTAGCTGATCGACAGCCCCAATCCCGTGCCTTGGCCAACCGGCTTGGTGGTGAAGAAAGGGTCGAAGATCCGCGCCAGCACATCGGCCGACATGCCGCGCCCGGAATCCTGCAGCGAGATGAATACCGCGCTGTCCTCGGCCCAGGTTTTCAAGGCAATCTGGCCGGTGCCCTCGATGGCCTGGGCGGCATTGTTCAGCAGGTTGAGCAACACTTGGTTGATTTGCGAGGGCGCACAGGGAATACGCGGCAGCTCGCCCAGGTGCAGGATGATTTCGGCTTTGTCCTTGATGTTGTTGCGGGCGATTACCAAGGCACTGCGAATACACTCGTTAATGTCCACTTCTTCGCTCATGGCACGGTCCAGGCGCGCGAAGTCCTTTAGGCCGACCACCAACTCGCCGATCTGCTCCAAACCATAGAGGGTGTCGCTGAACAATTGCGTCAGGTCTTCGGCGAGCGATTCGGGGGTGGCGTTCGCACGGGCATTGGTGGCGGTATCCAGGGCCATGGCCAGATGCGCCTCGGCGCAATCGGGGTTAGCCAGACAATCGGCCAGCGCGGCCTGAGCCTCGGCCAACTCGAACAGCGGCGCGCTGAGTTCGCGCAACAATTGCACGTTGTTTTTCACGTATCCCAGGGGCGTGTTCAACTCGTGGGCGACCCCGGCGACCATCTGCCCCAACGAAGCCATCTTCTCCGACTGCACCAGTTGGGCCTGGGATTCCTTCAGATCCACCAAGGCTTTGCGCAATATGCGATTGCGCTGGGCGATACGCGCCTCCATGGCCTTGAGCAGGTCGAGCACAGTGCCCAGGCCGCAGTATCGGCCCTGCCCGTCGACCAGGATAAAGTCCTCGGTGATCGGGTACTGCAACTGCCCGGTGATCTGTTTGGCCGCCTCTTCCAAGCCGGTCTCCAGATTGACCACCAGCGGCGCCGGGTTCATCACCTCCTGCACCGGATTACGACCGCGCAGATCGCGACCGAAGCGCTGCATAAAGATGTCCTGCAAGGTGCTACGGCTGACCAAACCCAGGGGTATTCCGGCTGCATCGACAATCGGCAGGGATAGAAAGGCTTTGTGTTCCGGGGTTAGCAAACGATCCGCGACATCCGCGATGCTCATACCCGGCGCCAGCGGTGTGACCGGTTTGAGCAAGTGCGCTAGAGCGCTGGCGGTGGACATTAGCGAACTCCCTGCAGTTGGAAAGCCATCATTCAACCAGCGGCAGATTGCCATCGTGTGACAGCCGTCACGTTAGCCATACGCCTGCGATAGGGGGCATCACGGTCGCTAACGTCGTCCCCCACCCTGCGGACTGACAAGACCCGCCATGCGCGCTAAGGTGAAGCTCCATCGTTATTATTCAAGGAGTCGAGCATGCCCTGGTATGCGTGGCTGATCATCGTCCTGGCGCTTGGCTCTATCCTCGGCAGCTTGCTGCTGCTACGCGACACGGCGAAAAAACTGCCCTTGAGCGACGAGCAACTGCAACGCATCAAGCAACGTAATGCCGAGCAGGATGCCAAGGATGCGCGCGAGCCTTAGCCTGCTCTTGTTGCCGCTGCTCGCGGCTTGCGTACAGCAGCCGCCAACTGCGGCAGCGGATGCCTGTGCTGGACTGTTTCGCGACTGGAACAGCGCCAGCGCCGCCATACGCGATGCCCAATACCGCGTCATCGACGGCGCTCATGGGCTGCGCAGCAGCCGGCTCGATGCAGCCCTTGCGACCGACGCGCGAACGCCTGAACAACGCCGGCTTTGGCTGCAACGCCTGGCTGACAACGACCGCCAGGCCAGTGCCATAGAACTGGCCAATCTGCCGGGCGAACAACACGCGCGTTGGCATACCACCCCCGTGCAAGCACAGCTGGACCGCTGTCGCCGCCAACAGCAACAACGCCTGCTGAATGACCCCGAGTCCTTCGAGCAACTGCGCGCCGCTAGCCAGGTGGCCGATGATTATTCGTTCTGGGCGCGTACCCTGGGCCTCTATCCGCTGTTCGAACCCTTTTATAAGCGCGGTGTCGCCGCCTGGCAGGCTGAGGCCGCGCAGTACCAGGCGCCGCGCGATACGCCGCGCTGGCTGAGCTACCAAGCGCTGCCCCACGATGAGGTTGCCATTGCCCCTTTGGCCCCCGACGCACTGGGTTTGCCCCAAGCCGATGCGCAGCAGCAGGCGGCGCTGCTGGCCCGTCACGCACCCCACCTGCGCGTTGAACAGGGCTCTCAGGCCGACCGTATAGGTCGACCGCAGTTCGACAGCCAGGGGTTTCGTAGCTTCGCGCCGACCCGCCCGCAGGTATTTCAACGCCTGGGCTGGAGCCGGATGGACGGGCGCTGGCACCTGCAATTGATCTATCAGTTCTGGTTCAGCGAGCGCCCCAAACCCCATGCGCTGGATCTTTTCGGCGGCGAGCTGGATGGTTTGATCTGGCGGGTGACCCTCGATCAACAGGGCCATGCCCTGCTCTACGACGCCATTCATCCCTGCGGCTGCTGGCATGCCTTCTATCTGCCGGCCGACTCGCCCTGGGTGTTTCGCCAGCCCGCCGATCAGGAAGCGCGCCTGGCGCGACGCCTGAGCATCGACGGGAAAAGCGGCGCGACCTTGTGGCTGAGCAGCGGCGAACACAGCCTGCGCTGGGTCGACGCGCGTCGCTCGAAATACCCCGCGATGCTTTACTCGCAACAGCCGCTGGATCGGTTGCGCCAGCTCGCCCATCCCCAAGGCTCGCGCAGCTTGTATGACCGGCATGGCCTGGTTGCCGGCAGCGAGCGCCTGGAACGCTGGCTGCTATGGCCCTCTGGCGTGCGCTCGCCGGGCGCCATGCGCCAATGGGGGCGACACGCCACGGCCTTTGTCGGCCACGCGCATTTCGACGACCCGGACCTGCTCGCGCGCTATTTCCATCACCCCTGAAGGGGCCGGACCACCGCAGGCCCGTAGCCCGAATAGGCGCCAGCGCAATCCGAGGCGCTCTTCCCGGGATCACCCTCACGGATCAGCCCATATCGCGCCCCGGCTTTGCGCTAAACCTCGCCCGCTCTCGCCTGCTAGCAGGCCGTTGAAAACTACCTACGTGGGCAATACTGCGTTAAAAACGGCCTCAAAATGCTCATTTACAGCAGTAAACTCCGCTTTTTCGGCCGTTTTTGCCTTGTCTTGCCTGCCTCGTCTACGTTTTTCAACGACCTGCTAGACTGCGTGCCCCTAACAAGGAGGTCGCATGTCGCCGCATTTACGCTTATTGCTGCCGATCCCGGTCTTGGCGCTGGGTTTTGCCCTTGGCTTTATTCAACCGTTGGGGCTGATGATCGGCGCCGGCTTTATCGCCCTGGTGCTATTCGCTCGGCCTTATCTGCACCGCGCACTCTGGGCCGCCCTGGTTCTGGCATTCGGCATTGCGCTTGCCGCCCATCTGCTGCCCGGTTTCAGCCCCTGGCCACTATGGCCGCCGCGGCAGATCAGCAGCGACGCCGCGCCTTATGCGCTGCGGCTGTCCTGGGATAAGTTGCTGGTCGGCTCGACCCTACTGGCCTGGTGGCTTGGCCAAACGCACAGGGCCCCGCGACGGCCGCTGCTTGCCGGCATGCTGGCCCTGGCCACCTTGCTCGCGGTGCCGTTGCTGGCGTTGGCGCTGAACCTGGTCGATTGGCAGCCGAAATGGCCGGACGGTCTGTGGTTGTGGTTGGCGGTCAATCTGGGAGTGGCGGTATTGGCCGAGGAACTGCTGTTCCGCGCCTTGCTGCAAACCCGACTGATCGCCTGGCTCGGCGTCTGGCCGGGAATACTGCTGACGGCGCTGCTGTTCGGCGCCGCCCATATTCCCTTCAGCCCTCTCTTCGCCCTGGTCGCGGGCATCGCCGGGCTGGGCTACGGCCTGTTATTTCACTACAGCGGTCGGCTGAGTCTGGCAATCGCCCTGCATCTGGCGGTCAATGTGTTGCACTTGCTGTTACTGAGTTATCCGTTGCGCTTGCAGTGACCGTGATATGGAAAGGCTCGAAAATCTTCGCCAGTTGCCCATTGGCGCGTAGTCGTTCGAGCATATCGGCGAACTCGGCAGGGCTGATAGCGGCACCGGGCCGTATCAGCGCCTTGTGTCGATAACTTTGATCGATCCTTTGGGAGATCAATAACTGTCCGGCATACTGGCTATGACGCTGCAAAAAATCGTCGATATAGGAGCGTGTCACTGCGGCGATATCCACCCGATCGCGTAGCACCATCAGCAGATTGCTGTCATGCGAATAGGTCAGGGTCGCATTGAAGTTCTTGCGTAGGAAATCCGGAGTGGTATTGAAGCCGGCAAAGGCATAGTGATAACCGTTGAACAACGCCAGGCGCTTGTTCTGCAGATCCTCGAAATAGCTCTGGTCGTGCCCACCATCGCTACGGGCCACAAACACTTCGAAGTCCTCGAGCCCCATATCGACGACATCATGATCGATACCCTGCCAACCCCATGCGGGGTTTTCGAACAAAGCCATGTCGTTGCGCCCTTCCTTGAAGTCGGCGAAGCGCCGCGGAATGGCCGTGGGTCGGCTGACGAACCGATACTCGTCCTGCAATTCGTTCAATGCATCGAGCAACTGCGGCAACAGCCCCCCATGGGACGCCTGCTCCTGCTTGATCACATAAGGCGGGAAATAGGCCGCACCCACCGTTATCAGCCGTTCGGCCGCCACCTGTCCGACCGATAGACAGGCCAGCAACAATACAATTCCTCGCGACACGCAGCGCATTGACGACGACATACGGCGGAACATCCCTATCAGTGCATGAGCGCAAGCCTAACTCAGTAAAAGTTGACCGAACAGCACAACTTTATTCACTACCGACCGCCGCCGTAGCCCGCACATGGTAGCGTCCGAGCAGCTCGTCCAAGGTGCCGTCATTATTGAGCTCCTGCAGCAGCGCGGCAAACCGGGGCGCGCTGAGCGGCGCCTGCGGACGGAACAGCGCTTGGTGTTGATAAACCTGATCGACGCGCTCCGACACCAGTAACTGCGAACGCAGCTCGGGGTTGCGGTCCTGATAGATTTCCAGATAGGAGCGGGTTATCACCGCGATATCCGCACGGCCACGCAGAAGCATGGTCAGGTTGCTGTCATGGGAATAGGTCAGCACCGCGCCCAATTGCTCGCGCAGATACTGCTGATCCGAATTGAAGTCGGCGAAGCCGTAGTGGTACCCGGTATATAGCGCCAGACGCTTGCCGTCGATCTGCTCGAAATAGTCCTGACCGCGACCCGGCTCGGCCCGCGCGACATAGACTTCGGCGTCCTCGATATGCAGATCCAACGCCATGTGCTCGGTGTCCTGCCAGCCCCATTGCGGCGATTCGAAGAGGATCATATCGAATCGGCTGCTTTCTAGATCGCGATAACGCCGGGTGACCGAGGTCGGTACCAGACTGAAGCGATACTGGTTTTGCGCCTTGTTCAACGCCGCCAATAATTCCGGCACCAGCCCGGCGGGCTTGGCACTCTCCGGCTTAACCGCATAAGGCGGGAAGTCATAGACACCGACGCGCACCTGCTGCGCGGCAAAGGCCGGCGGCATGAGTACCAGGTAAAGGGCGACCAGCCAACCCTTGAATAGCACGCGCAAACGATGCTCCTTTTCACTGACACAGTGCCGTTCTCGGCTCCCTGTGATGATAAAGCGAAAAGTTCCATATCGCGCTGTAAGATCGAACAGTAGGAGACTAGCCGATTATCCTCAAACTTCCTTCAGTACCAACGAAAGTGCCTGCTCGGCCAGTTGGTCCAGGCTCATCGGGCCCTCCGGGCGGAACCAGGTGTTGGTCCAACTCAAGGCACCGGTGAGAAAACGCCGCAAAATGAACGGATCGGCATTGAAATACCCCGCCGCTTTGGCCTCGCTCAGTACATCCAACCAGATTTGCTCGTAGGTATCGCGCAATTCCAGGATGAACTGCTGGCTGGCTTGCGACAGCGAACGCCACTCGTAAACCAGCACCGCCATGGCCTCGCCAGTGCCGCCCATGATCGATTGTAGCTCGCAACGAATCAATGCCAGCACCCGCTCGCGCAATGTCCCCGCTTCCGCCAGCGAAGCCCGCATCAAGGCGGTGTTGTAGCGGATGGTTTCCTCCATCACCGAGCGCAGGATTTCATCCTTGCTCTTGAAGTGGTGAAAGATGCTGCCCGACTGAATGCCCACCGCACTGGCCAAATCGCGCACCGTGGTGCGCTCGTAACCTTTGCTGCGAAACAGATGCGCAGCGGTTTGCAGCAGCTTGCCACGCGCACTGTCCGGGTCGGTCACCTGGCCGCTGGCCACTAATTCGCGCATTACCGCCTGGGCTTGTTGATCATCCACGCTTAATCATCTCCAACTCTCTTATTGCTCGAACAAAGCCGAATACCGCGGCGATTATCGCCGGTCTAGTGTTTGCGCATGTTGACGAAATTTATGCCGCGCAAGCCACCCAAGCAAGCGCTTGGGTTACATCCCTCAAGAAAGATTCGCCAGAGAGCTTTTCAACCAAGCGCTTGCTTGGTAACCTTCGATTCATCTTACCCGTGCAGCGGATTCTTTACATGACTAAAACCGTACGCATCGGCTGCGCCTCCGCCTTCTGGGGCGATACCTGCACCGCAGCCGCCCAGCTTGTCCGGGGTGCCGAACTGGATTACCTGGTATTCGACTACCTGGCCGAAGTGACCATGTCGATCATGGCCGGCGCCCGGATGAAGAAGCCGGACGCCGGTTATGCCACCGACTTCGTTGAGGTACTGACGCCGCTGTTGCAGGACATCGCCGCCAAACGCATCCGCGTGATCAGCAACGCCGGCGGGGTCAACCCGAGCGCCTGCGCCGCCGCGCTGGCAGCAGCCTGCGAACAGGCCGGCGTGCAGCTGAAGATCGCCGTGCTGCATGGCGATAACCTGCAACCCAAGCTCGGCGAGCTGGGCAAGGCCGGTGCGGTGGAGATGTTCAGCGGCGCTGCCCTGCCACCGTTCTGCGTCTCGGTGAACGCCTACCTGGGCGCGCCGGGCATCGCCGAAGCGCTGAAGCGCGGCGCAGATATCGTGATCACCGGCCGGGTGGTCGACAGCGCGGTGGTCAGCGCCGCCCTGGTGCATGAGTTCGGCTGGGCCTGGAACGACTACGATCGTCTGGCCCAGGCCGCCCTGGCCGGGCATATCATCGAATGCGGCGCGCAGTGCACCGGCGGCAATTTCACCGATTGGGACAGCGTGCCGGACTACGAACATATCGGCTTCCCGGTGGTGGAAGTCGCCGCAGACGGCCGCTTCGTGGTGAGCAAACCAGAAGGCTCCGGCGGCCTGGTCACCCCCTTCACCGTGGGCGAGCAGATGCTCTACGAGATCGGCGACCCGCGCGCCTATCACCTGCCCGACGTCGTTTGCGATTTCACCCGGGTCGAGTTGCGCCAGGTGAGCGACAACCGTGTCGAACTCAGCGGCGCACGCGGTCTGCCGCCCACTACACAGTACAAAGTCAGCGCCACCTACCCCGATGGCTTTCGTTGCACCGCCAGTTGCCTGATGGCCGGTATCGACGCAGTACGCAAAGCCCAACGGGTCAGCCAAGCGATCATCGCCAAGACCGAAGAGCTGTTCGCCGAGCGCGGCTGGGGGCCTTATAAAGAGGTGAACATCGAGCTGCTCGGCGCCGAGTCGACCTACGGCACCCATGGTCTGCGCGCGGATACCCGCGAAGTGGTGATCAAGATCGCCGTGCGCCACGCGAAAAAAGAAGCGTTGGTCCTGTTCTCCCGCGAGATCGCCCAGGCCGCCACCGGCATGGCGCCGGGCCTGACCGGCATAGTCGGCGGCCGCCCGACGGTTTACCCGGTGATTCGTTTGTTCTCGTTCCTCGCCGACAAAAGCCACTGCACCCTGGATGTGGAGCTGGACGGCGAACGCAGCCCGGTAATCCTGCCATCTCTGGATGTATTCGACCCGAGCCAGGTCGCAACCGACCTGCCCGCGCCGAGCGCAGAGGGGCAAGCCGACACCGCGGTGCCGTTGATAAAGCTGGCCGTGGCCCGCTCCGGCGACAAGGGCAACCACAGCAATATCGGCGTTATGGCCAGAGCGCCGGAATACCTGCCGTGGATTGCGGCCGCGCTGAGCGAGAGTGCCGTGGCCGAATGGATGCAGCACACCCTCGACCCGCAAACAGGCAAGGTCAGCCGCTGGTATTTGCCGGGCAGCCATAGCCTGAATTTTCTGCTGGAAAACGCCCTCGGCGGCGGTGGCGTCGCCAGCCTGCGCATCGACCCGCAAGGCAAAGCGTTCGCCCAGCAGCTGTTGGAGTTCCCGGTGCAGGTGCCCAAGGCGCTGGCAAATACCCTGTAGGAGCCAGCTTGCTGGCGATCATCGACACAGCAAAAGCATCGCCGGGACGCCGGACCGCAGCAAGCTCGCTCCTACAAGAGCAACAGGCGATGCCCCAAGAGAGCCGAAGGACAATACCCATGAGCTACGACTCGATCTTCAAACCCGGCCTGTTCAGCGGCCAGACCATGCTGGTCACCGGCGGCGGCAGCGGTATCGGTCGCTGCACCGCCCACGAGCTGGCCGCCCTGGGCGCCCATGTGGTGCTGGTCGGGCGCAAGCGGGAAAAGCTTGAAGCGACCTGCGGCGAAATCCGCGAAGACGGCGGCAGCGCCAGTTTGCAGGTCTGCGATATCCGCGACGAGGACTCGGTCAAGGCCATGGTCGAGGCGGTGCTCGACGAGCATGGGCCGATCCACCACCTGGTCAACAACGCCGGCGGCCAATACCCCGCGCCGCTCGCCTCGATCAACCAGAAGGGCTTCGAGACCGTGGTGCGCACCAATCTGGTCGGCGGTTTTCTGGTCGCCCGCGAAGTGTTCAACCAGAGCATGAGCAAAACCGGCGGCAGCATCGTCAATATGCTCGCCGATATGTGGGGCGGCATGCCCGGCATGGGCCATTCCGGGGCGGCGCGCGCGGGCATGGAGAATTTCACCAAAACCGCCGCCGTCGAGTGGGGCCACGCAGGGGTGCGGGTCAATGCCGTGGCGCCGGGCTGGATCGGCTCCAGCGGTATGGACACTTACGAAGGTGCATTCAAGGCGGTGATTCCGACCCTGCGCGAGCATGTGCCGCTTAAGCGTATCGGCAGCGAGTCGGAAGTCTCGGCCGCCATCGTCTTTCTGCTGTCGCCGGGTGCCGCCTTTATCAGCGGCACCACAGTGCGCATCGACGGCGCCGCCAGCCAGGGCAGCCGCGCCTTTCCGCTGTTCAAGGCCAAGCCGGGGCAAAGCCAGGCCTATAACGGATTCCACCGTGCCTATTTGCCCGATGTGCTTAAGGAGCAGGAGTAATGCCGGTTATCCAGTCAAAGATCGACGTGCATGGCGCAGACTTCGCGCAGAACCGCGAGGCCATGCTCGCCGCAGTGGCAAGTTTTCGCGAGATCGAGCAGAACTGCCTGAACAAGGCGCAGGCCGCCAAGGCCAAGTTCGACAAGCGCGGCCAGTTGCTGCCGCGCGAACGCCTCAACCTGTTGCTCGACCCCGGTGCGCCCTTTCTCGAACTCTGCTCCCTGGCCGGTTACAAACTGCACGACGACAAGGACGGCAGCCAGGCCGGCGGCGGGATCATTTCCGGTATCGGCTATATCGCCGGGGTACGCTGTCTGATCACCGCCAGCAACAGCGCGATCAAGGGCGGTACCATCTCCCCCAGCGGCCTGAAGAAAACCCTGCGCCTGCAACAGATCGCCGTCGAAAACAAACTGCCGGTGGTGACCCTGGCCGAAAGCGGCGGCGCCAACCTCAATTACGCTGCGGAGATTTTCGTCGAAGGCGCGCGCGGCTTCGCCAACCAGGCGCGTATGTCGGCCAAGGGCCTGCCGCAGATCACCGTGGTGCACGGCTCCAGCACCGCCGGCGGGGCTTATCAGCCAGGGCTGTCGGACTATGTGGTGGTGGTGCGCGGAAAGGCCAAGATGTTTCTCGCCGGCCCGCCGCTGTTGAAAGCCGCCACCGGCGAAATCGCCACCGATGAGCAATTGGGCGGCGCGGAGATGCATGCCCAGATCGCCGGCACCGCCGAATACCTGGCCGAGAACGATGCCGACGGCGTGCGCCTGGCCCGTGAAATCGTCGCCATGCTGCCGTGGAATGCGCAGTTACCTACGCGGCCGGCCAGGAGCTACCGCGAACCGCTGTACCCAGTTGATGAGTTACTGGGCCTGGTGCCGGCTGACGCCAAGAAACCCTACGACGTGCGCGAAATCATCGCCCGTATCGCCGACGGCTCGGTGTTTCTCGATTTCAAGAACGAGTTCGACAACCAGACCGTCTGCGGCCATCTGCAGATCGAAGGCCAGCCCTGCGGCTTTATCGGCAACAACGGCCCGATCACCCCGCAAGGTGCGGCCAAGGCGGCGCAATTTATCCAGCTGTGCGAGCAGAGCAACACGCCGATCCTGTTCTTCCATAACACCACCGGCTTTATGGTCGGCACCGAATCTGAACAGCTGGGCGTGATCAAACATGGCTCGAAGATGATCCAGGCGGTGGCCAACGCTACCGTGCCGAAACTCACCATAGTGGTCGGCGGCTCTTACGGCGCCGGCAACTACGCCATGTGCGGCCGCGGCCTCGACCCGCGTTTTATCTTCGCCTGGCCCAACAGCAAAACCGCGGTGATGGGCGGCGCCCAGGCCGGCAAGGTGCTGCGCATCGTCACCGAGGACAAACACCTGAAGGAAGGCAAAGAAGCCGACCCGAAGATGCTCGACATGCTGGAAAGCGTCACCGCGCAGAAACTCGACAGCCAGTCCACCGCGCTCTATGGCACCGCCAGCCTGTGGGACGACGGCCTGATCGATCCGCGCGACACGCGCAAGCTGCTCGGCTTCCTGCTCGACATCTGCGCCGAGGCGGCTGTGCGCCCGCTTAAACCCAACAGCTTTGGCGTTGCCCGTTTTTGACCGTAGGTTGGATTGAGGAGCTTGCGACGAAGCCCAACGAGCGGTGGTCATCCCACCACCGCCGCTGAATCAAACGCCTCGTTGGGCTTCGCAAGCTCAGCCCAACCTACGCAACCGAACCCAACTCGATAAGGGAGAACAACAACAATGATCTTTACCCAGGAACACGAAGAACTACGCCGCACCGTGCGCAATTTTGTCGATCGGGAAATAAACCCGCACGTCGAGCAATGGGAAAAGGACGGCCGCTTCCCGATCCACGACATCTTCAAGAAGGCCGGCGAACTCGGTCTGCTGGGCATTTCTAAGCCGGAAAAATTCGGCGGCATGGGCCTGGACTACAGCTACTCGATAGTGGCCGCCGAAGAGTTCGGCACCATCCATTGCGGCGGCATCCCCATGTCCATCGGCGTGCAGACCGATATGTGCACCCCGGCCCTGGCCCGTTTCGGCTCCGATGAGCTGCGCGAACAGTTCCTCCGCCCCGCCATTACCGGCGAGATGGTCGGCTGTATCGGCGTCTCCGAAGTTGGCGCCGGCTCGGATGTGGCCGGGCTGAAAACCACCGCACGCAAAGACGGCGACGACTATGTGATCAACGGCAGCAAGATGTGGATCACCAACTCGCCGTCGGCCGACTTCATGTGCCTGCTGGCCAACACCTCGGACGACAAGCCCCACGTCAACAAGTCGCTGATCATGGTGCCGATGAACACCCCGGGCATCAGCGTCAGCCCGCACCTGGACAAACTCGGTATGCGCAGCTCGGAAACCGCCCAGGTGTTCCTCGACGACGTGCGCGTGCCGCAACGCTACCGCATCGGCCACGAAGGCGCCGGTTTTATGATGCAGATGTTGCAGTTCCAGGAAGAACGGCTGTTCGGTGCGGCCAACATGATCAAGGGACTGGAGCACTGCATCGACGCCACCATCGCCTACTGCAAGGAGCGCAAGACCTTCGGCAACGCGCTGATCGACAACCAAGTCATCCACTTCCGCATGGCCGAACTGCAGACCGAAGTCGAGTGCCTGCGCGCTCTGGTCTATCAGGCCACCGAGCAGTACGTGCGCGGCCGCGACGTGACCAACCTGGCGTCGATGGCCAAGCTCAAGGCCGGCCGCCTGGGCCGCGAAGTCACCGACAGCTGCCTGCAGTACTGGGGCGGCATGGGCTACATGTGGGACAACCCGGTGTCCCGCGCCTATCGCGATGTGCGTCTGGTATCGATCGGCGGCGGCGCCGACGAAATCATGCTCGGCATCATCTGCAAGCTGATGGGCATCCTGCCGGGCAAAAAGAAGGGGTGATCAAGCTCACGCCGAAGGATGGGTTGAGACGCGGAGCGCCGATACCCATCACCACCGATCCGATGGGTATCGCTGCGCTCAACCCATCCTACGTTCCAGTGCCCCGCGCGAGGATTACCGGATGCCTGCTCTACCCGAATGCCAAACCCTGCTGCTGAGCCTCGAAGCCGGCGTGCTGCACGTCACCCTCAACCGCCCGGACAGCCGCAACGCCATGAGCCTGGCGATGGTCGGCGAACTGCGCGCGGTGCTGGCCGCGGTGCATGACGACCTGAACGTGCGCGCCATCGTGTTGCGCGGCGCTGGCGGGCATTTCTGTGCCGGCGGCGATATCAAGGATATGGCCAATGCCAGAGCGACCGGCAGCGACGCCTACCGCGCGCTCAACCGCGCCTTCGGCAGCCTGCTGGAAGAAGCGCAGCACACGCCCCAGGCACTGATCGCGGTGCTGCAAGGCGCAGTGCTCGGCGGTGGTTTCGGCCTGGCCTGCGTCGCGGATATCGCCATTTGCCATCGGGAGGCCAAGTTCGGCCTGCCGGAAACCACCCTGGGCATTCTGCCGGCGCAGATCGCGCCCTTCGTGGTCGGACGCATCGGCCTGACCCAGGCCCGGCGCCTGGCCCTGACCGCCGCGCGCTTCAACGGCAGCGAGGCCGAGCGCCTGGGTCTGGTGCATTTCAGCGAGCCGGACGATGCGGCCATCGAGGCGCGCCTGCACCAAGTGCTGAGTCAGGTACGCCAGTGCGCGCCCCAGGCCAATGCCGCGACCAAGGCCCTGCTGCTGGCCACGGAAAACCAGGCGCTCGGCCCGTTGCTCGACCGCGCCGCCGAACAGTTCGCCGCGGCCGTCACCGGCGCCGAAGGCATCGAGGGGACCATGGCCTTTGTACAAAAACGCGCCCCTAAGTGGGCCCAATGATGGATCGGATGGACTGGCACTGCCGGCAGAACCCGTAGGGTGGATGTCGCTTTTTACATCCACCCATTCAGGACACCGAACGGTGGATCGGAGAAGCG
The DNA here is from genome assembly GCF_946885885.1 of uncultured Pseudomonas sp. The sequence goes on from NZ_CAMPHN010000053.1 coordinate 16,685, forward strand.
TGATCCACCCTACGACTGACATTACCGACCGTAGCAAAGCAGGAGCATCGAATGCCCGCCTTTAACAAAATCCTGATCGCCAATCGCGGCGAGATCGCCTGTCGGGTGATGCGCACGGCCCAGGCCCTGGGCTACCGCACGGTGGCGGTCTATTCCGAAGCCGACGCCGAAGCGCGCCATGTGCAACTGGCCGACCAGGCCGTTTGCATCGGCCCGGCTCAGGTCAACCAGTCCTACCTGATGATCGACGCCCTTATCGCCGCGGCGCAGAAAACCGGCGCCGACGCCATCCACCCCGGCTACGGCTTCCTATCGGAAAACGCCGACTTCGCCCGCGCCTGCGAGGCCGCCGGCATCGTATTTATCGGCCCGAGCGTGGAAGCCATCCATCTGATGGGCAGCAAGCGCCTGTCGAAGATCGCCATGCTCGAGGCCGGCGTGCCCTGCATCCCCGGCTACGAAGGCGCCGCGCAGGACGATGAAACCCTGAGCCGCGAAGCCGCGCGCATCGGCTACCCACTGATGATCAAGGCCAGCGCCGGTGGCGGCGGCCGTGGCATGCGTCTGGTCCATGAGTCCGGCGAGCTGCTGGCACAGATCCGCACCGCCCGTTCGGAAGCGCAGAACGCCTTCGGCTCCGGCGAGCTGATCCTGGAGCGCGCGGTGATCCAGCCGCGCCATGTGGAGATCCAGGTGTTCGGCGACCAGCACGGCAACATCGTGTATCTCGGCGAGCGCGACTGCTCGGTGCAGCGCCGCCACCAGAAGATAGTCGAGGAAGCGCCCTGCCCGCTGATGACGCCAAAGCTGCGTAAATCCATGGGCGAAGCCGCAGTCAAGGCCGCCGCCTCGGTTGACTATGTCGGCGCCGGTACCGTTGAATTTCTGCTCGATCAGAGCGGCGAGTTCTTCTTTCTGGAAATGAACACTCGCCTGCAGGTCGAGCACCCGGTGACCGAACTGATCACCGGGCAGGACCTGGTGGCCTGGCAGATTCGCGTCGCCGAGGGCCAACCGCTGCCGCTCAAGCAGGACGAGATCCGCCTGACCGGCCACGCCATGGAAGTTCGCCTGTACGCCGAGGACTCGACCCAGAACTTCCTCCCGCAAACCGGCCAGGTATTGCGCTGGGAACCGGCCTTGCTCGATGGTATCCGCATCGATCACGGTCTGGTCGAAGGCCAGACCATCAGCCCGTTCTACGACCCGATGCTGGCCAAGGTCATCGCCTATGGCGCAACCCGCGACGAGGCCCGGCGCAAGCTGGTGCGCGCGGTCGAGGATTGCGTGCTGCTCGGCGTCAATGGCAACCAGCGCTTTCTCGCCAACCTGCTGAGCCACCCCGAGTTCGCCGCCGGTAAGGCCACCACGGCCTTTATCGCCGAGCATTTCGCCGACGACCCGAGCCTGAGTCCGCAGCCACCGGCCGCCAGCGAGCTGGCCGTGGCCGCCGCCCTGCTCTACCAGCAATCGGCCAATGCCCGCGCCCACCAGAGCGGCCTGTCCGGCTGGCGCAACGCCGGCAGCGCGCCTTGGCGTTTTGTGCTCAAGCAGGGCGAGCAACAGTTCGATATCGAACTCGACGTCGTAACCGAGGGTCCACAACCCAGCCTGCTGATCAGAGTCGGCGACCAGCAAACCGCTGTCGAACTGCTGACCTGCGACGACCGCTGGGCCAGCTTGAAGTTGGACGGTATTCGCCAGCGCCTGGCCTATCGACTGGATGGCGAGACACTCTGGCTATACGGCCATAACGGCAATCTGCAGTTCAGCGATATCACCCATCTGCCGGTCGGTAGCGCCGCTAGTGCGGGCTCCGGCAACGTCAAGGCGCCGATGGATGGCGCCATTGTCGAAGTGCTGGTCGAGGAAGGCGCCAAGGTCAGCAAGGGCCAGCTGTTGCTGGTATTGGAAGCGATGAAAATGGAACACCCGCTGAAAGCCAACATCGATGGCGTGGTCCGCCGGGTTGGCATAAGCCGCGGCGATCAGGTGAAAAACCGCCAATTGCTGGTGGAGATCGAAGCCTTGGAGTAGCGACCGTCATACGCTGTAGGAGCCAGCTTGCTGGCGATCTCGCCCCACTGATCGCCAGCAAGCTGGCTCCTACAACCGATATTCCAGGGCTCTGACGAATAACAACAGATCACGGAGAAGCATATGTCACTGCAAGACAAAACCCTGTTTATCACCGGCGCCAGCCGCGGCATCGGCCGCGAGATCGCCCTGCGTGCGGCGCGCGACGGCGCCAATATCGTTATCGCGGCGAAAAGCGCCGAGCCCCACGCCAAGCTGCCGGGCACCATCCATTCGGTGGCCGATGAGGTCGAGCAGGCCGGCGGCAAGGCCCTGGCCCTGCAACTGGATGTGCGCGACGAGGCTGCGGTAAAGGCCGCCATGGCCCAGGCGGCCGAGCACTTCGGCGGTATCGATGCGCTGATCAATAACGCCGGGGCGATCAAGCTGGTGGGTGTGGAAAAGCTCGATCCCAAGCGCTTCGACCTGATGTTCCAGATCAACACCCGCGCGGTGATGGTCTGCAGCCAGGCGGCGCTGCCCTACTTGAAAGACAGCGCCGCCGGCGGGCATATCCTCAACCTGTCGCCGCCCTTGAATATGGACAGCAAGTGGTTCGCCCAACACGGCCCTTACACCGTGACCAAATACGGCATGAGCATGCTGACCCTGGGCATGAGCGAGGAATTCAAGAAATACGGCATCAGCGTCAACGCGCTATGGCCCAAGACCATGATCGCCACCGCCGCCATCGAGTTCGAGCTGGGCAGTCGCGACGCCTTCAAGCGTGCCCGTACCCCGGCGATCATGGCCGACGCCGCCCACGCCATCCTGGCCAGCCAGAATCGCAGCATTACGGGCCGTTTATTGATCGATGAGGAAATTCTGCGCGAACAGGGCGTCAGCGACTTCGAACACTACCGCTTCGACCCGGAAGGCGGTGCGCTGATCGCTGATCTGTTCGTCGACTAGCAGTATCCGCGTTGACACTGGGCGGGATGGTGTGGAAGTAGGTCTGGTAGGTTGGCGTTGAGCGCAGCGAAGCCCAACAATCGTCCCAACACGCGCAGCTTAGCGCTTGAACTCAAACTGCAGCTCGGCGCCTTCCAGCGACTCCCAATAGTCCTGATCGCCACGCTCATTGGTGATCAGTTTGCCCTGTAGCTGAAACGGGCTGCCCGCAGGATTCTGCTCGTCGAACAAGGGCGGCAATAACGTCGAAGGCAGTTCGCTGAAGGCCTCCACCGACTCCGTTGGCTCCAGCAACTCGGTCGGCAGGCTCAGATCCAGTTCCAGCCTGGGTGCCGGTACCGGCGCTTTGGCCACGCTGGTCTTAGGCTTCTCTTCGATCGGCTCTTTGCTGGCAACGGGCTTGGACAGCGGGCTCGGCTTGGCCGGTTCGCTCGCTTGCTTGGCTACTGGCTCGGCCGTTGGCTTGGCAGCAGGCGCAACCACTGGCGCCGGTGCAACTGGAACGACGGGAGTCGCGACCCGTGGCTTAGGCGGTCCGGCCGGATCGATAGGCGGTGCCGGCTCGTTGTCGCAAGCAGCGAGTGCGAGCAATGGCAAAAGTACAATCAAGCAACGAAAGCTAATCATCAACGACACAATTGCGGCAGGGGAAAGTTTGCATGCTCCCCCCTCATCCGCGATCTAGCAAGCCTGCTCTGCGTTGCGCTTGCTTCTCGTAGTCCGGATGCAATCCGGGAACGCTTCAGTGGCTGACATCGCCCCCCGGATTTCATCCGGGCTACAAGAGCGCCGTTCTCTGGCTTAAGTGAACGGCCCTGCATGGCATGAAGCGCTCCGTTGCCAGGTCAGAGAGAAGTACCCGGGAGGCGAGAGTCAACAATGTAGGTTGGCGCTGAGCCTGCGAAGCCCAACATTTCAGCCTTCACGCGCCTCGTTGGGCTTCACTGCGTTCAGCCTACGCGGCCCGGCCCAACCTACTTCCGTTTCGTTCCGTTAACGGTTGTTTTCAAGGCGCTCCATCTGCGCCTCTATATCCAGCTGCGGATAGTCGCGCTGCAAACGCTGCTGCAACGCTTTCGCCTCATCCATCTTTCCGCTGCGGCGTAGTTCCAGCAGTTGTAACAGCAGTTGCTCCGACTCCGGCTCAACCGCCTTGCTCACCCGCGGCGCCATGGACGATGCGGCCTCTGGCACCAAGGCATCCGATAGAGCCTCGCTCGCGATCGGTGCTTGCTTGCGCATCTCCTCCGCCAGCACCGGTGCCGATTCTTTCTTCTCGGCCCTTTGCCGCTCTTGTGAATAGCGCTGCACCGCCGGCGCCTGTTCGCGCAGCAGGCCTTGCGGCGCCTCGGCTTCGGCCATGGGAGCGGCTGGCGCTGGCGCCATCACCGCACGCGGCATCGGCGCATCATAGGCATCCGGGGTCTGCTCCAGGGTGCGCCAGGTCAAGCTGACGCCTATGCCGACACAGGCCAGCCCGGCCACCGCCACCGACCAGCGCTGGCGACCGCCGGGGCCGAACAGCCAAGCATGCAGACGCTGGCTCCAACTGGGCTTGCTCGATACTTGCGCGGCGCGGGCCGCAGCGAGGATCCGCGCATTCAGTTCGGCGGACGGTTCGCCCTGGCTATGGGCGCGAAAGTGCTCGAGCAGCGCCTGCTCGTACGGTTCGTGTTTATCGCGATTCATACGGGTAACTCCTCGGCGGCCGGGTCAGCCAGCAACCGACGTAATTTCTGCAACGCATAGCGCAAACGGCTTTTCACCGTTTCCGCCGGCGTGCGGGTCAGCTCGGCGATCTCGTGCAGTTCCAGATCGCCGTGGGCGCGCAACAGGAAGACTTCGCGCTGCTCGGCCGGCAGATCTGCGAGCGCGGCCTGCAGGCGCTCCTGGTCGCGACTCAAGCTGAGCTGGCGCTCGGGGTCGGCGTCGCCGCACGGCTGGTCATGCAGCTGCTCGTCGAACGCTTCATGCTTTCCCTGCTGACGGCCCGATTTGCGCCAGTGATCGATCAGCCGGTTGCGGGCGATCTGGTACAACCAGGTCTTGAACAGCACCGCCTCGCGTTGCAACGATTGGCTGCGGATCAGGCTCATCCAGGTGTCCTGGAACACCTCCTCGGCCAGCGTCGGATCGCCGCACAGGCCACAGAGAAAACGGAACAAACCGAGGCGATGGCGCTGATAGAGCAGCGCAAAAGCCTCGGCATCGCCCTGGCGATAACGCCGCAACAAGGCGGCGTCCTCTTCGTCGGGCAGTGGAGCAACGGGATGGGCAGTCACGCTAGTCGACCTTGGCAGCGCTGGGTGCGGGAAGTGAAGCCGGAGTTTGCAGGCTTTGCGCCAATTCGACCAGTTGCACGAACTCGCCGCGCAGGCCGAAGCGATCCTCGCCCTTGCCGCTACGGGCCAACTCGGCGCTGGCGGCCAGGTCGAAATCGCCGGTGTACTGCGCGCCTTTGAGCTGCTGAGCGAAGGCGGCAACCGCGGCGGCGAAACGCAGATCCTCGCTGGCCTGGGCAATCGCCGGGACATTGCGTTGCGCCACTATGGGGATCTCCAGCAAGCGGCTGCTGCCCGGTTGCGGCGCCTTGTAGCGGATACGCAGCAGCGCCAGTTCGCCCTGCTCGCTGACGGATCTTTCCGCCTGCTGATAGCGCAGCGGTTCCAACCAACCCTTATTGCCGGTCGGGACTATTTCATAGAGCGCAGTGACCGTATGGCCTGCGCCGATCTCCCCGGCATCGACCTTGTCGTTGCTGAAATCCTCACGCTTCAGCGCACGGTTCTCATAGCCGAGCAAGCGGTACTCGCTGACCTGAGCCGGGTTGAACTCGACCTGAATTTTCACATCCTTGGCCACCGTCGCCAGGGTCGAGCCGAGCTGATCGACCAACACCTTGCGCGCCTCGCGCAGGTTGTCGATATAGGCGTAATTGCCATCGCCGGCATCGGCCAACTGCTCCATCAACTGCTCGTTGTAGTTATCGGTGCCGAAGCCCAGGGTGGTCAGGGATATCCCGGTCTTGCGCTTATCGGCCGCCAGTTGTTTGAGCGTCTCAAAATCGCTGATGCCGACATTAAAGTCGCCATCGGTGGCCAGCAGGATGCGGTTGATACCGCCCTCGATAAAACCCTGTTGCGCCTGCTGATAGGCCAGCTGAATGCCCGACTCGCCGGCCGTGGAACCGCCTGCGGTGAGCTGATCGATAGCCGCGCGAATCTTCGCCTTGTCGCTGCCCGCTGTCGGTTCCAGCACCACGCTGGAGGAGCCGGCATAGACCACCAGGGAGACCTTGTCCTCGGCGCGCAATTGCTCGACCAGCAATTTCAGGGTGCTCTGCACCAGCGGCAAACCTTCGCGCCTGTCCATCGAACCGGACACGTCCACCAGAAACACCAGATTGGCCAGCGGCAACTGTGCCGCCTGCATATCCGACGCCTTGATCGCGATACGCAGCAGCCGGCTTTGCGGATTCCAAGGCGTCACCGCCAACTCGGTGCCGACGCCAAAGGGCGTATCGCCAGTCGGCAACGGATAGGTATAGGGGAAGTAATTGACCAACTCCTCCAAGCGCACCGCCTCGGCCGGAGGTAACTGGCCCTGATTGAGAAAACGCCGCACGTTGGCATAGCTGCCGGTATCGACATCGATACTGAAGGTCGACACCGGCGTCTCGGCCACCGCGTGCACCGGGTTGTCGGCGAGCTTCTGATACTGCTCGCGGCCCTGGTCACGGTAACCGGGCGGCAGCGCATCGGGCATCGAGCCCGCTATGGGCATGGGCGCATAGGCCACGCTCGGCATAACGGCCATATCCTCCGCAGCGGCTTTACGTTGCAACTGCGCAGGCGCGGACGAGACCTCCTGCTCACGCAATTCGGCACGCTGGCTCTGGCGCACCTGATCGGCAAGCACCACAGCCCCTTCAGACTTGGCCGCGGTGGCAGCAGCATCGGGATTGGCGGCGCTACAAGCGCCAAGAGCAAGCAACAAGCCCGCGGCAAAACCGGCGGTAAGGGGACGGGCAAGCAAAACGGGATAAGCGGACATGAGGTCTCTCCTGAGCAAACGAACGAACCATTCGCTTAGGTAGACGCGGTGCTATGCGAAAACGGGTTAGCAGGCCGTTGAAAAACGTAGGCGACGACTGCATGGATACAGGAGGTAGAGCGAAGCAGGAAGCCCGAGCCGAGGCAGTCAGTGCAAGGCAAAAACAGGCGAAAAAGCGGAGTTTACGTGCTGTAAATGAGCATTTTGAGCCTGTTTTTAACGCAGCAATGGCAACGCAGGTAGTTTTTCAACAGCCTGTTAGAGGGTTAGAAAAACAAAAGCCCATCATCGGATGGGCCTTTGCTTGACGCTTACGCTAACGATTTACTGCCAGTTGGCGGCGATAACCACATCCAACTGCGCACGCTGGTCGGCAGTGAGGTTGGACTCACCGCCAGCAGGCACGCCGAACGAGGCCATGGCGTCGACCAGATTCTGTACCTGGCCGTCCAGCAGGGTCTTGCCATCGGCAGTCTTGAACTGATCCAGATGGTAGTTGCTGCCGGAATACCAGTTGCTGATCGTTGCCTTGTCACCTGTGCCGATAATGCTGACATCCAGGTTCGAGCCGTTCTTCCTGAACCACAACTGCTCTACCGAGACCCCTTCAGTGAAACTCAGCGTATCCACACTACCGGCGGAAGTGTCGTAGTTGTTGATGGTGTCTTGACCTGAGCCATTACCGAACAGGTAGGTGTCCGAGCCGGTACCGCCATCGAGCGAGTCGTTGCCCGATCCGCCATCAAGGGTGTCGTTGCCCGCCTCGCCATACAGCGCGTCGGCACCGTCACCACCGAGCAACACATCGTTGCCACCACGAGCATAGAGGGTGTCATTGCCACCACCGCCATGAATGGTGTCGGCCACCGTGGTGCCCGTCAGGCCGTCGTTGCCCGCCGTGCCGGCGAACAACATGGACTTGATCGCGTCCAAGTCCCAGGTCGTACCGTCGGCAAACTGCACCTGCTGCACCGGGTTGTAGCTGTTCGCAGGGTTGTCGGCATAGAAGAAACCGTTGATGGTCAAGGTGTCGCCAGTGCCAGCGATGCTCAGTTGCAACGCCCGGTTGCTACCCCAGTGATTGTCATAGACCTGTTTGACCACCACGTCGCCAGGCAGCACACCCTCTTTGAACTGCACGGTATTGAGCTTGCTGCCGCTATTGAGTTCGTAGGTGCCACCGAAAATCAGGTCCTGGCCATCGCCACGGCCGAACAGATAGGTGTTATTACCCACGCCACCGGTCAGGTTGTCATTGCCAGCACCGCCATCCAGGATGTCGTTACCTTCGCCGCCGTTGAGCGTGTCGTTGCCCGCACCACCCAGTAGCGTGTCGTTACCTGTTTCGCCCGATAGCGTGTCGTTACCCGCACCGCCGTCGAGGGTGTCATCACCCGCCGCACCATTCAGATTGTCGGCACCCAATCCACCGCTCAGCGTCTCGCCGGCCATAGTGCCGCGCACGTTGTCGTTGCCTTCGCTGCCGGCGAACAACATCGACTTGATCGCTTCCAAGTTCCAGATCGTGCCGTCGGCAAACCGCACCTGCTGTACCGGGTTGTAGCTATTGGCAGGGTTGTCGGAGTAGAAGAAGCCGTTGATGGTCAAGGTGTCGCCAGTGCCAGCGATGCTCAGTTGCAACGCCCGGTTGCTACCCCAGTGATTGTCATAGACCTGTTTGACCACCACGTCGCCAGGCAGCACACCC
>NZ_CAMPHN010000054.1 GCF_946885885.1 uncultured Pseudomonas sp.
AGGCGCGCGCCCTCGGCATCCACGGCGATGCCCTCGAATAACGAATTGAAGTGCAACAACATGCCGCTCGCCCGCGCCTGACGCACCAGGCCATCGGGCAACGTCAGCCATTGCGGGTCGCCCGCCATGGGCAGCAGCAATACCGCGGCTTGGCTTTCGCTGACCAGATAGCGGTTGCCCAGGGCGTCGCAGGATAGCCCCTCGAAATCCAGCTCGCCGCCGCGCGCCGCACCGGCGACCCAGCTGCGCATGCGCAAGCCCCAGGGCAACGCGGTCTGTGGCGCGGGCGGAGCGACGAAAGCTTCGGCTTCGGCCCGCCACACCGCTTCGCGGGCATCCAGGCGATAAACCCGGTCATCGTCGCGGTCGGACACCGCCCAGAGTGCATCGCCACACCAGGCCAACCCGGACAAATTGCCACCGGCGATGCCCTCGACCGGGTGTTCGCCGAGCAACTTCAATTCGGCTGGCACCGGCGTATCGGCCAGAACCGGGGTGACCGCCAGCAGCAAAACGGCGAATAAACGCCGCATCAGAGCAACACCTCGGCCAGGTTGCCCTTGGACTCCAGCCAGGATTTACGGTCGCCGGCACGCTTCTTCGCCAGCAGCATGTCCATGATTTCCTGGGTGCCGGGGTAGTCGTCCAGGGTCAGTTGCACCAGGCGCCGGGTATTGGGGTCCATGGTGGTTTCGCGCAGTTGCGGCGGGTTCATCTCGCCAAGCCCCTTGAAACGGGTGACCTGCGGCTTGCCGCGGCGCTTCTCGGCGACCAGACGATCGAGAATGCCGTCGCGCTCGGCCTCGTCCAGGGCGTAGAAGATCTCCTTGCCCAGGTCGATGCGGTACAGCGGCGGCATCGCCACATAGACATGGCCCGCATCCACCAGTGCGCGGAAATGGCGAACGAACAGGGCGCAGAGCAAAGTGGCGATATGCAGACCGTCGGAGTCGGCGTCGGCGAGAATGCAGATTTTGCCGTAACGCAACTGCGCCAGGTCGCTGGAACCGGGGTCGATGCCGATGGCCACGGCGATGTCGTGCACTTCCTGGGATGCCAGCACCTCGCTGCCATCCACCTCCCAGGTATTCAGGATCTTCCCGCGCAGCGGCATGATCGCCTGGAACTCCTTGTCCCGCGCCTGCTTGGCCGAGCCGCCGGCGGAGTCGCCTTCGACCAGGAACAATTCGGAACGCATCGGCTCCTGCCCCGCGCAATCGGCGAGTTTGCCGGGCAACGCCGGGCCCTGGGTGATGCGCTTGCGCTCGACCTTCTTACCGGCCTTGAGGCGACGGTTGGCGTTGCTGATCGCCAGTTCGGCGAGCTGCTGACCCAACTCCGGGTGGGCGTTGAGCCACAGGCTGAAGGCGTCCTTGACCACGCCGGCGACGAAGGCCGAAGCCTCGCGCGAGGACAGGCGCTCCTTGGTCTGCCCGGAGAACTGGGCGTCCTGCATCTTCATCGACAGGACGAAAGCGATGCGCTCCCAGATATCTTCGGGCGCCAGTTTCACCCCGCGCGGCAGCAAGCTGCGGAACTCGCAGAACTCGCGCATGGCGTCCAGCAACCCCTGGCGCAGGCCATTGACGTGGGTGCCGCCCTGGGCCGTGGGGATAAGGTTGACGTAGCTTTCCTGCAACGTCTCGCCGCCTTCCGGTAGCCACAACAGGGCCCAGTCGACGGCTTCTTTATTGCCGGCCAAGGCGCCACAGAAGGGTTCGTTGGGCAGACGCTCGAACTCGCTGACCGCGTCCACCAGATAAGAACGCAGGCCGTCCTCATAGAGCCACTCGACCCGCTCGCCGCTGGCCTTGTCCTCGAAGCTGACATTCAAGCCGGGACAGAGCACGGCCTTGGCCTTGAGCACATGCTTGAGGCGGCTGACCGAGAATTTCGGCGAATCGAAATATTTGCCGTCCGGCCAGAAATGCACGCTGGTGCCGGTGTTGCGCTTGCCGACCGTGCCCAGCACTTCCAGATCGCTGGCTTTATAGCCGTCGGCGAAGGTCATGCCGTATTCGTTGCCGTCGCGCTTGACGCGCACCGCGACCCGGGTCGACAGGGCGTTGACCACCGAGATGCCGACACCGTGCAAACCGCCGGAGAACTGGTAGTTCTTGTTGGAGAACTTACCGCCGGCGTGCAGCTTGGTGAGGATCAGTTCGACCCCAGGCACTCCCTCTTCCGGGTGGATGTCCACCGGCATGCCGCGACCGTCGTCGAGCACTTCCAGGGAGTTGTCCTCGTGCAGGATCACCTGAATCGAGGACGCATGGCCGGCCAGGGCTTCGTCGACGCTGTTGTCGATGACTTCCTGGGCCAAATGGTTGGGCCGGCTGGTGTCGGTGTACATGCCCGGGCGCTTGCGCACCGGGTCCAGGCCGGAAAGGACTTCGATGGCGTCGGCGTTATAGGCGTTCTGTTGAGCCATGGGGTCTCTTGTGGTCAATTGAGAGCGGAAAAGTCGATATCCTGCCATAAATGGCGGGGAATACCGGCGAAAGCGAAGAGCATCGGCAGACGCTCGACAAAACCCTGAAAACCATGATCGCCACCGGCCTGGATGCGCAACGCACAGGCGCGGTAATAGGCCTGGGCGTCGCGATAATCGAGGGTCTCGTCGGCGGTCTGCAACCATACCTGATAACGCGCAGGATCGTGCGGCGGCGGCACGTCCAGTTCGGCAAGAGCCGTCACGTGATCGGCGGTCAATTCCCAGGTTTCGCCGCTGTAGTAATTTTTTTGCGGGCCCAGGTAGCCGTCGAAGCGCAGATGCGGGCGCACCGCCGGATTGATCAGCAAGGCGCGCAAACCATGGTGCTCGGCCAAATGGGTCGCATAGTAGCCGCCCAGCGAACTGCCGACCAACAAGGGCCGATCGAGTTCGAGGATCAGCCGCTCGAGCTGGGCAATGGCCTGGCGCGGATGATGATGCAGGGCTGGCACCCGTAACTTGTCGGTCAGGCCCATCTGCGCCATGGCCCGCACCAACTGGCTGGCCTTCAGGGAAGCGGGCGAGCTGTTAAGGCCGTGGATATAAAGGATGTTTGCGGTGTTTTCAGTCATGGAGCGGGAGGCTACTAGGACAGGGCCGCAAGCTGCAAGCTGCAAGCTGCTCGGTGTGCTGCCGATCCGGACAGCGCCAAGCCTTTTGCTCTTACTTGCGACTTGTGGCTTTCCGCTTGCAGCTCGACTCAATAACCTTTGACGCTGTAATCGACCTCGAACTTGATGCCGGTCACCCGCGATACCCCGGTATCCAGGCGTCCGTCGTCGAACAGGCGTAGCCAGCGATAGCCCGGTGCGGTGGTATCGACCTGGAACTCTTCGCTGCCGGGCGCGAACTGCACGCAGGTCGAGGGCGAGGCCAGCAGGCGAATGCCGTCGCGCTGCTGATCGAGCTCCTGGTGAATATGCCCCCAGAGCAGCGCGCGCACCTGGCTGAAACGTTCCAGGATGGCGAACAGCGCCTCGGGATTGCGCAGGCCGATGGGTTCCATCCAGAGACAACCGATGGAAATCGGATGATGGTGCAGGCAGACCAGATGGTGGCGCTCCGGCGCCTCGCTGAGTGCGCGTTCCAGCAACGCCAGTTGATCGTCGGCGAGAAAGCCCGGAACCGCACCGGAGATCGACGAGTTCAGCAAGGTGATCCGCCAATTGCCCAGATCGATCACCGGCTCCAAAACATCGCTGCCCTGGCTGGCCGCGCGCATCGCCGGCATTTCGTCATGGTTGCCGGGGAACCAGCGCGCCGGCGCGGGAATGGCCGCGGTCATTTGCTGAAAGCGCCGATAGGAGGCCTCGCTGCCATCTTGCGACAGGTCGCCACTGGCGACTATCAAATCGATCCGTGGCTGCTCTTGCAGCACCCGCTCGATCACCCGCTGCAAGCTGTCCCGGGTATCCATGCCCAGCAATCTACCCGCCGCCTCGGCGAATAGATGGCTGTCGGATAACTGCACCAGCAGTACAGAGGAATCTGCGGTGGACATAGGCGTGCTCGGCAAGGCCGTCTCCTTGGGCATTGTGAACGAATTATGGTGGCTGGCGCGGCCCGCGGTAAACCCACTAAGCGGGCATGGGTCACAGAAAACCGGGCGCGATCGGGGGCTTGGCTGATTTATTCAGCGCTTTGCCTCAGCGCACCAACGCCATCTCATGTCCACAGGCTAGACAATGGCTGAGCCATTCGCCGAGAAACAGGTTGAGTTGGGTCTTTTCATCGGGCTGATGCATGGCGGCATTCGGGTAGGGATAGATCCCGCGAAAACGTCGGGCGCTCTGCGCGCCTACAACTTCGGCCATGCGTGCGTCGTGATAGACCCGCACTTCCAATTGCGGAACCGGCAGCCAGGGCAGGCTGTGCTCCTGACGCACCTGAATGGTCGAGGTATAGGGGCAGCTCTCCACGACCTCCAAGGCCAATACGCCCAGCAGATGCTCGCCCTGACTCAAGGCGACACGGCGCGGTTGCGGCTGCTCGCGCATGCCCGGCAACAGTTGCATCAGACGCGCATAGTTGGCTTCGCAAGCGGCTTGCAGCTCGACCAGGTCGACCCTGTAGCGCTCGCGTAGCAGGTTCACGACCACAGCCCCCGCACTTCGATGCGGTTCAACGCCAGCCATTGCAGGGCGATGATGCTCGCGGCGTTCTCGATGCGCCCGTCCTTGACCGCATCCAACGCATCTTCCAGGGGCCAGACATGCACCCGGATATCTTCGCCTTCCTCGGGCAGGCCATGCACGCCACCTGCGCCCTCGCTGTCGCAACGGCCGATGAACAGATGCACGCGCTCGTCCGAGCCGCCTGGCGACGGGTAATACTGGGTAATCGGCCACAAGGAGGTCAGTGTCAGGTTTGCCTCCTCGATCGCCTCGCGCAACGCCACCTCTTCCGGTTGCTCGTCCTTGTCGATCAGCCCGGCGACCAATTCCAGCAGCCAAGGGTTCTCGCTCTTATGCATGGCGCCGACCCGGAATTGCTCGATCAGCACCACCGTATCGCGTTGCGGATCGTAAGGCAGGACACAGACCGCATCGTGCCGCACGAATAGCTCGCGACTGAGCTCGGGGCCCATGCCTCCGGCGAACTGACGATGACGCAACCGCAAGCGATCGAGCTTGTAGAAGCCGCTGAAGCAGGCCTCCCGCTCGATTATCTCAACATCGTCTCGTTGCATAACGACCCCCTATTCAACATGAACGGGCCCTGAGGCCCGTCCCGCTTACATCATCCCGCCATGCACGGCGGCATGGCAAGAACTCCATCAGACCTTGTGATAGAGCTGCGCACCCTGCGCTTTGAACTCTTCCGCCTTGGCCTGCATGCCTTCCTCTATATCCAGGTCGAGGGCGGCGATGCGCTGTTCTTCAGCATAGACCCGAACTTCCTGGGTTATTTTCATCGAGCAGAATTTCGGCCCGCACATGGAACAGAAATGCGCCACCTTGGCCGAATCCTTGGGCAGCGTTTCATCGTGGTAGCTGCGCGCGGTGTCCGGGTCGAGACCGAGGTTGAACTGGTCCTCCCAACGGAATTCGAAACGTGCCTTGCTCAATGCGTTATCGCGAATCTGCGCGCCCGGATGGCCCTTGGCAAGGTCGGCGGCATGCGCGGCGATCTTGTAGGTAATGATCCCGGTCTTGACGTCGTCCTTGTTCGGCAGCCCAAGGTGTTCCTTGGGGGTGACGTAGCAGAGCATGGCGCAACCGAACCAGCCGATCATCGCCGCACCGATGCCGCTGGTGATGTGGTCGTAACCCGGCGCGATGTCGGTGGTCAGCGGGCCCAGGGTGTAGAACGGCGCCTCGTCGCAGCACTCCAGCTGTTTGTCCATGTTCTCTTTGATCAGTTGCATCGGCACATGGCCGGGGCCTTCGATCATCACCTGGACGTCGTGCTTCCAGGCGATCTTGGTCAGCTCGCCCAGGGTTTCCAGCTCGCCGAACTGCGCTTCGTCGTTGGCGTCGGCAATCGAGCCCGGACGCAGGCCATCGCCCAGCGAGAAGCTGACGTCGTAGGCCTTCATGATTTCGCAGATTTCCTCGAAGTGGGTGTAGAGGAAGTTTTCTTTATGGTGCGCCAGGCACCACTTGGCCATGATCGAACCGCCACGGGAAACGATGCCGGTCACGCGCTTGGCGGTCATCGGCACGTAGCGCAGCAGTACGCCGGCGTGAATGGTGAAATAGTCCACGCCCTGTTCCGCTTGTTCGATCAGGGTGTCGCGGAACAGTTCCCAGGTCAGGTCCTCGGCGACGCCGCCGACCTTCTCCAGAGCCTGATAGATCGGCACGGTACCGATCGGCACCGGCGAGTTGCGGATGATCCACTCCCGGGTCTCATGGATGTGCTTACCAGTGGACAGGTCCATCACCGTGTCCGAGCCCCAGCGGATACCCCAGGTCAGCTTGGCCACTTCTTCCTCGATCGAGGAACCCAGGGCCGAGTTGCCGATATTGCCGTTGATCTTCACCAGGAAGTTGCGGCCGATGATCATCGGCTCCAGCTCCACGTGGTTGATGTTGGCCGGGATGATCGCGCGACCGCGGGCGATTTCCTCACGGACGAATTCGGCGGTGATCTCCTTGGGGATCGCGGCGCCGAAGCTATGCCCCGGGTGCTGCGCCTCGAGCAAGCCTGCGGCGCGGGCTTCCTGCAGCTTCATGTTCTCGCGGATGGCGACGTATTCCATCTCGGGGGTGATGATGCCCTGGCGCGCGTAATGCATCTGGCTGACGTTCTTGCCCGGCTTGGCCCGGCGCGGATTGCGCACATGGGCGAAGCGCATGGCGGTCAGTTCGGGATTGGCCAGGCGCTCCTGGCCGAAATTGGAACTCAGGCCGTCGAGCAACTCGGTGTCGCCGCGATCCTCGATCCAGGCGGAGCGCACATCGGCCAGGCCCTGACGCACATCGATGGTCACGTTCGGGTCGGTATAGGGACCGGAGGTGTCGTAGACCATGACCGGGGCGTTGATCTCGCCGCCGAAGTCGGTGGGCGTCACATCCAGGCTGATCTCGCGCATCGGCACGCGGATATCCGGGCGCGAGCCCTGCACGTAGACTTTCTGCGAACGCGGGAAGGGTTGGATCGACTGTTGGTCGACCTGGGCGCTTTCGCTCAGATTTTTTTGTTGTGGGGCACTCATCGGCGGCTCTCTCCTCGGCTGAATGTCGGAGCGAACCTGGATGGCGGCGATCTGGGGCGCACCGGTGGCGGTGCCAGAGAACTCGTACGCGGAGCGACGAGCGCATCTTGTTCCCTACGCAGGCTTTAACCCGATCAGGTTCAACGGGATCCGGCAGCTGCCAATCTCAGCCCCGCGTTTGGGGCACCCCGACAAGAACCCGGCCAGTCTAATCAACCCCCACCGATAAAACCAACCGCGGAGTCAAAAAAACTCGACCCATGCGTCGGATAATGACGTACGTCAGTAACGTACACCGCACACAATCGATGCGGCGAAGTACCGCGTGCCCGGATCGGCGGCGACGCAAACATCGCCTGTTGCAAATAATTTGCTCCCTAACGGAACGCTGGCTTGACCCTCTCGACGGGCGCCCTTAGCCTTGCCGATTACCGTCCAATTCAGGATTGCCCACATGCTGCGCAAACTCCCGCTGACCCTTGCTGTGGCTTACGCTTGCGCCGGACTGGCCTGGGCCGAACAAGCGCCATTGCCGACCAAAACCGACCTGGTGGCCGTCTATAAAGAAGCCGCCGACAACAATGCCGACCTGGCGGCGGCCCGCGCCGATTATCGAGCGCGCCGCGAAGTGGTACCGCAGGCCCGCGCTGGCCTGCTGCCCAATCTCTCGGCGGGTGCCGATCTGAGCGATACCCGTAGCGAAATCGATTCGCCCTCGTTCAGCCGCTCGCGTAGCGGTGTGGTCTATCAGGCCAATCTCAGCCAACCGCTGTTTCGCGCCGACCGCTGGTTCCAGTTGCAAGCTGCAGAAGCGGTCAACGAACAGGCCGCGCTGGAGCTGTCCGCCACCGAGCAGGAGCTGATTCTGCAAAGCGCGGAGACCTACTTCGCGGTATTGCGCGCCCAGGACAACCTGGCCTCGACCAAAGCCGAGGAAGCCGCCTTCAAACGCCAGCTCGATCAAGCCAACGAACGTTTCGATGTCGGCCTGTCGGACAAGACCGACGTACTCGAAGCCCAGGCCGGTTTCGATACCGCCCGCGCCAACCGGATTATCGCCGAGCGCCAGGTCGAGGACGCATTCCAAGCGCTGATCACCCTGACCAACCGCGACTACAGTTCGATCGAAGGCATTCAGCACAGCTTGCCGATTCTCGAGCCGACGCCGAACGATGCGAAAGCCTGGGTCGACACGGCGGCGGCGCAGAACCTCAACCTGCAAGCGAGCAACTATGCGGTGGAAGCCGCCGAGGAAACCCTGCGCCAGCGCAAAGCCGGCCACGCGCCGACGCTGGATGCGGTGGCCAGCTACCAGAAAGGCGATAACGACAGCCTCGGTTTCAGTAACACCGGCACCCCGCCGCGCTTCAGCGGCGATGCCGAGCAACGCTCGATCGGCTTGCAGCTGAATATCCCACTGTACAGCGGCGGCCTGACCAGCTCCCAGGTGCGCGAGGCTTACCAGCGCCTGAGCCAGACCGAGCAGCAACGCGAAAGCCTGCGCCGCCAGGTAGTACAGAACACCCGCAACCTGCATCGCGCGGTCAATACCGATGTCGAGACCGTGCAGGCACGCAAGCAGTCGATCATTTCCAACCAGAGCGCCCTGGAAGCCACCGAAATCGGCTATCAGGTCGGCACGCGCAATATCGTCGACGTACTCGACGCCCAGCGTCAGCTGTACAGCTCGGTGCGTAACTACAACGACGCGCGCTACGACTACATCATCAACAACCTGCGCCTCAAACAAGCCGCCGGCACCCTCAGCCCCGCTGACTTGGAAGCCTTGGGCAACTTCCTCAAGCCGGACTACGACCCGGACAAGGACTTCCTGCCGCCGGACCTGGCCAAAGCCGCCGAAGCGCAATTGCGCGACAATGCCGATTACTGATCGGCGCCACATAAAAAACCCGGGTATGGTTCCCGGTTTTTTTATGGTTTTAGATAACTGCGCCAAGCCACGACCGTAGATCCTATGTTTACTTACAAGGCCTGCGACCTCGTAGGGTGGATGACGCTGCACCCATCCACCAACTGCTATGGTGGATGAAAAAGACGTCATCCACCCTACAAAAGCGCACTTTGTAGCCCGGATAAGCCTTGGCGCAATCCGGGAACCTAACGCCGCGGGATTGCACCCGGCCTGCAGGCCGTCTGTTTTGGCTTCGCGCTAACCGAGCAATCGCCCCAACCCCGCCAACAACCGGACTAGCGCGCCCTGATTGGCCTGCATCACCGCCAAGCCCGCTGCACGCATTCTTGCCGTTTCGGCGGGTTCGCACCAAAGCGCCGCCACCGCCTCGGTCAATGCCCGAGCATCCGCCACTTCGATCAAGGCCCCGGCATCGCGCAGCTTGGCGGCGATCTCGAGGAAATTGAACAGATGCGGGCCGCTAAGCACCGGCAAACCCAACGCCGTAGGCTCGAGCAGGTTATGCCCGCCGTTGGCCACCAGACTGCCGCCGACGAAGGCGGCGTCGGCCAAGGCGTAGAGCAACAGCAACTCGCCCATGGTGTCGCCCAGCAGCACCTGATCGGCAGCGACCACAGGTTCGCCGGTAGAACGCCGGCGCACATTGAAACCCTGTTGTCGACACAGCTCGAATACCGAGGCGAAACGCTCGGGATGGCGCGGTACCAGAATCAACAACGCCTCGGGCCATCGTTCGAGCAATTCGCGATGCGCCGCCAGAACGATCTCGTCCTCGCCGGCGTGGGTGCTCGCGGCTATCCATACCGGTCGCCGCGTAGCCTGCCACTGCTGGCGTAAGTCAGCGGCGCGCTGCCGCAGCTCAGGCTCGATGCTCAAATCGAACTTGATCGAGCCCGTCACCTCGACACAGTCGTCAGACGCGCCCAGCTTGCGGAAGCGCTCGGCCTCGGCGGCGGTTTGCACCGCAATCAGGCTCAGCTGCGCGAGCATCGGCGCGGTCAACTTGGCGAAGCGCGCATAACCGCGGGCCGAGCGCTCGGACAGGCGCGCATTGGCCAGCGCCACGGGGATGCCGCGCTGCGCGCATTGCTGAATATGGTTGGGCCACAGCTCGGTCTCCATCACCACCGCCAGGCGTGGCTGCACGCGCTGGAGAAAGCGAGCCGCCGCCCAGGGCAAGTCGTAGGGCAGATAGCAATGCTGGATCCGCCCGGCGAACTCGGCGCCGCCGAACAACGCCTGAGTCCGCTCGGAACCGGTAGGTGTCATGCAGGTGATGGTGATCGGCAGGTCCGGATAGCGCGCGAGCAATGCGCGAATCAGCGACGCCGCAGCGATGCTCTCGCCCACAGACACCGCATGCACCCAGATACCACCCGGCTTGAATGCCGGCAAGCCGACGGCGAAACGCTCGCCAATGCGCCGGGCATACGCCGGCGCGCGCCAGGCACGCCAAGCCAGGCGCGCGGCGAGCAAGGGCAAGGCGAGGTGCAGCAGCAGACTGTAGAGGGCTCTATTCATGGGCGCGCAGCTTAGCAGAGCTGCAAGGCGGATGGCCGCCCTCTGCAAACTGCAAGCGAATCAGAATGGCGCTGGCCTGGATACCGAAAAGGCTTTTTGCTCTTACTTGCAGCTTATGGCTTGCCGCTCGCTGCTGCTCTATTCGATAGCCCGCAGATATTCGGTAAAGCGCTCGGCCAACCACAGCGCCGCCGGACCGAGCGTCTGGTCGCGGCGGCAGACCAATTCCACCACCAACGGCGGCGGCGTCCAATCGCTGCTCAGCTCGACCAATTGGCCCTGGTAAGTCGGGTATTGCAGCACGTGGCGCGGCAACCAGGCCCAGCCGAGATTGCGCATCAATAGTTCGGCCATGGCGTAGAAGCTGTCGGTGCGCCAGACCGCCGGGCTGATCTGTTCGCCGCCGGGGTAATAGCTGTCCGCCAACGCCATCAACAACTGCCGATGACGCGCCAGGGTGCGCCGGTCGGCATGCCGACTATCGGCCAGGGGATGACCGGCACCGCACACCGTGACCATTTCGATGCTGCCCAGACGCTGGCGCTCGAGGGCCTCGGGCATCGCCTCGTGATGGAACAACAGACCGAGGTCGGCGCGGCGCTCGATCACCTTGCGCGCGACCTCGCCCTGGGCGCCGCTGGTCAGTTGCACCTCGAGCAGGGGAAAAGCCCCGGCCAGCGCTTCGAGACTATCGAGCACCGGCTGATAGGGCATCGCCTCGTCCTGCGCCAAACGCAGGCTCACCTCCTCGCCACGCACCAAGCCGAGCGCCCGCCCTTCGAGGCGCTGGCATTGGCGCAGCACCTCGCGCGCCTCCTCCAACAAGGCGGCACCGGCAGCAGTCAGGCGCGGTTGGCGACCGCTGCTGCGCTCGAACAGCGACACACCGAGGTCGGTCTCAAGCATGGCGATGGCGTTGCTGACCGCCGATTGCGCGCGGTTCATTCGACGCCCCACGGCGGAAAACGAATGGCCTTCGGCAACGCTGACGAACACCTGCAATTGCTCGAGATTCCATCGCATACCCATCTCCAAATCAGATAGGTAATAAGTTTACCCCATCAGCTATACGCCTAGAATGGGGCCGACCAGACAGGAGACTCACCATGAACGGCTACCTCTACCTCGCTATCGCCATTACCGCCGAAGTCGTCGCCACCACCGCCATCAAGGCCCTGGACGGCTTGAGCAAACCTGTTCCGCTGCTGCTGGTGGTGCTCGGTTACGGCCTGTCCTTCTGGATGCTCAGCCTGGTGGTGAAAAGCATCCCGGTCGGCATCGCCTATGCCATGTGGGCGGGCCTCGGCATCGTGCTGGTCAGCGTCGCCGCGGCCGTGCTCTACCAGCAACGCCTGGACCTGCCGGCGATGCTCGGCATGGGTCTGATCGTCAGCGGCGTGGCGGTGATCCAACTGTTCTCGCACAGCACCGGGCATTGATTGGCGATAGCCGCGAGCGACAAGCTTTAAGCTGGAAGTAAAAACATCAGCCCTGTGCGCTTCGAGCTTGCAGCTTAAAGCTTGCGGCTTGGCGCTTGCCGTTATACTGCACATCTGTTTTCACATCGAGGCGCGCGCATGTCCCAAGCTCTGAGCACTGACGTTCTGATTGTCGGCGGCGGTATCGCCGGCCTCTGGCTGAATGCGCGCCTGCGTCGCCAAGGCTTCGCCACCCTGCTGGTGGAAAACGCCAACCTGGGCGGCGGACAGAGCGTCAAATCCCAGGGCATCATCCATGGCGGTGCCAAATATGCCCTGCACGGCGCCCTGACCGGCGCCTCCGAGGCGATCGCCGATATGCCGCGGCGCTGGCGCGAAGCGCTGAGCGGCAAGGGCGAGTTGGACCTGAGTGGCGTGCGTTTGCTTTCCGAAGCCCATTATTTATGGTCCCCCGGCAGTCTGGCCGGCAATATCACCAGCTTCTTCGCCAGCAAGGCGGTGCGTGGCCGGGTCGATCAGGTCAAGGGCGCGGAGCTGCCGCCGGCGCTGCAACACCCGAAATTCAAGGGCAAGGTCTACCGCCTGGCCGAGTTGGTGCTCGACGTACCCAGCCTGATCGCACGCTTGAGCGAACTGGCCGGCGACGGCTTGCTCGCCGCCGAAAGCATCGAGCCGCTGCGTGAGCAGGGCGAACTGCGCGGCCTGCTGGTCGACGGCCGGGAAATCCGCGCGCAACGCATTGTCCTCAGCGCCGGGCCGGGCAACGCCGGGCTGCTGAACAGGCTCGGCCTGAAGCAGCCCGCACAGCAACTGCGCCCGCTGCATATGGTGCTGGTCAAGGGGCCGACCCTGAAACCGCTGTACGCCCACTGCCTGGGCGGCGGACCGAAGCCGCGGATTACCGTGACCAGCCACCCGGCCGCCGACGGCGAGTGGGTCTGGTATCTGGGTGGCGACCTGGCCGAAGCCGACGGCGTGGCGCGCGATAGCAGTGCGCAGATCAAGGCCGCGCAGAAGGAAATCGCCGACCTGCTGCCCTGGGTCGACATGTCCAGCGCACGCTGGGCCACCTTACGCGTCGAACGGGCCGAGCCGGCGCAGTCCGGACTGGTGCGCCCGGACAACGCCTTTCTCGCCGAGCAAGGCAAACTGCTGGTCGGCTGGCCGACTAAACTGGCCTTAGCGCCGGACTTCGCCGATCGCGTATTGGCGGCACTCGACCGCGACGGCATTCAACCCGCCAGCCACGGGCCGTTGCCGCCGTTACCGCGCCCGGCTATCGCCCAAGCAGTCTGGGAGGAGTTGTTCTGATGCATAGCTTGCACACCCTGCACAACCTGCACCGCCCGCTGGGCTCGACCGACCTGCTGGTCTCGCCGCTGGGCCTGGGCACGGTCAAACTCGGCCGCGACCAGGGCGTGAAATATCCGAACGGTTTCACCATCCCCGACGATGCCGCCGCCCGGCAATTGCTGACCCTGGCCCATGAATTGGGAATCAACCTGATCGACACCGCGCCCGCCTACGGCAGCAGCGAAAGCCGCCTCGGCCCCTTGCTGCGCGGGCTACGCCAGCAATGGGTGATCGTCAGCAAGGTCGGCGAGGAGTTCGTAGACGGCCAATCGCATTTCGACTACAGCCCCGCCCACACCCGTTTCTCGGTGGAGCGCAGCCTGAAACGCCTGGAAACCGATTACATCGACCTGGTGCTGGTCCACTCGAACGGTAACGATGTCGCCATCCTGCGCGACAGCGGCGTCTACGATGCGCTGGCCGAACTCAAGCGCGAGGGCAAGATCCGCGCCTTCGGCTTGTCCGGTAAAACCGTCGAAGGGGGCCTGCTGGCCCTGGAACGCGGCGACTGCGCCATGGTCACTTATAACCTCAACGAGCAAAACGAGCTGCCGGTATTGGACTACGCCGAACAGCACGGCAAAGGCATTCTGATCAAAAAGGCCCTGGCCAGCGGGCATGCCTGCCTGAGCCAAGGCATCGATCCGGTGCGTGCCAGCTTCGAGTTGATTTTCGCCCACCCGGCCACCGCCAGCGCCATCGTCGGCACCATCAACCCGGAGCATCTGAGCCACAATGTCGCCGTCGCCGCCGCGGTGATTCAGGATATTGCCTAAGCGCTCGCGATAAACCCGAGGGGCCAGCGCGCGATATTCGAGCAGCACCGCCAACCACAAGGAGTCCAGATGCCGCGCACCCTGATCCGCAAGGACCCCAGCAGCTTCAAGACCCTGCAATTGTTCGTCGAAGCCACCCCCGAAAGCCTCAGCTACCAAAGCCTGGGCATGCCGCTGAACTTCGCGCAGATGCTCGAACGGCGCAAACCGGTGGCGATCGCCGATCCTCAGCATTTCGCCGTGGAATTGGCCAATCTTGGCGTTTCCGTGCGCTTAACATTGTATTGGCAAGGCCGCGAATACTGGGTACTGGTGCGGCAACGGCGCGCCGATCGCGGCGATGTAGTGCTTAAGCTGATTTCGGGATATGTGCCGTCCCACGAACTCAACCTGCCCTTGCTCACCGCCCTCCAGGAAGTCGCCGAGGAGTGCCTGCTGGAAACCCCGGAAGGCTGGCTGAGCGGCCGTTTCGGCGACACCTGGCTGCCAACGCCCTATCAGAGCAATCTGCGTTATCGGGAAACCGCGCACTTCACCCTCAGCCCGTTATCCGGCGCCGCGCGTCCGGTGCAATGCGGCAATCTCAAGCTGCTGGAGCGCCCCCGCGCCTATGTGCACCAGCCCACGGCGTCGCTGCAGCTGGTCTATGACCTGCGCCTGGAACTGCCGAAGGAGATCAAACAGCTCAGCCTGATGCATGTCGACGAGCACCTGGAAGACGGCCAACTGGTCGCCCGCCTCAACCGCACACGCCCCGACCTCTATCTGATTCCGCTGCACCAGGGCCGCCCCACCGCGGAACTCTTGACCCTCAAACAAGGAGTGTTGACGCCCGCCAGCACCCGCGGCCTATGGCTGGCCGAAAGCTTCGCGCCCCAGGATGGTTGGCTGGTACGCGATGAGCGTATTCGTTGGAAGGATTGGCTATGCCAACAGCAGCTATCCGCCCAGGCGAAAGGCTCCGCAAAGGCGCGGCCAGTGCCGCGCAAGCCGCAGTAGCCAGACGGCGGCGCGAACAGCGGCCTTATTGCTTGCGGATTTTCTCGACTATCGCGGTGGTCGAGCTGTTTTCCACCAGCCCCAGCACGCGCACTTCGCCACCATAAGCGGTGACGATATCGGCACCGATCACCTGCTCTATGCCGTAGTCGCCGCCCTTGACCAGCACGTCCGGCTTGATTTCGCGCAGCAGGTTCTCCGGGGTGTCTTCGCTGAAGCTCACCACCCAATCCACCGCACCGAGACCAGCGAGCACCGCCATGCGCCGGTCCACCGAGTTGATCGGCCGGCCAGGACCTTTCAGACGGCTGACCGAGGCATCGTCGTTGATCGCCAGTACCAAGCGATCGCCCTGAGCCCGTGCCTGCTCCAGATAGGTGACGTGACCGGCATGCAGAATATCGAAGCAGCCATTGGTGAAGACGATCTTCTCGCCATGAGCGCGGGCATCGTCGATGGCGACCAGTAACTGATCCCGGCTCAACACCCCACGCTCGGAGCCGGCCTCGCGCTGTATCGCCCGGCGCAGTTCAGGGGCGCTGATTGCCGCGGTACCCAACTTGCCGACCACTATTCCTGCGGCCAGATTGGCCAAGGCCACGGCCTGGGGCAGCTCCTCGCCGGCCGCCAGGCTGGCGGCCAGGGTGGAAATCACCGTGTCGCCGGCACCGGTGACATCGAACACTTCACGGGCGCGGGCGGGTAAATGCAACGGCGGTTGCTGCGGGCGCAACAGGGTCATGCCGTGCTCGCCGCGGGTGACCAGCAGCGCGCCCAATTCCAGCTCGCTCATCAGGGCCGCGCCCTTGGCCACCAACTCGGCCTCGTCATGGCAATCGCCGACGATGGTCTCGAATTCATGCAAATTGGGCGTGATCAGGCTGGCGCCGCGATAAATGGAGAAATCTTTGCCCTTGGGATCGGCGAGCACGGCGATGCCCTTGCTGCGCGCCAACTGCACCAGGGCCTGATGGTTCTGCAGCGCACCCTTGCCGTAATCGGACAGCACCAATACCTTGATGCCGGCGAGCAATGATTCGACGCTGCTCGCCATGGCGGCGCTATCGGTATCGAAACGCTCTTCGAAATCCATGCGTAACAACTGCTGGTGGCGGCTCATCACCCGCAACTTGACGATGGTCGGCTGATGCTTGATCCGCTGGAAATGCGCACTCACCCCGACCGCCTGCAAGCTATCGCTCAGACTCTCGGCCGCCTCGTCCTCGCCCGTCACCCCGACCAACACCGCAGGCGCACCCAGAGCCGCAATGTTCAACGCGACGTTGGCCGCACCGCCCGGACGATCCTCGATCTGCTCGACCTTGACCACCGGCACCGGCGCTTCCGGAGAAATCCGCGACGTACCGCCATGCCAATAACGATCGAGCATGACATCGCCCACCACCAGAACGGCGGCTTGGTCGAAATGCGGCATGGACAATTTCATAAGGACTCCGGGGTGAAAAAATTGCCGGGGATCATAACATCTACCACCGAGCCCTCGCCCTAGTTGCGGGCCGACCGGCGGATTTGCTCAGCGAGAGCCGGACACGGCGATCGGTCTGCGCGAGGCGTCAATCGTCGCGCACAACCTCAGACGCTTCGTCCTCGTTTTCGAACTGCTTGGCATGCAGGCGCGCGTAGTAGCCATTGAGCGCCAACAGTTCGGCATGGTTACCGCGCTCGACGATCTGCCCGCGATCCATCACCAGGATCAGATCGGCCTTTTCGATAGTGGTCAGGCGGTGCGCGATCACCAAGGTCGTGCGCCCCTTCATAACCTCATCCAACGCCCCCTGGATATGCCGTTCGGATTCGGTATCCAGCGCCGAGGTGGCCTCGTCGAGAATCAACAAAGGCGCATCCTTGAGTAACGCCCGGGCAATCGCCAGACGCTGACGCTGGCCGCCGGACAGCAACACGCCGTTTTCCCCGACCAAGGTGCCGTAGCCTTGCGGCATCTGCTCGATAAATTCGGCGGCATAGGCCGACTCGGACGCACGCCGTACATCCTCAGGGGGGGCTTCGGCCAGGTCGCCGTAGGCGATATTGTTGGCCACGGTATCGTTGAACAAGGTCACGTGCTGCGTCACCAGGGCGATATGGCGGCGCAGATTGCGCAGGGTGTAATGCTCGACATCGATACCGTCGAGCAGAATCTGCCCCTGCTCGTGATGGTAGAAACGCGGAATCAGCCCAGCCAGGGTCGACTTGCCACTGCCTGAGCGGCCGACCAGCGCGACCATCTGCCCGGGCTCGACGGTAAAGGAGATATTATCCAGCACGGGTTTTTCGGTACCGGGATAGGTGAAGCTCAGGTCGCGCACCTCCAGGCGTCCGCTAACCCGCTCGCGCTCCTCGCTACCCTGATCGGTCTCCGGGGCCTCATCGAGTTGCTCGAAGATGCTGTCCGCGGCAGCCAGACCTTTCTGAATCGTGGCGCTGACTTCGGAGAGCTGGCGAATCGGCTTGGGCAACAGGCCAGCCGCGGTGATATAGGCGACCAACTCCCCAACCGACGCATCGCCGCGCAGGTACAGCACTAAGTACATCAAGATCGCCATCGCGCTGTATATCACCAGTTGCAGCATGGGCGTATATACAGCCTGGGTGCGGGTCATCTTCAGCGACTTGTTCATGTTATCCGCGCTGGCATGATGAAAGCGCTGCTGCTCATAGGCCTCGCCGCCGAAGCTGCGAACCACCCGATAGCCTTGAATCGTCTCGGAGGCGACATGGGTCACATCGCCCATGGCCACCTGAATTTTCTTGCTCTGTTTACGGAATTTACGACTGGCCGAGCCGACCATCAGGGCAATGATCGGCAGGATGCTGAGCAACACCAGGGTCAGTTTCCAATTCATGTACAGCAGATAGCCGAACAGGAACACCACCGTCAGCCCTTCACGAACCACAACCTTGATCGCGTCAGTAGCGGCGCCCGTAACCATGGTCACGTTATAGGTGATACGAGAAATCAAATGCCCGGAGTTGTGATTGTCGAAATAGCGATTGGGCAAGCTCAGCAGATTGTCGAACAAGGCGCAACGCAGGTCGTGAATCACTCCACGGGCCACTTTCGCGAGATAGTAATTACCCAGGAAAGCGCCTACCCCCTGATAGAGTGCAATGAGTACAATCAATAGCGGCACGCCATAGAGCATCGAAACGCCCAGCATGGTGGCATTTTCGGGATCTTGTAGCCCTTCGAGAAACAGCTTGAGCATATGCGCCAACATCGGCTGGCTGGATGCGAATAGCAGGAATCCGAGGATACTGACGGCAAATGGGACCCAATAGGGCGCCACATATGTCAGCAGGCGCAAATACACTTTAAAACTGGATTGCCGTGCGGCATTGGCCATCTGGTGAGCCCCGTACAACTGCCTAGAGAGATAAGATGCGGATTGTAACAGCGAACGAATTGCAAGATTGGTTAAGCCAAGGCGAGCTACTCGAAAAAGACAGCCGCGGCGCCAAGGTGGTTCGCTTGCCCGACGGCCAGTTGCTGAAGATATTTCGCAGCAGGCGTATCCCCCTGATCGCACGCCTGCGACCCGACGCCAGGCGCTTCGCAGAGCGCGCCAGCCGCTTACAGGAACTCGGCATCAAAACCCCGGATATCCGCGAATGTTGCTGGATCGACCGCGACGAGGCCATCAGCCTTTGTCTCTATCAACCGCTCGAAGGTATTCCACTCGATACCCTGTTTCGCGATTCACGCAGCGAGTTCGATGCTTTAATCCCAAGGCTGGCCGGTTACATTCATCATTTGCACCAGCTTGGTATCTACTTCCGTTCATTGCACTTGGGCAATATTCTGCTTACTGCAGACGGCGGTTTTGGCCTTATCGACTTTCTCGATATCCGTTTCAAGGGGCGCCCGCTGGGTCGCATGCTGGTTCAACGTAATTTTCAGCACCTACATAACTATCTGCTACGGCGTAAAGTTAAAAACTTCCCCTGGGATGAGCTGACCAGCGCCTATGCAGAGGCCAATAAATCCTCCAACTGATCCAGGCTGGGCCTAACCACGCCCCTGGGCAGCCGATTTCCAGGGACAGGTTGTAGACGCGAAAATCGCCACGTCACTCACCCAGACAAAAACAAGTAGCGAGATCCGCTAGTCAGCTGTCAACCCACCCGGCGCCCCGCTTTACTCTCGTAGTTTTGCCATACCAGCAGAGCACTAGGCGCTGTTCGTCACACCATTGCTCATCAACTTCCTGGAAGCCAGGGTCATTGCCAATGAAATAGGCAGCCATGTAATCAGCCAGTCCGCATTGGGTTTTAGCCACAAACCAATTCCATCGGTCAGCAGCGACACGCTGGAAAACGTCCATAGTGCCAGCAATGCGCGGCCCAGGGGCTCACTCCGGTTCTGCCAACCTCGGATCGCCGTGGCGCCCCAAAGCAAACAAAACAGCAATAGCCCTGGAATCCCTAAACGCACGCCGGTATCCAAGAAGAAATTGTGCGGATGTTTATAGAGCATTCCCTGAGCCGGCACGAGGATTTCATATTGACTGAAACCAAAGCCCCACAGCCAATTATCCAGCATCAACCGAAGGCCGCCGCTCCATAGCGTCGGGCGGTGGGACATGCCTCGCTGCAGCAGAATTTCCGGATCGACTAGCGCCACGCCCACGACGAACAAAACCATCAGAAGGATGGCGAGAAAACTCTTACGCGTCGGCAAAGCGACGACCATCACGACCAGAGTTGCGCATAGTGCGACCCACACGCCGCGCGT
The DNA here is from genome assembly GCF_946885885.1 of uncultured Pseudomonas sp. The sequence goes on from NZ_CAMPHN010000054.1 coordinate 19,929, forward strand.
CTGGCTGAGCCCCAGAAACGCCGCATAGCCGGATGAAGCCGCCAACAGCAGTGCCAATAACCATGGCTTGCGCCAACCCGGGCCGAATAGAAACGCGCCTATGACCGCCAAGGCCCCCACCGCATGGGCCGCCATGATCGTTTTATCCCAAAGACCTATGGCTATCAGGCGCCCGCTAGCCCGCTGGCCGATCAGGTAGAAATCGACGATGGACAGGATGGCGAATCCTCCGCCAAACAGCACCGCAATCCTTAACTGCGTCTCAAATTGTACTCTCGCACTGAACGCCGCAAGTACCACTCCAAACAATGTCAACACCACGTAAAACGGCAATTTCGACTTACTGACAGGATCACCGCCACCCTGCATATACAAGACGAACAGGGTCCATAGAGAAAACATGCCAAACAGCACAACCTCAGGCTGAACCAGTAACGCTCGAAAATCCCGATGAAATAAGGCCAAGAGCGCGGGTAGCCAAAGAAATAAAATTATCAGCTGGTGATAGAGCTTATTACTCGGCAATACCCAAGCACCGCATAGCAGTACGAAAACGCCGATAACCGCCCAATTGGCCAACGTGCCCCGATGCATAAGAGATAAGAATTTCAATTTTTAACGACCCACCCGCGCCATCCGTTCCGCAACACGATTCAACTGTGCCTGGTCGGCATTTTGCCAACCGCCTTTCACGCAATACTCGGCTGTCATATAGCTCAAGAAATTGCGGCGAATATTTGGCTCCAATTGCCACTGAGGAAATTGATTGACGGCATCGATCAACTCCTCGGCGCTATCGGCATGCATGACCAGACCAGGGATATTGAAGAATGCCTGCCCCAGCGTTAGCACCGGTTTATCCAACAGGATGCTCTCCAAACCCACGGTGGAGTTCAGAGTAATGACGAACTGGCTCGACTCGATCAGCTCCTGCGTGCTGTTGCCATTGGCGAACAGCACACGCTCGCTGGTGCGCCGGTGTAAATCCGGGTAGGACTCGCGACTGGCCGGGTGTTCCTTGAACACCACGGTAATACCAGTCTCACGGCTCAGACGCTCACCCACTGCGAACAACTCGCGCATATCGCTGATCCAGGGTGAAAACAAACGCACCTGGGTGTCGCGATCATCCTGAAAAGGGATGAATATGTAGCGCTCGGGCAACAGGATCGGTGTCAGTCCGGTATTGCGCGGTTTGCGCGGAATCAAATTGATCCGGGTACCGGAGTCATCGGTTCTTGCTTGATAGTCCCGGTAGAACGAGGCCTCGCGAGGTACCGAATTACGATAATTGACCCCCTTCGAATCCAGAGTCGTGGTATCTGGCAATAAACCGTTTTCAAAGAAAAAGGTTTGGCAATTATCGGGCAATAATGACAACAGCAATTGGCAATAACGATGCGAGCCATTCCACATGGCAATATTGAGCGGCTGCTCGCGCCCCAACAAAGCCTGCACGCGCAACGCTACCCAGGCCAACTCCACACGCAGCAGAAGCCGGTATAAAACACCGTCGTACTTGCGTTTGATCCGCCGTTCGCGACATTTCTCTGCAATCAACTGTGGCCAATCGATGCGTTTGGCAACGCGCGACAATTGCCAAGGCCTTGGCCACGGCAGCTTTCCGGGAGTCACCACTTTTCCGTCGAGTTCGGTTTCGTCGAGTAGCCGCTGGAAATACAGGTGCTGATGTTTGGCTAAAGCGAAGAATAAGACCTTATTCATTGTCTGGCCTCGACAGATGTCACCGTACCGGTTGCTGCAAGCGCGTAGATATGTTTAACGACGCCCCGACAGCCTTGAGGGTCGCTATGCGGCGTACCGTTAAAAGGAATGGCTTTCAGCATGTCTGTTACTGCTCGATGGTGGACGTGAGTTTTACGCCTGGCGGATCGTTGCTTTCCAGCAATAACGAAAGAGCCTGAGTGCTCCAGGCCAGGCCACCGCAGCCATGCGCAAGGTGATACTCGGCGAACAGTGTTCCCTGCCGAATGGCTTGCTCTCGATCCTGCTCCACTCGAATGACTGCTTGCTGCAGGGCCTCCCGGCTTGAGATACAGGCACCGAGAAAGCGTTCTTGGGCAAAAATATCCGGATCCTCGCTGGCGTTCACATAGAGAACCGGGCGACGTGACAGCGCTGCCTCGATCACCGCATTGGACATGATATTTACCACCAATGATGCCTGCTCCAGCGCCTCGGCTAGACCGCTGGTGGCCGGTAACACCCTCACATTGGCCAACGCGACTGCGGTCTCGTTCCAGAAAGGGACGCGGCTGCGGGGGTGGGCCTTGATCAACACCTGATACTCGGGGTTTTGCTTGGCCCAATCGCGCAGGATCGCGTAAGTGCGCTGATAGCCCGCTTCCTTTTCCTTATCCGGTCCGACGCCCAGCACCAGCAGCGTGCGCATTGCTGGATCGGCTGGGGCTAGATCGAATGCCCTATCGATCATATGCGAGCCGGCCAACACCACCTGCGAGGTCCCAAAACGTAGCGCACGCGCCTGCAGAGCCTCCAGCGAACTCTGACCAAATAGGAAGTAGTAGTCGTAGTCGTTCATCCCCAACCGGCGCGAGCTCTCAGCCGTCGTCGCATGGGCCAACTGCACCAACAATTTTCGCCGAACATTCAACGACAACCGAAGAAACGGCGCGTAGAGGCTACCGTTTCGATCATTCAACAGAACCTTGGGCTCATAGCGGGCAACCAGCCATTCGGCATGTGCCGCATAGCCGAAGTAGCGTAACGGCACCCGTTGAGGCGGGCGTTGGAGCAGGCGCTGACGCACTATATCCGCGAGCTCCAGCAAGGCGGTTTCCAGCAGGGAGTGATCGCGACGCAGCCCCTCGATCAACAGCTTCTTGCGCTGCATCGCAATGATCTTGGGCGCCGACTGCAGCAATAGAAAATCGCAAGGCTCGCTAGCATAAGACCTAGCTAATCGAGCGCGAGCGCCCAAGCCGAACAGCCAATCGCGCAGCGCCTCACGGGCAAAACGCAGCCCACTGCCGAGCAATCCATGCCGCTCACGCAGCAACAACCAACGATAACGATCCAGCGCCCGCGCCTTGGCGGCCCAGGCTCCTGCCGCGGGGATCTCCGGCTGGTTAGCGGTCGCCACGTCAGTCACCGGCGCGCAAGGGCGCGATCATCGGCAACGCCCAGAATCGGCGAGTTATAGCTTCATCCGAAAACTGCTCGCGCAACCTCGCTTGCATAGCCTCGGTACAAGCCTGGCGTTGCGCGGCATCCAGTTGCGCCATATGCAGCAGGCCTTGAGCCAGCGCGTCGTCGTCCGCCAGGGGAAACAGCACGCCGACGCCCTCGACCACTTCGCGCGCGCCGCCACAGGCGGTGGCGAGCAAGGGCACGCCGGCGGCCATGGCCTCCAGCAGGACCATGCCGAAAGGTTCGTGATCGGAACTCAAAGCGAAGACATCGAATGCGTTGAAGTAGCGTTTGGCCTCGGGCACTTGGCCGAGAAACAGCACCTGCTGGCTTATGCCGAGCTCCCTGGCCAGGTCCTTCAGGTGATCGTCCAAACGTCCGCTACCCAATATCGCCAGTACGCTGCCAGTGGGAAGCCGAGGCTGGGCCTTGGCGAAGCCGCGGATCAAAGTGGCTTGATCCTTGTCGGGGTGCAGGCGCCCGACGTTGCCGACGATCCAGGCGTCGGCCGGCAAGCGCAGCTCGTCACGCGCGACCACGCGGCTCAGCTGGCTGGCTTGCAACTGCGCCACATCGATGCGGTTGTGCAACGCCTCGATGCGCTCGGCCGGCCAGCCGGGGAGACAGCGGCGGATATCGTCGCGCACCGCCTCGGACACACCGAGCAAACTCACGCGACGGCGAAACGCCTGGGCGAACAACCGCCGCGGCCAGCGCTGGTAGACGCCGAAGGCGTGATTGACCCCGATGATCGGCAAAGCGGTGGCCAGCGCCGCGATATACAGCGGCTTGAAGCGGTGCGCGAGGCACAGGGCGAAAGGCCGCGAACGGGCGATCGCATGCAAGTCGCGGATCGCCCGCAGCTTCAGCCCGCGAATATCCTTGGAGCGGTAATCGAGGAACAGCACCTCATCGGAGGCACAGCCGGCGACGACCTCCGGATCAGGCGCTCCGGTGAGAAAAACCGTGAGCACCTTGTAGCGGGTGCCGGCGAACAGGCTGGCGTACTGACGGGCGCAATCCAGAAAAGGCCCGTCATAACCATGGCAAAACTGCAGCACCCATGGTTGCTCGGCCGCTGTCGTCTCAGAGCTGCTCATACCAATCCTTGCCGTCCTTGACCACCAGGATGTCTTCCATGATCAGGTATTGCAGGTCGGAGCCGTAGAACATGTTCAGCGCATCGGTGGGCGAGCAGATCATCGGTTCGCCACGACGGTTCAGCGAGGTGTTCAGCGACACGCCGTTACCGGTGAGTTTCTCCAGTTCGAGCATCATGTCGTAGTAGCGCGGGTTGTATTCGCGCTTGAGCACCTGGGCGCGCGAGGTGCCGTCTTCGTGCACCACTTCGCTGACGCGGGTCTTCCACTCTTCATTGACTTCGAAGGTGAAGGTCATGAACGGGCTTGGATGGTCGACCTTGAGCATCTGCGGGCCGACGGTGTCGAGCATCGACGGGCAGAAGGGGCGCCAGCGTTCGCGGAACTTGATCTGTTCGTTGATGCGGTCGGCCACACCCGGAATGCTCGGGCAACCGATGATCGAGCGACCGCCGAGGGCGCGCGGGCCGAACTCCATACGGCCCTGGAACCAGGCCACCGGATTGCCCTCGACCATGATCTTGGCGATGCGCTGCGGCATGTTGTCGATTTGCTTGAACACCGGCTTGCTCGGGTGGCGGGCGCAGGCGGCGATCACGTCTTCGTTGGAGTAGGACGGACCGAGGTAGACGTGCTCCATCTTCTCCACCGGGACGCCCCGCTGGTGCGACACATAGGCCGCGGCACCGACCGCGGTGCCTGCATCGCCGGAAGCGGGTTGGACGAATAGCTCCTTCACATCGTCGCGGGCGATGATCTTCTGGTTCAGCTTGACGTTCAGCGCGCAGCCGCCGGCGAAGGCAATCTTGCCGGTCTCGCGGATGATGTCGCCCAGGTAGTGCTCCATCATCTGCAGCGCCAGCTTCTCGAACAGCGCCTGCATGCTGGCGGCGTAGTGAATGTACGGATCATCGGCGATATCGCCGACGCGCTTGGGGCCCAGCCACTCGATCAGTTTCTTCGAGAAATAGAAGCCCTTGCCGTTCTCTTTGTAACGACGCAGGCCGATGACGTTGGCGTACTCGGTGTTGATGACCAGCTCGCCATTTTCGAACTTAGCCAGGCGCGAGAAATCGTACTTGCTGGCATCGCCATAAGGCGCCATGCCCATGA
>NZ_CAMPHN010000055.1 GCF_946885885.1 uncultured Pseudomonas sp.
TCGGCACCATCGCCCTGTCCGGGATGATCATGCGTAACTCGGTGATCCTCATCGATCAGATCGAGCAGGACATCGCCGCCGGACTGGACAGCTGGCACGCCACCATCGAGGCCACCGTGCGACGCTTCCGCCCCATCGTCCTGACCGCCCTGGCCGCGGTACTGGCGATGATCCCGCTGTCGCGCAGCGTGTTCTTCGGCCCCATGGCCGTGGCCATTATGGGCGGCCTGATCGTCGCCACCGCGCTGACGCTGTTGTTCCTGCCGGCGCTGTACTCCGCCTGGTTCAGAATCAAGGAACCGCGCGAAGCCGTGTAAGGCGGTGGTTGGTGAAACTGAAAAAGCCCGGCTCGATTGACCCGGGCTTTTTCGTTGGGGACGTCCCAGTTATATGGTAAGGCAACCCGTAGATGGGTTGAGCGAAGCGATACCCATGCTGTGTGGTTTCGTTTGGCGCTGCCTCAATGATGCATGGGCCGAATCCTTTGGCGGGGCGGCAGCGCGTAGGGTGCGCCGCGCGCACCGACTTGGGCGATGCTTGGTGCGCACGGCCTAGGCGGCCCCGCGCACCCTACGGCGGGAGCCGAACTCGCTCGGCTGAGCAGAACCTGGCTGTTGCGTCGCACAGGCCGCTTCTGCACCTCGCCTGAAGAGGCCGTCCTGGCCGCAGAAATCGGGCAATCACGCCCCTTCCGAGCCCGACCGCAGATCCTGCCAACAGGCTCCATATCGAGCAGGAATCTGCCTGAGTCATCCCCCAATAGAGCATTTCCGTAGGGCCGCGATTCATAGACTTGTACTCACCAAGTCATCCACACCCCGGAGATCGCTCAAATGACCTTCAAACCGAAATACATCAGCTTCGACTGCTACGGCACACTCATTAACTTCGAGATGGGCCCTACCGCGAAAAAACTCTTCGCAGATCGTGTTCCGAGCGAGCGGATGCAGGCTTTTCTAGACAGTTTTGGCTTCTACCGCCTCGATGAGGTACTGGGCGAGTGGAAACCGTTCTTCAACGTTGTTGAAAACTCCATTCAACGGGCATGCAAGGCACACGGCGTGGAATATCGTCCTGCCGATGCGCTGGCCCTGTACCAGGCCGTGCCGACCTGGCAGCCGCACCCGAACGTGGTCGAGACGCTGCAAGCCATCGCGCCGCATGTGCCGCTGGTGATCCTGTCGAACTCCATGGTCGATCTGATCCCGCACAGCGTCGCCCATCTCAAGGCGCCTTTCCACGCGGTCTACACCGCCGAGGAGGCCCGCGCCTACAAACCGCGCGCGCAGATGTTCGAATATATGTTCGATCAGCTCGGCTGCGGCCCGGAACAGATGATGCACGTCTCGTCGAGCTATCGTTACGACCTCATGACCGCGAACGACCTGGGCTTCATGGCCAAGGCCTTCATCGACCGCGGTCACGAGCCTTCGTTCGTAGGTTTCGAGGGTTATGGCGTCAACCGCCTGACCGACATCCGCCAGTTGCCCGGTTTGCTCGGCCTCGATGGTCTGGTCCAGCCCGCCCTGATGAAACGGGAGGCGTGATGACAGGCAATCGTCCGATGGCGGCAGCGGCGTTGAGCACGGCGGCACCCAGCCTCGCCGCGGACGAGGTGCGGGCCCTGGTCCGCCGTCTCTACGGCATCGATGGCAGCGTTAAATCTCTACTGGGCGAGCGCGACCAGAACTGTTGCCTGGAGACGGCCGACGGCAGGCGTTACGTGGTCAAGATCAGCAATCCATCCGAGCCGCTTGCGGTGGTGGATTTTCAGATCGCCGCGCTTGAGCACATCGCCCGCGTCGCGCCCGGCCTGCCGGCGCCGCGGGTGGTGCGCACGCTCGGCGGGCAGACGCGCGACAGCGTAGCGCTGGCCGGCGGGGTAGAGACCTGCGTGCGCATGCTGACCTATCTCGATGGCGTGCAGATTCGCGAGACCCCGCGTACCGCCGCGCAGCGACGGGCGATGGGCTCGTTTCTCGCCAAGCTGAACCTCGCGTTGCGCGATTTCAGCCACCCTTCGGCGACGCACGATCTGTTGTGGAACGTTTCCGCGGCGCACCGCTTGGCAGCCAAGCTCGATGCCATCGAGGACGGCCCACGGCGCGCGCTGGCCGAGTCGTTCCTGGCACGCTTCAGCGAGCATGTGCTACCGCGTCTGCCCGCGCTGAGGTCGCAGGTCATCCACAACGATTACCACCTCTACAACGTGCTGGTCGCACCGGAGGACCATGAGCGCATCGTGGGCATCATCGACTTCGGCGACATGCTGCATGCGCCGCTGGTGGGGGAGGTCGCCACGGCGGCGGCCTTTCACATGGCCGGTAGCGCCGATCCGTTCGAGGGGCCGGCGCAGTTCGTCGGCGCCTATCACGCCAGGCTGCCGCTCAACGACATGGAGCAGGAGGTCGTTGCCGATCTCATGGCCACACGTCACCTGATCACCGTGTTGATTTCGGAATGGCGGGCCAGGCGCTACCCGGAGAACCGCGCCTACATCATGCGTCACAACCCCGCCTCGTGGGCGGCGCTGGAGCTGATGGCCGAGCTTTCCCGCGAGCAGGCGCGCGATCTATTACTCACCGAAGTACGCAAAGGACAAACCAATGAAGAGCACCACTGACCTCAACATGGTCAACGCCTACATCCCCGGACGCGCCGAGCTGAGCCCCGCCACCGCGGCGATGATCGAGCGGCGCGACGCCTTGCTCGGCCCGGCCTATCGGCTGATGTACGAACATCCCCTGCATATCGTGCGCGGCGAGGGCGTGTGGCTGATCGATCCACAGGGGCGCCGTTACCTCGACGTGTACAACAACGTGGCCTCGCTCGGCCATTGCCATCCGGCGGTGACCGAGGCGATCTGCCGCCAGGTGCAGACGCTGGCGACCAACACCCGCTATCTGCACGACACCATTCTCGAACTGGCCGAGCGCCTGCTCGCCACCGTGCCCGAGACCGAGCTCGCGCATCTGATGCTGACCTGCACGGGCAGCGAGGCAAATGACGTCGCCTATCGCATCGCCCAGGTGCATACCGGCGGCACGGGGGTGATCGTCACCGAGACCGCCTATCACGGCTTCACCGATGCGGTGTCGAAGTTCTCTCCCTCGCTCGGCGTGACGGTCGATCTCGGCGCCCACGTGCGTCTGGTGCCCGCGCCGCGTCTCTACCACGCCGAGGGTGCCGATCTCGGCGAACGCTTCACCCGCGATGTCGAGGCGGCGATCGCCGATTTGCAGCGTCACGGCATCAAACCGGCAGCACTGATCGTCGATTCGCTGTTCACCAGCGACGGCATCCTGCCTGAGCCGGCGGGCCTGCTGCAGGGCGCGGTCGAGGCGATCAAGCGGGCCGGCGGCATCTTCATCGCCGATGAGGTCCAGCCCGGCTTCGGCCGCACCGGCGAGCACATGTGGGGCTTCCAGCGTCATAGCGTGATCCCCGACATCGTCACCCTGGGCAAGCCGATGGGCAACGGACAACCCATCGCGGGGCTGCTGGCCACCGCCGAGGTGTTGGCCGAGTTCGGCAAGAACTCCCGGTACTTCAACACCTTCGCCGGCAATACCGTCTCCTGCGCGGCGGCGTTGGCGGTGCTCGACACCATCGAGAAGGAAGGCCTTCTGCAACATGCCGCCAAGGTCGGGAAGATCCTGCGCGACGGCATCGCGGCGCTGGCCGAGCGGCACGAGGCCATCGGCGACGTGCGCGGCGCGGGCATGTTCGTCGGCGTGGAACTGGTCGCGGACCGTGCAACGCGAGCCCCCGACCGCGAGCTCACCACCCGGGTGGTCAATCTGATGCGCGACAAGGGTGTGCTGCTCAGCGCCTGTGCGATGGGCCACAACGTGCTGAAGATTCGTCCGCCGCTGGTGCTGACAGCGGAGCAAGCCGGTATGGTGATCGAGGTGCTCGACGAAGCACTGGCAGGCCGTTGAAAAACTACCTGCGTTGGCAATACGGCGTTAAAAACAGGCTCGGAATGCTCATTTACAACTCGTAAACTCCGCTTCCTCGCCTGTTTTTGCCTTGTCTTGCCTGCCTCGCCTACGTTTTTCAATGGCCTGCGAAGCGCAATCTGCCAAGGCGCGCTAACAGGCCTCGAAGGAAATCGACATGCGACCTACGGCTCCCCTCGACCCGTTCGATATCAAGATCCTCGTGCATCTGCAGCGCGAGGGACGCTGTTCGAATGTCGACCTGTCGGCGGCCATCGCCCTCAGTGAGAGCCCCTGCTTGCTGCGCACCAAACGGCTGCAGGAGGCAGGAGTGATCCGCGGCTACCGCGCAGACGTCGCCCTGGAGAAGCTGGGCAGCCACGTCATGGTGTTTTCCGAGGTGACCCTCAGCAGCCATCGGCCTTGCGACTTCAGTAAATTCGAAGCCGGGGTCGCCAAGTATCAGGAGATCGTCGAGTGCTACAACGTCAGCGGCGGTTACGACTACCTGCTGAAGATCGTGGCACCCAGCATCACCTGGTTCCAGGCGCTGATGGATCGGCTGCTGGAGGACGATATCGGCATCGAGAAATTTGCCAGTCGGATCGTCCTGCGTCAGCCGCTCGATCAACGCGGCTATCCGCTGAATACCATCGCAAGCGGTAGGCCGGACTGGGAGTGAGCGGGTAGGTGTCGCGTGCCGCTCCCGTAGGGTGGGTCGGGCCGCGCAGGTTAGCGGCGTCGAACTCCGGTTTGTCAGGCGCAGCTGAAGGTCGCGCGCCGCGTAACCCACCAGGCGATGGACGGCGTTGCGCCGATGGTGGGTTACGCCGCACCCGGCACGGCGAGTCGTTCGACGAACGCAACAGGCGGCTAACCCACCCTACGGATCTGTGGCTCGATGGCGGGGAGTGATGAAACGACACGCTCTCGTAGGGTGGGTCGCGCGCCGCGTAACCCACCAGGCAAGGGATGGCGTTGCGCCGATGGTGGGTTACGCCGCACCCGGCACGGCGAGTCGCTCGACGAACGCACCACACGGCTAACCCACGACGAAGCTGCGGGCTTAAGAGGGCGTTCGGCAGATTGCATAAATGGCGGCTCTAAAGACCGCAGCTACTGCTCAAATGGAGGCCAAGGTCGGCAGCAACTATTGGCCGATTTTTTCTACGATGGAGGCCTGGCAACTCGTTGCCGAACTGGTGTTCGGCCCTTTCCGGAGTCTCTTATGAACAGCTTCGACCCTAGCATCGTCAAGGTGCGTAGCGCCCATTTCATCGGTGGGCGATACCACAATGCCCCGCCGGCGCTGGAGGTGGTGCGACCCTCCGACGGCCGCTACTACGCACCACTGCCGATCGCCGACGCGGCCTTGGTCGACGAGGCGGTGGAGAACGCCTGGCAGGCCTTTCGCCAGAGCGACTGGGCGACCCGTCCACCGCGCGAGCGCACCCGTGCCATGCGCCGTTGGGCCGACTTGATCGAGGCGGATGCGGCGACCCTGGCGCCGCTCGAAGCGATCGGCTCGACCCGTCCGCATAAAGATGTGCTGGCCTGGGACATTCCCTACGTGGCCGAGGTTCTGCGCTTCTTCGCCGAGCTCGCCGATAAGCACGGCGGCCAGGTGGCGGCGACCCAACATGACCGTCTGGGCATGCAGGTTGCCGAACCCTATGGGGTGGTCGGTGCCATCGCGCCGTGGAACTTTCCGCTGAGCATGGCCAACTGGAAGATCGCACCGGCCCTGGCGGCCGGTAATGCGGTGGTGCTCAAGCCCTCGGAGCTGACCCCGTTCTCCATCCTGCGTTACGCCGAACTGGCGGTGCGCGCGGGGATTCCGGCGGGGATCTTCAATGTTGTGCAGGGCGATGGGCGGATCACTGGCGATGCCCTGTGCCGTCACCCGCGGATCAGCAAGGTTACCTTCACCGGTTCGACCGCCACCGGCGCGAGCATCATGTCCACCTGTGCGCAGTTCGGGCCGAAGCCGGTGACCCTTGAACTCGGCGGCAAGAGCCCGCAACTGGTGTTCGCCGATATCCCGGATCTGCAGAAGACCGCCCGCAGCGTCGCCATGGGCATCACCGGCAATGCCGGTCAGGTCTGCGTGTCGGGTTCGCGGCTGATCATCGAACGCTCGATCCTCGAGCCTTTCGTGGAATGCCTGCAGGGTTACTTCCGCGAACTGCGCCCCGGCTATACCTGGTCGGCGGAGACCACGCTGTCGCCGATCATCTCGCGCCAGCAGGCCGAGCGGATCGACGGCATTGTCCAGCGTTCGCGCCAGGCCGGTGCCGAAGTGCTGACCGGCGGCGGGATGATCGAAGGTCTCGGTGGCGCCTACTACCAGCCGACCCTGTTGAGCGAGCTGGATAACAACAACCCGGCGGTGCGCGAGGAGATCTTCGGCCCGGTGCTGACCATTCAGACCTTCGAGGATGAACAGCAGGCACTGCGCCTCGCCGAACACCCTACTTACGGTCTGGCCGCCGGTGTGCACACCGCCGACCTCAATCGTACGTTGCGCCTGGTCCGTGGCCTGGAAGCAGGCACGGTGTGGGTCAACCGCTACGGACGCAGCGACGATCACATCCTGCCGACGGGGGGCTACAAGCGCTCGGGAATCGGCAAGGATCTGGGCTACGAAGCTTTTGCGGCCAATCTGCGGCACAAGAGCGTGCTGATCGATATCGCCAGCTGATCGATCGCCGCAGAAAAGTCGCAAATAACGGCAACGGGTGCTTCTTTCGGGAGGCGCCCGTTTTGCGTTTTTGCCAGGCGCATTTTCTGCTGATGTGGTGTCATGCAGGTGCTTAAAGAGCGAGCTTTACTGACCCGCAGGGTGCATTTGGCTTGGAAAGGCCCTGCTCTGCGGCGTCCCGCAAAGTCTGCTGGGCGTCCCCGGTAAAACGGTGATTTGTGTTGGCTGGCTCGTGTTTCTAACGCCATCTGCTGGTTTCACAGTGTTGTAATGAAGTCGTGGTGCTGCGACGCATCGTCGCTCCTCGCGAGCAGAAAATGCTTGGCAGTGCATCAACCCAACAACGAACTTTCAGGACTGCACCCATGAGCTTTCTGCGCCCCAAGTACATCACCTTCGACTGCTACGGCACGCTGACCAACTTCCAGATGGGCCCGCTGACGCGCGAGCTGTTCGCCGACCGTGTCGCCCCTGAGCAGATGGACCAGTTCGTCAAGGATTTCACCGCGTATCGCCTGGATCAGGTGATGGGTGACTGGCGTCCTTACGATGAAATTCTCGATACCGCCATGTCGCGCCTGTGCAAGCGTTGGGGCATCGAATATCGCGGCGAAGGCCAGCTTTACTACAACGCCGTGCCGACCTGGGGCCCGCATCCCGACGTGACGGCTGGTTTGGCGAAGATCGCCGACAAGATCCCCTTGGTGATTTTCTCCAACGCGATGGACGAGCAGATCATGTCCAACGTCGACAAGCTGGGTGTGCCGTTCCACAAGGTCTACACCGCTCAGCAAGCCCAGGCTTATAAGCCACGCCTGCAGGCCTTCGAATTCATGCTCGACAACCTCGGCTGCGGTCCGGAAGACGTGCTGCACGTTTCTTCGAGCTTCCGCTACGACCTGATGCCGGCCGAAGACATGAAGATCAAGAACAAGGCCTTCGTCGCCCGCGGCCACGAGCAGCCGGGTAACGCCTGCTACAACTACCACCAAATCGTCGATATCGGCGGTCTGCCCGGTCTGGTCGGTCTCTGAGTCGCGCCGTTACTTTCCCCCGGCCTGGCCGGGGGCGATAAGGCGTGCAGGTACTCGGCGCTTATGCGGTAGGAGGCTGTCCGAGGACATGAAGTTTGTAGGTTGGGCTGAGCTCCGCGAAGCCCAACAGCTTGGTTTTGTTGGGCTTCGTTCCTCAGCGCCAACCTACAATCTGCAGTCGATTGCGATTCTCCGACAGGCTCCTGGATTCACGGTTAGCGTCAGCCGATTAGAAGGCCGTATCCACGCCTTCGTGCTGAATGCATGGTTAAACGGCAAATCACTTTTGCAATGCCCAAACAGAATTCCCCAGAGCAGCGTGACTACAAGGTGATCCCATGAGCGATAACAACACCAAAGACAGCCGGCCGCTGCGTAGCGCGCGCTGGTTCCGCAAGGATGACCTGCCCGGCTTCGTGCATCGCTCGACCTTGTCGGCCGTCGGTTGGAGCCGCGAAGACCTGATGACGCGGCCGGTCGTCGGCATTCTCAACACCTGGTCCGATATCAACCCGTGCAATCTCAATCTGCGCACGCTTGCCGAAGAGGCGAGGGTGGGGATTCTCGAGGCGGGCGGCATCCCGTTCGAGGTGCCGTTGATGTCGATCAGCGAGAACATCATCAAGCCGACCTCCTTCCCGTTCCGCAACCTGCTGGCCATGGAGGCCGAGGAGACCATTCGCGGCTATCCCTTCGATGCGGTGGTGCTGCTCGGCGGATGTGACAAGACGCAGCCGGCCCTGCTGATGGGAGCCGCCAGCGCGGGCGTGCCATTTATCTTCCTGACCAGCGGCCCGGCTACGCCGCGCTCAGCCACCGGCGGCAACCTGGCGAACGCCACTGGCGTCTGGCGTTTGGTCGACCAGTTGCGCGCCGGCGAGCTCTCCGAGGGCGACTTCGCCGCGTTCGAACGCAGCGTCATGGGCACGGCGGGCCACTGCGCCGAGATGGGTACCGCCTCATCGATGGGGGTCATCTGCGAGGCCTTGGGTGTGTCGCTGCCCGGCAGCAGCCTGGTGCCGGCGGTGGACCGCCGACGCAATCAGATCGCCCGCGAGGTGGGCCGCCGCAGTGTGAGCATGGCCGCCGAAGGCAGCCCCCGCCCGAGTGAGGTGCTCGATGCGCGAGCCTTCGACAATGCCATCACCCTGCTGTGCGCGGTGGGTGGCTCGACCAACGTCATCATTCACCTGCTGGCGCTCGCCGGCCGCGTCGGCGTACCGCTGACCCTGGAGCGCTTCGACGAGATCGCCAGGCGTGTGCCGCTGATCGCCAACGTCCAGCCCGCCGGCGAACACCTGACCGAGCGCCTGATGGCCGCCGGTGGCGTACCGGCCCTGCTCAAGACCCTCGCGCCCTTGCTGCATCTCGACGCGTGCACCGTCGACGGCCGCACGGTCGGCGAGATTCTGGAGACGGCGGAGGTCTTCGATAGCGATGTGATCCGCCCGCTGGACAAACCGGTCAAGCCCGGCGAGACCATGGTCGTGGTCAAAGGCAACCTGGCGCCGGACGGGGCGGTGATGAAGACCTGTGCGGCGGATTCCAAGCTGTTCCGCCATCGCGGCCCGGCGGTGGTGTTCGAGGACGTGCAGACGATCGCCGACCAGATCGACAATCCCGAACTCGGCATCGACGAGAACAGCGTGCTCATCCTGCGCAATGCCGGCCCCGTGGGCGCGGCGATGCCGGAGTGGGGCATGCTGCCCCTGCCGCGCCATCTGATGGCGCGCGGCGTGCGCGACATGCTGCGTATCTCGGATGCGCGAATGAGCGGCACTGCCTATGGTGCCGCTGTGCTGCACGTTTCTCCCGAGGCGGCGGTCGGCGGTCCGCTGGCCCTGGTGCGAAACGGCGACATCATCGAGCTCGACGTCGCCGAACGGCGACTGGAGCTTTGCGTCGAAGCGGAGGAACTCGAACGTCGGCGCCAGGCATGGCAACCGCCGCTGTCCCAGCACGTGCGTGGCTACCGCAATCTTTACAACCGACACATCGAGCAGGCTCATCTAGGCTGCGACTTCGACTTTCTCCGCGGCGCCAATGAGGAAACCCTGCCTGAAGGGCTCTTCGATGGCTGGGTAGGCGGCTGGTAGGACTTCACTATGAGCATTCTTTATCGATCCGACGCCCCTCGCGCCGCCGCTTGGGCGCGCTACTTCGCCGAGCACGCCCCTGACCTCGACTTCCGGGTCTGGCCCGATGCCGGCGACCTCGACGAGGTCGAATACCTGATTGCCTGGCAGGCGCCGGCGGAGTTCATCGACAAGCTGCCCCGGCTGAAGGTGTTTTTTTCCTCGGGAGCCGGGGTCGATCATGTCGACTTTTCCGCCGTACCCAAGCACATTCCCATCGTCAGGATGGTCGAGCCCGGCATCATCGACGGCATGGTGGAATATGTCAGCCTCGCCGTGCTGGCCCTTCACCGCGACTTCTTCGACTATGTGGCGGCGAAGGCGGCGCGTACCTGGGACCCGCTCGAAGTGCCGCCTGCCTCGGCGCGCACGGTCGGCGTCATGGGTATGGGCTCGCTCGGTAGTGCCGTTCTGCAGCGGCTGGCGACCTACGGTTTCCGCCTGCGCGGTTGGAATCGTTCGTTGCGCCACTTGGATAACGTGGAGAGTTTCGCCGGTCCCGATCAGTTGCAGCCCTTCCTCGAGGGTTGCGACATTCTGATCTGCCTGGTGCCGCTGACGTCGGAGACCAAGGGTATCCTGAACCGCAAGCTGTTCTCGGCGTTGCCCGCCGGAGCCTCGTTGATCAATGTCGGCCGTGGTCCACACCTAGTGGATGCGGATTTGCTCGATGCACTGGATTCAGGCCAACTATCCCGCGCGATCCTCGATGTCACCGACCCCGAACCCCTGCCGGCCGAGCATCCCTTCTGGGCCCATCCGCGGGTGTTCCTGACCCCTCACGTGGCGAGCATGACCCAGCCTCAATCGGCCGCGCCGATTCTGCTGGATAATCTTCGTCGGCATCAGCGCGGCGAGGCGCTTTTGAACGTTATCGATCGATCCCGCGGCTATTGAGTCGAGCCGCCGGGATGGCGCGACGTTCCGCGTCGCGACAGTTCCCGTGCAGGCGATCCGGCGGCGCAGAAGCTTCATTCGCGTCAAGCTGGTGAGCCGGTGGCTCGGCACTGATTGCGCCGGCCGATGATCGCGCCAGGGTGAGCGAATCATCGCAGCTATTCATGAAACGGGTGCTTCTTTCGGGAGGTGCCCGTTTTGCGTTTTTGCCGGGCGCATTTTCTGCGGACGCAGCGGCCTACATTTGCTTTTAGAGAGGGATTTGTGACCCGTAAGGGTGCGTATGGCCCGGAAATGCACTGCTCTGGAGTGCTCCGCAAAGTCTGCTGAGCGTGGCCGGCAAAACGGTGGTTTATGTCGAGCGGCTCGCGTTTCTAACGCCATATGCTGGTTTCACAGTGCTGTAATGAAGTCGTGGTGCTGCGACCTATCGTCGCTTTTATCAACGAACTTTCAGGACTGCCCAAATGAGCTTTCTGCGCCCTAAGTACATCACCTTCGACTGCTACGGCACGCTGACCAACTTTCAGATGGGCCCGCTGACCCGCGAACTGTTCGCCGACCGCGTCGCCCCTGAGCAGATGGACCAGTTCGTCAAGGATTTCACCGCCTATCGCCTGGATCAGGTGATGGGTGACTGGCGTCCTTACGATGAAATTCTCGATACCGCCATGTCGCGCCTGTGCAAGCGTTGGGGCATCGAATATCGCGGCGAAGGCCAGCTCTACTACAACGCCGTGCCGACCTGGGGTCCGCATCCCGACGTGACGGCCGGTTTGGCGAAGATCGCCGACAAGATTCCGCTGGTGATCATCTCCAACGCGATGGACGAGCAGATCATGTCCAACGTCGACAAGCTGGGGGTGCCGTTCCACAAGGTCTACACCGCTCAACAAGCTCAGGCCTATAAGCCACGCCTGCAAGCCTTCGAATACCTGCTCGACAACCTCGGCTGCGGTCCGGAAGACCTGCTGCACGTGTCCTCGAGCTTCCGCTACGACCTGATGCCGGCCGAAGACATGAAGATCAAGAACAAGGCCTTCGTCGCCCGCGGCCACGAGCAGCCGGGTAACGCCTGCTACAACTATCGGCAGATCGCCGATATAGGCGGGCTGGCCGGGCTGGTCGGTCTCTGAGTCGCCACCGTCACTTCTCAACGAATAAGGGGTTAGCCATGCGCAGTGAGTCCTACTGGCTCGATACGGCACCGGTGTTTACCGGGGCTCAGACCGGAGCGCTGCCAGCGCGGGTCGATGTTGTCGTCGTCGGCGGCGGTTTCACCGGTCTGTCGGCGGCCCGGACGTTGGCCCTGAAGGGTGCGAGCGTGGCGGTGCTGGAAGCGGGACGGGTGGTCGGTGAGGCCTCCGGGCGCAACGGCGGGCATTGCAATACCGGGGTCGCCCAGGACTATAGCAGCCTGGTCGCCAGTCTCGGTGCCGACAAGGCGCGGGCCTATTACCAGGCCTACGAAAGTGCGGTGCAGAGCGTGGTCACGCTGGTGGAGGAGGAGGGCATCGCTTGCGATCTCAAGCGTAGCGGCAAGCTCAAGCTGGCCGCCAAGCCCCAGCATTACGAGGGGTTGGCGCGGACCTGCGAATTGATTCGCCGCGAGGTCGATGCCGAGGTCGAGCTGCTGTCCGCCGAACAGGCCCGCGCCGAAGTCGACTCGGCCGAGTTCCATGGCGGTCTGTTGCAGCGCAACGGCGTGCAGATGCATGTCGGCCGCTTCGGTGTCGGCCTGGCCGAGGCGGCGGCGCGGCATGGTGCGCTGATCTACCAGCAGACCACCGTTCAGGGCTGGAAGGACGAGGCCGGTGGCTATCGGGTCGATACCAGTCGTGGCAGCCTGCAGGCCGGGCAAATTCTGATGGCGACCGGCGCCAGTCAACATGGCGGGCTGGGCTGGTACCGGCGGCGGATCGTACCGGTGGGCAGTTTCATCGTGGCCACCGAGGTGCTGCCCCAGACGCTGCTCGATCGCCTGTTGCCGCAACAGCGCTCGTACGTCACCAGCCGCATGATCGGCAACTATTTCCGGGTGACCCCGGACAACCGCCTGCTGTTCGGCGGTCGGGCGCGCTTCGCCATGTCCGGCGGCGCCTCCGATGCGAAGAGCGGCAAGATCCTGCAGGCGGCGATGGCGCAGATGTTTCCGCAGTTGGCCCAGGTGAAAGTCGACTACTGCTGGGGCGGGTTGGTGGATATGACTTCCGACCGCCTGCCCCGCGCCGGCCAGCATGGCGGCGTGTACCACTCCATGGGCTACAGCGGCCATGGGGTGCAGATGTCGGTGCATATGGGGCAGGTGATGGCCGAGGTGATGGATGGCAAGGCCGAGGCCAATCCCTGGGGCGAGTTGAGTTGGCCGGCGATTCCCGGTCATTTCGGCAAGCCATGGTTCCTGCCGTTGGTGGGCGCCTATTACCGGGTTCAGGATTACTTGCACTAAAGGCGTTCGTGGTTAAGGAGAGTTATCCGCACTAGAGAGATTGTTGATTCACCGTCGTTTTGCGTTACCAGGTCGCTCCGCTCAATGCGGGCATTCGAACCTCCCCACTATCGACAGGTAGAACGATATGACTGATAACAAGAATAAAACCGAACCCCAGCTGATCAGCGGTCCGGAAAGCCAACGCATCTTCGAAGGACTCAATCGCGGCATGTCGCGTCGCGACGCGCTACGCATGCTGGGTCTGGCCGGCATCGCGGTAGCTGGCGCGAGCAGCCTGTTCGGCCCGGCGGGTGAGGTGTTCGCCTCGACTGCCACAGGCAACGGCAAGGGCAAGCGCGGTGGCCGCATCAAGGTCGCCAGCGCCACCAGCTCCACCGCCGATACGCTGGATCCGGCCAAGGGCGGGAACTACACCGACTATTGCCGCCACAACATGTTCTACAACGGCCTGACCAGGTTGGACGATCAGCTGGCGCCGCAGATGGCCCTGGCCGAATCGTTCGACACCAGCGACGCGATCTCCTGGACCATCAAGCTGCGCAAGGACGTGGTGTTCCATGACGGCAAGCCGTTCACCTCGGCCGACGTGGTCTACACGCTGAACCGCCACAAGGTGCCGGAGCTCGGCTCCAAGGTGCTGACCATCGCCAAGCAGCTCGAGGAGGTGAAGGCCGTCGGCCCGCACGAGGTGCAGATCCGCCTGGCCAGCGCCAACGCCGACCTGCCGGC
Source organism: uncultured Pseudomonas sp. (assembly GCF_946885885.1). The sequence continues at coordinate 13,890 of NZ_CAMPHN010000055.1, forward strand.
CCTGCTCGCCACCACGCATTTCCTCATCGTGCGTGACGGCACCACCGATTTCACCCTTGCCAACGGCACCGGGCCGTTCAAGTGCGCCGAGTTCCAGCCGGGTGTGCGTTCGATCGCCAAGCGCAACGACAGCTACTGGAAGCCGGGTCTGCCTTACCTCGACGAGATCGAGTTCTTCGCCATCCCCGACGAGGCCGCGCGCATCAGCGCATTGCTGGCCGGCGACGTCGACCTGATCAACCCGGTCAACCCGCGTTCGGTTTCGCGCATCCAGGACAACCCCAAGGTCGCCCTGATGGAGACCAAGACCGGTGGCTACACCGACCTGGTACTGCGCGACGAACTGGGCCCGGTACAGAACCCGGACTTCGTCCTGGCCATGAAGCACCTGCTCGATCGCAAGCAGATCAATCGGGTCGCCTTCCGCGGTTACGGCACCATCGCCAACGATCAGCCGATCGCCCCGAGCAACCGTTACTACTTCGCCGGTCTGCCGCAACGCGAGTTCGACCCGGAGAAGGCCAAGTTCCACCTGCAGAAATCCGGCATGGCCGGACGCACCCTGCCCCTGGTGTGTTCCGATGCCGCCACCGGCTCGGTGGATATCGCCCAGTTGCTGCAGCTGTCGGGCCAGCAGATCGGCCTCAAGCTCGATATCAAGCGGGTGCCGTCGGACGGCTACTGGTCCAACCACTGGATGAAGCACCCGCTGGGCTTCGGCAACATCGGTGCGCGGCCGACCGCGGACCTGTTGTTCAGCCTGTTCTTCCAGTCCGACGCCGGCATGAACGAGTCGGGCTGGAAGAACGAGCAGTTCGACCAGTTGCTGCACGCCGCCCGCGGCGAGACCGACGAGGCCAAGCGCAAGCAGATGTACGCCGACATGCAGGTGTTGGTGCATGAGCATTGCGGCATCGGTATCCCGCAGTTCAACAGCAGCCTCGATGGCCACAACGCCAAGCTGAAAGGACTCTCGCCTCATCCGCTCGGCGGTCTGATGGGCTACATGTTCGCCGAACACGTCTGGCTGGATGCCTGACGCAGGTTCGATAACCAAGGCGCCGCCTGCAGGGTCGTGCAGGCGGCGTCATATAAGAAAAGGGTTCAGTTATGAACAGCACCATTGCGCGCCTTGTGATTGGTCGATTGGCGGTAGGCGTGCTCACGCTGCTTATCGTCTCGCTGGTGGTCTACTTCCTCACCAGCCTGCTGCCCGGCGATGCGGTTCAGGAGCAGCTCGGCCAGGAAGCGACCCCGGAAGCGGTGGCGGCCCTGCGCGCGCAGCTCGGCCTGGACCAGCCGGTGTACCTGCGTTACCTCTACTGGCTGGGCGGTCTGGTCACCGGCGATCCCGGTATCTCCCTGGTCAACGGCATGGCGGTCGACGAAATGATCGCGGGCCGGCTGCCTAACAGCCTGCGCCTGGCAGCGGTCGCGGCGCTGGTCTCGGTGCCCCTGGCGCTGACCATCGGCATTCTCTCGGCGATGTACCGCGGTTCGATCTTCGACCGCTACAGCAACATGGCGGCGGTGTTCGCCGTGTCCGTACCGGAATTTCTGATCGCCACCATCGCCGTGCTGATCTTCGCGGTGAAGCTGGGCTGGTTGTCGGCGTTGTCGCGCGACGTCGAGGTCGAGACGCTCGGCGAACTGCTCCGTGTTTACGCCATGCCGGTGCTGACCCTGTGCTGCGTGCTGACCGCACAGATGGCGCGCATGACTCGCGCCGCAGTGATCGATCAGCTCAGCAGCTCCTACGTCGAAATGGCCATCCTCAAAGGGGCGCGACCGATCCGCGTGGTGTTGCGCCATGCGCTGCCCAACGCCATCGGGCCGATCGCCAACGCCGTGGCGCTGAGCCTGTCGTACCTGCTCGGCGGCGTGGTCATCGTCGAGTCGATCTTCAACTATCCGGGCGTCGCGACGCTGTTGGTCAACGGCGTGATCACCCGCGATATCCCGCTGGTACAGGCGTGCGTGATGTTGTTTAGCCTTGGTTTTCTGGTGCTGGTGCTGCTCGCCGACCTCTGTGCAATCCTTTCCAACCCGAGGCTGCGTAAATGAAACCGAACACTATTCCACCGAAAGCGAGCGTAGCGGGCGGCAGGGGTAACATGCTGCCGGCGGATGAACTGGTGAACGACAAGGCGCCCGCCGTTGTGACCCGCAAGCGCCGCTTCTCGCTGTCCGTCGGCGGCTTCATCGGTCTGCTGCTCGTGCTGTTCTGGGGACTGATGGCCTTTATCGGTCCGCTGATCGCGCCTCACGATGCCAACGCCCTGGTCAGCGAAGACTTCTTCGGCCCGCTCAGCCTGGAGTATCCGCTGGGTACCGATTTCCTGGGCCGCGACATTCTCAGCCGGCTGCTGCACGGGGCGCCCTACACCATTGGCGTGGCCTTGCTGGGCACGACGCTGGCCTGCGCGGCCGGTTTGGTTCTGGCCCTGGTGGCGGCTGCCTCCGGCGGTTGGATCGATGCAACCATAAGCCGCATCCAGGACACGCTGATCGCCATCCCCAACAAGATCTTCGCCCTGCTGATGGTGGCCTCGTTCGGCTCCTCGGTACCGGTGTTGCTGTTGATGGCTGCCTTCGCCTATATGCCGGGCTCATTCCGTATCGCCCGTGCCTCGGCGGTGAACGTGATGACCATGGACTTCGTCCGGGTCGCCCGCACCCGTGGCGAGGCCATGCCCTACATCATCTTCATCGAGGTGCTGCCGAACATGCTGCGCCCGGTGCTGACCGACTTCGGCCTGCGCTTCGTCTACGTGGTGCTGCTGCTCAGCGCGATGAGCTTCCTCGGTCTGGGCATCCAGCCGCCGGATGCCGACTGGGGCTCGCTGGTGCGCGAGAACATCCTCGGCCTGGGCGAGGGCGCGCCGGCCGTGCTGGTACCGGCGGTGGCCATCGCTACCCTGACCATGGGGGTCAACCTGCTCATCGACAGCTTCGGCGGTCGGTCCAAGCGCGAGACGGAGAAGTGAGATGAACGAAATCGTCAGGGTAAGCGGTCTGCGAGTGGCCGCACGCAACGAAGAGGGCATCGACGTACCTATCGTGCACGGTGCCGATTTCAGCCTGAACAAGGGCGAGGTACTGGCGCTGATCGGCGAGTCCGGTTCGGGCAAGAGCACCATCGCGCTGTCTCTGATGGGCTACGCGCGCGCCGGCTGCCGTATCGTCGGCGGCTCGGTGCGCATTGGCGACGTCGACGTGCTCAAGCTGTCGAACGCTGAGCTGGCCAAGCTGCGTGGACGCACCGTGTCCTATATCGCGCAGAGTGCGGCCGCGGCATTCAATCCGTCCAAGAGCATCATGGATCAGGTGATCGAAAGCGCGCTGATCCACGGCGTTCTGTCGCGCAAGCAGGCGCAGGCCAAGGCCGTCGAGCTGTTCCGGGAGCTGGCGCTGCCGGAACCGGAACGCATCGGTGCGCGTTATCCGCACCAGGTCTCGGGTGGGCAGTTGCAGCGGCTGATGGCGGCGATGGCGCTGATTACCGATCCGGCGCTGGTGATCCTCGACGAGCCGACCACGGCGTTGGATGTCACCACCCAGATCGAAGTGCTGCGGGCTTTCAAAAAGGTGGTCCGTGAACGCGGCACCACGGCAATCTACGTGTCCCACGACCTCGCGGTGGTGGCGCAGATGGCCGACCGCATCGTCGTCCTGCGTGACGGCCAGATCCAAGAAAACAACAGCACCGAGCAGATCCTCGAAGAGCCCGACCACCCCTATACCCGCAGCCTGCTGGCGGCGATAAAACCGGCAGCGCAAAGCGGCAGCGAGTATGAAATCGTCCCGGAGGAGGAAGGCCTGCTGCTCGAGGTGCGCGGCCTGGAGATCTGCTACGGCACCAAGAAGGTGCTGCACGAGGTCGATCTGAAGATCCGCCGCGGCGAGGCGGTGGGGGTGATCGGCGAGTCCGGCTCGGGCAAGACCACCCTGGCGCAGGCCATCGCCGGCCTGGCGGAGCCGTCGGCCGGGCACATTCTGCTGGACGGCCAGCCGCTCAGCCGCTCGCTGTCCGGCCGTACCCGCGAGCAGTTCCGTCGTATTCAATTCGTGTTCCAGAACGCCGATACGGCGCTCAATCCGAAGCACAGCATCGAACAGATCCTCGGTCGTCCGCTGCGTTTCTATCACGGCATGAAGGGCGCGCAGCAGCAACGGCGGATCGCCGAGCTGATGGAGCTGGTGCAGTTGCCGGCGAGCATCGCGCAGCGCCTGCCGGGCGAGTTGTCCGGCGGGCAGAAGCAGCGGGTCAACCTGGCACGGGCGCTGGCGGCGGAGCCGGATCTGATTCTCTGCGACGAGGTCACCTCGGCGCTGGATACCGTGGTGGGCGCGGCGATCCTCGAACTGCTGCGCGATTTACGCCGCGAACTGGGGGTCTCCTACCTGTTCATCAGCCACGACATATCCACCGTGCGCGCGCTGTGCGACGACATCGTGGTGATGTACAGCGGGCACAAGGTCGAGGCCGGCAACCAGCAGTCCTTCGCCCAGGTGCCGTTCCATCCTTACACCGACCTGCTGATCAATTCGGTGCCGGAGCTGCGCCAGGGCTGGCTGGAAAACTGCGGGGCCAACCACGGCGCGCTGCCGCGAATCGGCGAGCCGGCCGCCGGGGTCAAGCTCTGCCCGTTCCTCAATCGATGCCCGGTGCGTATCGACGGGCTGTGCAACCGCAGAACGCCGCCACGACGAAGCATCGCCGGTGGCAGCGAGGTTCTGTGCCACCACGAAAGTGCCGAGCTGCTCAAGGCGCAGCAAGGTGTGAGCAATATCAAACTTGTGGGTACCTACGCATGAATGCGCGTTTCGTACGTTTGGCCGAGCATAAGCGGTCAACTGTCAGGCTGATGGTCGATGGCGAGCCCATCGAGGCCTTGCAGGGCGACACCCTGATGGTCGCGCTGCTGACCCGGGTGGCGGCGCTGCGCGAGTCGGAATTCGATCCGGGCCGGCGCGCTGGCTTCTGCCTGATGGGCGCGTGCCAGGACTGCTGGGTCTGGACCCGCAGTGGCGAGCGCCTGCGCGCCTGCTCCAATGAAGTCCGCGAAGGGCTGGATATCGTGACTAAACAACCGGAGGCAATATGGCCGCTGCGTGGTTGAAAGACGTCGATAAAGACGCTGTGCGCGTGGTGATAGTCGGTGCCGGCCCGGCCGGTACGCGCTGCGCCGAAACCCTGGTGGCCGCCGGCATCCGGCCGATCGTACTGGACGAAAATCGCCGCGACGGCGGGCAGATCTACCGCCGCCAGCCCGAGGGTTTCCGCCGCGATTACGCCACCCTCTACGGCAGTGAGGCGGACAAGGCCAAGGCGCTGCACGACAGCTTCGACCGCCTGCGCGAGCAGATCGATTACCGCCCCGACACCCTGGTCTGGAGTCTGACGCCGGGCCAGCTGCACTGCGTCAGCCAGGGTAGGCATACGAGCGTCGATTACGACGCGCTGATTCTCTGCACCGGCGCCACCGACCGGCTGATGCCGGTCGCGGGTTGGCAGCTGGCCGGCGCGTATAGCCTGGGCGGCGCGCAGATCGCCCTGAAGGCACAGGCGGTGTCCATCGGCCATCAGGTGGTGTTCATGGGCAGCGGGCCGCTGCTGTACCTGGTCGCCAGCCAGTATCTGAAGGCCGGCGCCAAGGTGGCCGCGGTGCTCGATACCTCGCCGCTGCGTAAGCGCATCGCGGCCCTGCCCAAATTGCTCGCCCGCCCCGCGGTGCTGTTCACTGGCATGAAGCTGCTGGCCAAGCTCTATCTGGCGGGTATCCCGGTGCATCTGGGGGTCGAGCCGCAGCAGCTGGAGGGCGATGCGAGTACAGGCGTCAGTGGCGTGCGGGTGCGCACGGCACGGGGCGGCAGCCTGCAGGTCGACTGCGATGCGGTCGCCCTCGGCTATCACCTGCGGCCGGAAACCCAGTTGGCTGACCTCGCCGGTTGCCGTATGCGCTTTCATGAGCCATCGCAGCAGTGGGTGCTGGACATCGACGAACAGGGCCGCACCTCGGTCGAGGGCGTGTATGCCGCCGGCGACGGTACGCGGATTCGCGGCGCCGATGCGGCGGAGCATGCCGGACGCCTGGTGGCGCTGGCCCTGTTGCAGGACCTGCAACAACCGGTGCATGGCGAAGCGCTGGCCTTGCAGCGTCGCGTCCTGACGGTGATGGATGAGTTCAGCAGTGGGCTCTACCAGGCCTTTCCCTGGCCGGCTGAGCAGGCCAAGGCCTTGCCGGACGATGCGATCGTCTGCCGTTGCGAAATGATCACCGCCGGCGAGTTGCGCGACGCGGTGCGCGGGAAGGGCGCCTGTGAAGTCAATCGTGCCAAGGCCTTCAGTCGGGTTGGTATGGGTCGCTGCCAGGGGCGTTATTGCTCGCACGCCGGCGCCGAGGTGATCGCCGCGGCGGCTGGCGTCGCGGTCGAGCAGGTCGGCCGTCAGCGCGGCCAGGCGCCGGTCAAACCGTTGTCGATGCAGATCGAGGAAATCAAGTTGGTCGATGAGGTGTCGCCGTGAGCGTTGAACAAACCGATGTACTGATAGTCGGCGGCGGCCTGATGGGCGCGGCCTCGGCATTCTTCCTGCGTCAGCGCGGGCGCTCGGTGGTGCTGCTGGAGCGGGACATGATCGGCCAGTACGCCAGTGGGGTGAATTTCGGCAACGTGCGCCGCCAGGGACGTTTCCTCGGTCAGCTGGAGCTGGCCAACCGCTCCTTCGCCCTCTGGAAGCGCCTGCCGCAGTTGATCGATGACGACCTGGAGTTCGTCGCCAGCGGTCAGATGCGTGTGTGCTACCGCGAGGAGCAGATCGCCGAGCTGGAGGCCTATGCGGCTGCCCCCGAAGCTCGAGAACTGGATCTGCAGATCTATCGCGGTCGCGAGTTGCATGAGCGCTTTCCGTTTCTCGGCCCCGAGGTCAAGGGCGGCTCCTATGCGCCGCACGATGGCCACGCCAACCCGCGTCTCGCCGCACCGGCCTTCGCCCGCGCGGCACGCCGGGCGGGCGCGCGCATCGAGGAAGGTTGCGAGGTGACCAGCGTAGAGAAGGTCGGCGGGCAGTTCCGGGTGACCACCCGCGACGGCCGCGAGTACCGCGCCGAGCAGGTGCTGATCACGGCCGGCGCCTGGGGCGAAAAGCTTTCCGCGCAGTTCGGTGAGCCGGTGCCGCTGATCGCCAAGGGACCGCAGATGTCGGTCACCGAGCCGGTGCCCTACGCGCTGAAAACGGTAATCGGCGTCTACACCAAGATCCCCGAGGAAGTGCTGTACTTCCGCCAGATTCCCCGTGGCAACATCATCATCGGCGGCTGCCACCACACCCAGCCGGACATGCTCAACCGCCGCGCCCACTTCGATCCGCAGAGCCTGCTCAAGCAGATGCAGCAGATGTGCCGGCTGGCGCCGCAGATGACCAAGCTGAACGTCATCCGTACCTGGAGCGGTATCGAGGGCTACGTGGCGGACTCGCTGCCGGTGATGGGCCCCAGCGGCCAGGTCGACGGTCTGTATTACGCCTTCGGCTTCAGCGGCCACGGCTTCCAGCTCGGCCCTGGCGTGGGCGACGTGATGGCCGAGCTGATCAGTACCGGTAGCACCAGTACCCTTATCACGCCCTTCCACATCAGTCGCTTCGCCAGCGTGGCCGAGCAGCGGAGCAAGGCATCGTGAGAGCGCGGGCGCTGGACATCCTCAAACGGCTGATCGCCTTCGACACCGTCTCCTCGGAGTCGAACCTGGCGCTGATCGAGTACGTGCGCGAGCTGCTGGCGAGCAAGGGCATCGAGTCGCTGATCGTCAAGGACGAGAGCGGGCGCAAAGCCAATCTGTTCGCCAGCACCGGCCCGAGCGATGTGCCCGGGATCCTGTTGTCCGGGCACACCGACGTGGTGCCGGCCGCCGGCCAGGCCTGGAGCGTGCCGGCGTTTCAGGCGACGCTGAAGGACGGGCGCATCTACGGGCGTGGCAGCTGCGATATGAAAGGCTTTATCGCGTTGGCGATCGACGCCATGCTCGACGCCGCCGACAGTTCCTTGAGCCGCCCCCTGCAACTGGCCTTGTCCCATGACGAGGAGATCGGCTGCGTCGGCGTGCGCCGCCTGCTCGACGTGCTGTACCTGGCACCGGTGCGGCCGTTCCTGTGCATCGTCGGCGAGCCGACCGAGATGCAGTTCGTCCTCGGGCACAAGGGCAAGGGTTCCTACCGCGCCCTGTGCCGCGGCCAGGAGGCGCATTCGTCGCTGGCGCCGCGCTCGGCCAATGCCATTCACCTGGCCTGCGACTTTATCGCCGCGTTGCGCGAGGGCCAGCGGCGCTTGCAAGAGCAGGGCGCGCAGGATGCGAATTACGATGTGCCCTACAGCACCGTGCATGTCGGGCAGATCGCCGGCGGCAAGGCGCTGAACATAGTGCCGAACCTGTGCAGCCTGGATTTCGAGGTGCGCAACCTGCCGGCCGACGATCTGGACCAGTTCCTCGAGCAGATGCGCGAGCAGGCCGAGGTCATCGTGCGGCAGGCCAAACGTTTGTCCGGTGCAGCCGATATCGAGATCGAAACCCTGAACATCTACCCCGGTCTGGATACCCACCCCAGCGTGGAAGCCGTGCGCTTGTTGAAGAACTTCGCCCCGGCCGATACCGGCACCGCCAAGGTCTCCTTCGGCACCGAGGGCGGCTTGTTCAGCCAGCGCCTGAATGTACCGGTGGTGGTCTGCGGGCCGGGCTCCATTCAACAAGCGCACAAGCCCGACGAATTCGTCGAGCTGAGCCAGATGGACGCCGGCGAGCGCTTTCTCGACGGCCTGCTGGGCTCGCTTAAGGCCTAACACAGGCCGCAGTCGTGGCTTTTGTACCCATTACTTGTCGCCCACGGCTTTGTGAGGGGAGACGCGCAGTCGTAGGGCGGGTTAGCCGCATAGGCAATTGCCCGACATCGCACCATAAGGGATGCGGCGTAATCCGCCACCGGCGCAACGCGGTCTAGCGCCTGGTGGGTTACGCGTCGCGCCATGGTCGTGTTCGGAGCGTGGCAGGCGTACCGCGCCGCTAACCCACCCTACGAATGGCGCCAGCCTAGGCATCGTCTCGCCGACTCCAAGACGCCACAAATAATTGGGACATAGCCAAACAATAACCATAAAAGCGGGACTGCGGAGCCACCTCGCGAGTCCCGAGCGCATATTGGGATCCCTTCCATGAAAGCCCTCGAACGTCTTTCCTTCTCCGGTAAGTTCATCTTGCTCGGCGTATTGGCCCTCGCCCTGATAGTCGTGCCGACCATCCTCTACGTGCTGGGTGCGCTGAATAGCGGGCGTCAGGCCGAGCGCGAATTGCGTGGTATCGCGCCGGTGCAGGCGCTGTTGCACCTGGTCGCGCTGACCCAGCAGCATCGCGCTATGGCCACCACCATTCTCGGCGGCGACAGCAGCCTGCAGCAGGCCCGCCAGGCTAAGCTGGCCGAGTTGCAGCGTGCCTTCGAGGCGGGCGAACAGACGCTGCGCGCGGCCGAGGTCGAAGCGGATCTATTGACCTCTTGGCAGCGGATGCGCGAGCAATGGCACGCCCTGTCCGAAGAAATCGGCGAGGGCTCGATCAAGGCCAGGCAGAGCATGCAACGGCATACGCAACTGATCGCGTCCAGCCTGCTGATCGAGGATGCCTTGCTCGATCATTTCGAGCTGTCCCGGGATCCGCTTCTGGAAACCTATTCGCTGATGACCGCTGCGTTGATCGAGATGCCGCAAACCGCCGAACTGTTCGGCCAACTGCGCGGCTTCGGTGCCCTATATCTGGTGCAGGGGCGAATCCTGCCGGAGCAGCAGGGGGCCCTGATGGGGCTGACCGCCCAGGCGCTCGCCAGCTTCGACAGGATGGGCCGGGCTTTCGCCAAGGCTGCCGCTGCCGACCCGGCGATCGCCGCCATGCTGGAGCAGCCGATGGCGGCCCTGCGCCAACAGACCCGGCAGGCCCTGGACTTGACCGATCAGCAACTGGTCTCGGCCATCGAACTGGATTTTTCCGGCGGCGGTGCCGGCTTGAAGGTGAACTACCCGGTCGCGGACTACCTGGCCGCCTATGATCGGCCGATCGACGCCATGCACGCGCTTGGCGACTCCGCATTGGCGCTGCTCGAGAAGAGGCTGGGCGAGCGTCGTGACAGGCACCGGCAGCATCTGCTGCTGATGTCCGCAGGTCTGCTGGCGCTGTTGCTGGTCGGCGGCACGCTGGCGACGCTGATCGTCCTGCGCTTGCTGAAACAGTTGTCCATGGCCATGGCCGCGGCCGAGCGGATCGCCAAGGGCGACCTGACGCAGGCGCTCGATACCGCCGGTATGGATGAAGCGGCGCGGCTGTTGCAAGCATTGCAGCGCATGCAAACGGACCTGCGCGGCACCGTCACCCAGGTGGTGAATTCCGCCGAGCGGCTGGGCTCGACTTCCGAGTCCTTGAGCGCGGTGACCGAGGACACCAGCCGTGGTCTGCATCGGCAGAGCGGGGAGCTCGATCAGGCCGTGACCGCCGTCACCGAACTGACCACCGCGATCGAAGAAGTGGCGCGCAATGCCGCCTCGGCCTCGGCGGTGTCCCAGGCTGCCGACCGCTGCGCCCGTGAAGGTCAGGGCAGCGTCACCCGCACGGTCGGTGCGATCGAAGCGCTGACCGGCGACATGGCGCATACCGCCGAGGCCCTGCAAGCCCTGGCGAGCCAGATAGGCGATATCGGCTCGGTGCTGGAGGTGATTCGCGGGATCGCCGAGCAGACCAATCTATTGGCCTTGAACGCTGCGATCGAGGCCGCCCGGGCGGGCGAAAGCGGCCGCGGCTTCGCCGTGGTGGCGGACGAGGTACGGGCCCTGGCGCAAAGAACCCAGGAATCGACCAAGCAGATCGAAACCATCATCGGCTCGGTGCAGCAGGGTAGCCAGGGCGCGCTGCGTTCCATGCTCAGCAGCAATGAGAAAACCCAGGACACCCTGGAGCTCGCGCGTGCGGCGGGCACTGCATTGACTGCCATCGTCGAGGCGATTGCTCAGATCAACGAACGCAACCTGAGCATCGCCAGCGCCACCGAAGAGCAATCCTACGTGGCCCGCGAGGTGGACAGTAACTTGCTGAATATCCGCGATGTGTCCATGCAGACCACGGCCGGGGCCAACCAGACCCGCACCTCCAGCCTGGAACTCGCCGGCCTGGCCGGCGAGCTGAGCGGGATGATCAAGCATTTCAATGTCTGACATACCAGGCATACGTGGGAGGGGCTTTAGCTGCGATTCTTTCAGTCCCGTAGGTTGGGTCGTTCCGGTATGCGATCTGTTGGGTTACGCGGCGGCTGACGACGATGTCGCTGCTTGAATCGCAACAATCGCCGCTAACCCAACCTACGGGCTAACCATGAGTTCCGTAGGTTGG
>NZ_CAMPHN010000056.1 GCF_946885885.1 uncultured Pseudomonas sp.
ATGCCGGCAGCTGCCCACTCTGGTTGGGCCAGCCGGATCTGCTCGCGGCGTTGCTGCGTCATGGGTTCAAACCGCAGTGGTTGCAATCGACCTGGGCCGGGGTGACGCCCTTGCTGACCGCGGATTTGCCCAGGGACTATACCCTGACCCGCGCAGTCGGCATCTTTGGCCAGGTGATGGCCGAATATGTGCTCTGCCATCTCCTGGCCCATGAACGCCAGCTGTTCGCCGCGCTCGCCGACCAGGTGGCGCGGCATTGGCAAAATCGCGCGCCGAGCAGCCTGCGCGGGCGCCGGGTGCTGATCGTCGGCACCGGCGATATCGGCCTGAGCGTGGCGCAATCCCTCGCGCCCTTCGGTGTCGAGCTGCTGGGTGTGGCCAGCAGCGTGCGGGACTTGCCGCCGTTTCAGGAAGTGGTTGGGCTTGCGGAGCTACCGCGTTTGGCCGCCAAGGCCGATTACCTGATCAACCTGCTGCCGGATACCCCGGTCACCCGCGACTTGTACGACGCGGCTTTGTTCGCCGTGCTCAAGCCCAGCGCGCTGTTTATCAATGCCGGGCGCGGCGTGGCGGTGGTCGATGCCGATCTGGTGCAGGCCCTGGAACGACGGCAACTGGCCGGCGCGGTGATCGATGTCTGCCGCCAAGAACCGCTGCCGGTTAGCCACGCATTCTGGAATGCGCCGCGCTTGCTGCTAACCGGGCACAGCTCGGCACCGACCGATCCGCGCTTGCTGGTGCAGTTGTTTATCGACAATCTGACCAGTTGGCGCAGTGGTTCGGCGCTTAACGGACGCGTGGACTTCGCCCGCGGTTATTAAACTGTGTAGCCCGGATGAAATCCGGGAATCGTTGCAGCCGAACAATCGCCCCCGGATTGCATCGGGCTACGGGCTACGGGCTACGGGCTACGCTTTTGTAGGGTGGCCATGGCGAAGCCTTGTCCACCACTGGCCGCGCAGATGGCGGACAAGCCTTCGGCATGTCCGCCCTACGAGGTCGTAGGCCTTGCACATGAACATTGGGGCTGCGGACGGTATGTCAGTAACCGAACGCCACTCGGCTCGTCGTCCTTGGCCGCGCTTGGCGCGCACGCTAGACTGCCGGCCTTTTCGCCAATCACCGTAGTGCGCACCATGGCCGCCAAAGTCGAACCCTTCTGGAAACGCAAAACCCTCGCCCAGCTCGATCAGGCGGAATGGGAGTCGCTGTGCGACGGCTGCGGCCTGTGCTGCCTGCAAAAGCTCGAAGACGAGGACGATGGCAGCGTTTACTACACCCGTATCGCCTGCAAGTTGCTCGATCTGCAAAGCTGCCGCTGCACCGATTACGCCAACCGCACCCAGTTCGTCCCCGATTGCATCCAACTCACCCCGGCCCAGGCCGATCAATTCCAATGGCTGCCGCCTACCTGCGGTTATCGTCTGGTCAGCGAGGGCAAGGATCTGCCGCTATGGCACCACCTGGTGTGCGGCGACCCCGAGGCGGTACATATCGAACGGATTTCCCAGTCCGGGCGCATGCTCAGCGAAAAGAGCGTGGCCGAGGACGATTGGGAAGATTATTTGATCTTCCGCGCCGGCTGATCGATCCCTTGCGGTCGCGCTGATAGTGAATTGCCCGCCTGGTCCAGGGTCTATGCTGGGTCCATCCTGTTTTGGAGTTGTCCGCATGTCGAGTTACCGCACGCTGTTATCCACCGCACTGCTGGGGCTGAGTGCCCCGCTATGGGCGGCGGAGAAAATCGACCTGGACTATCACGTGAAGTTCTTGCCGAACAGCGATCAGGCCGAAGTCAGCCTGACCCTGGAAGATGGCGAGCGGGTCCGCAGCCTGAGTTTCAATTTGGGCGACGAGCAGGCCTACAGCGACTTCAAAGCCGATGGCCAATGGACTGAGGACGGGGTGTGGAAGCCGGGTAAAGGCCAGGCCAAGCTCAGCTATCGGGTGCGTATCAACCATCAGCGCAAAAACGATGGTTTCGATGCTCATATGACCGAGGATTGGGTCCTGATGCGCGGTGACGATCTGGTGCCCAGTGCGGTGTTGCGTCAGCAGAAAAACACCGAGTTGGTTTCGCGGGTGACCTTCGAACTGCCCAAAGGCTGGAAAAGCGTACAAACCGGCTGGCCGCGGATCGGCAAGAACCAATTCCGTATCGATGCGCCCGAGCGTAAGTTCGATCGCCCGACCGGCTGGATAATCGCCGGCAAACTCGGTACCCGCCGCGCCAAACTCGGCGACACCGAGGTCACCGTAGCCGCGCCCATCGGCGAAGGCATGCGCCGTATGGACATTCTGACCATGCTGACCTTCGTCTGGCCCGAGGCCCAGGCGGTATTTCCGCGGGATCCGGGCAAGTTGTTGATCGTCGGCGCCGGCGACCCGATGTGGCGTGGTGGCTTGTCGGCGGGTAATTCCTATTACATGCACGCCGATCGGCCGCTGGTCAGCGAGAACGGCACCAGTTCGTTGGTGCATGAGTTGGTCCACCTGTTCAGCCGTATCCAATCTCGCGACCGCAGCGACTGGATCACCGAAGGCCTGGCCGAGTACTACGCCATCGAGTTGGTGCGCCGGGCCGGTGGCCTGAGCGAAGACCGCTACCAGAAGGTGCGCGAGCACCTGATCGACTGGAGCAAACCGGTGAAAAGCCTGCGTACCGAGCGCTCGACCGGTCCGATCACCGCCCGCGCGGTATTGCTGCTGCAGGAGTTGGATCGGGAGATCCGTCAGGCCACCAAGGACAGCGAACCGCGCTCGCTGGACGACGTCACCCGCGCCTTGATGCGTCTGGATAAAGCCAGCACCAAGGACCTTGTCGAGATCAGCGAAAACGTCATCGGCGGACCGTCGAAGTCGCTCGATAGCAAGCTATTGAAGTAGCCGGCTATTTGAATTTAGGCCCGGACTTGGTGTTATTGCCTTTGGCCAGGCGGTCGTAGAGCACCACATTGACCGTGGCCGCGAGATTCATACAGCCCTGGGTCGGTATGTAGACCACATCCTCGCACCAGGCACGCACGCTGGCGTCCAAGGAACCGTCTTCGGGGCCGAAGATATAGATCGCCCGATCCGGATGGGTGTAGTCGGGCAGGGGGCGGGCGCCTTCCACCAACTCCACGGCGACCGGGGTGCAGCCCAGTGGGATGATCGCTTGCAGATCCTCGACGCCGATCAGCGGAATATCCATATAGACGCGCTTGGTGTCGGTGACGAAGTCGCGGGCGCGCTCGTAGCGCTTGCCGGTATAGAACACCGAATTGACCCCATAACAGCCCGCAGCACGCATCACCGCGCCGACGTTTTCCGGGGATTTTGGGTTGAATAAACCGATGCAGCTGTATCTTTTGTTCGCCACGAAACGAGGGCCTCTGCGCAAAGAGGCGGCAGTATAAGGCCTGGAGGCGGGGAGGCCAGGGCAATCGCTATTCCTTGGCCGCCTACCCATTGCGTGTTGCATGGTGGGATGAGGCGTGCGTACCAGGCATTTGTGCCGGCGCCGGTGCGCGCGGCGCACCCTATGAAGTCAGGCCTCTATAGCGATGCCTGAGCACAACAGAGTGGGGGCGTAGCCTATTCCTTACTTTTCAGCAGCGCGGCCAAATCGGCGAAGGCCTTGTGGGTCGATTTCGGCCCTTGTTGGCTGGCGGTCGAGCCTTCGCTGAAGTACTGCTGGTCGGTGTAGCGCGCGTGTTCGTTGTCGTGGCAGTACAGGCACAGCAGCTCCCAGTTGGAGCCGTCCTGGGGGTTGTTGTCGTGGTTGTGGTCGCGGTGGTGCACGGTCAGCTCGCTGAGGCGTTTGCCGGAAAACTCGCGGGCGCAACGGCCGCAGACGTGCGGGTACATTTTCAGCGCCTTGTCGCGGTAGCCTTCTTCGCGGCTACGCTGAGCCTCGGCGAGGATGCGGTCGAGTTTGGCGGTGGCGGCTTTGTCCGTGCTCATGAGCGGTCTCGTGATTGTGCGTGGCTATCGGCAGTCTAGCGCCGCTGACGGTCGCTGGGAACAACGCTGCGGGCACTTATACCGAAGGCTGGAGCCTAAAGGTCGTAGACCTTTGAAGTCGAGGTGTCGGATGCGTCCGCTACTTATCTTGCTGGTGACGGGAATGGCCTATGGCGCTACGGCGTATGGACAAAACGCCACGGAGAAGGAGCGGCCCGCCGGCTCGCCGGGTACGGCCACACCCCATCCTTTCGTTCCACCGGTGCCGCGCGACCGCGTTGAGCCCCGGCTGGGCAATCCACCTTTACTCAAGCACGGTCCACAAGACCTGCGCGACGGCAACCTGGCACCGCGCGATAGCGACCTGCCGTTGCTCGAACAACAGCGCCAACGCAATCGGCAGAAGCCGAAAGAACAGTAGCTGAGGCTGGGCTCTCAATGCTGCGGGCACCGCTACGCTGGTCGCCAAAGGTTACTACGCTTGACCCTAGCGAGCCGAAGTCCGTATGTGCGAAGAAAGATCAGTGTCTGCTTGGTTGAGCAAACACGTTTGGTTGGAAATTGGCAGGGTGGTCAGCGCTTGATTGGGTGGCTGGAAAGTGTGCTTGGCCCGTGGTTGGCGCCATGCGCAGGGCTGATCGAAGGTTTTGTAGGGAACGGCTGAGGCGTTGTAAGTCCTTTGCTATGCCTGGGCTAAATGTGAGCCAGTCGGCGTTTCAGGGTAAAGGAATTCAGCGATTTGCAGGTACTATGCCGCTTCAACTTATAGCGTTTTGCCAGCTTGGCAGTGACGCTCAGCCGTTGTAAGCGCATGGATGCAACAGATGTCGAATGCCTCTTCGTTGAATGAGCACGATGCCGGGCACGGCATGGGCCTTGCCTGCCTGGCCATGCCAACCCGTTTCCCTAACCTCGCCGAATCCGCCGAACGACTCGTTCACGAATACGCCGAAGACGGCTGTCAATTTGAGCGCCGTGTGCGACGCCCACCGCATTCTGGTGATGGATCGTGGGCAAATAGTGGAGCAGGGCAGTCATGCCGACCTGCTCGCCCATCAGGCCGGCCACTACTCGCGCCTGCACCGCCTGCAACAAGGATGAAGCGGATGAACAATTGCCCTCACGCTCTCCCTGTAGGAGCGAGCTTGCTCGCGATCGATCCGCCAGGCCGACGCCGTTCGGTCAATCCTTGCCATTCTCTAGCGTGCGGCTCCCACTCATGAGCCAAGCCTCAGTCAAACGCGACCTGCTCAAGCGCTACCGCCAAGCCTGGAAAAACCGCCAGGCCATGGATGCACCGCCGCGCCTCCCCCATGAGGTGCACTTCCTGCCCGCCGCCCTGGCCCTGCAAGACGCCCCCGTGCACCGCGTACGCGAACTCACTGCGGCCAAGAAAACCGCCGAAAATCAACAAAATAGCGTCATCGCGCAAACCCGCCGCGCCATGCTCGACTTGCAACACGAGTCGCGCCTCACCGCCCCGGTGGCCGGCACCGTGGTCAGCATTTCCAGCGACGCCACCGAAGATGAAAGACTCGGGCTGGTGTACAGCGCGCGGATTCAATTGAAACAGGATGATATTCAGGTGGGCGAGAACCGAATCCAACTGTCGTCGGGTATGGCGATCAGGGCGGAAGTGAAGACGGATAAGAGGAAAGTGATCGATTACTTCTTGAGTTCGCTTAAGCAGTACGCCAACGAAAGCCTGGACGAACGCTAAACCAAGGAACCATAGGATGGGTTAGCCGAAGGCGTAACCCATCGCAGCCAAACGAGCACTACTCAGTAAACGCAGGGAGCAGCGGTATGAACGTGCTGTTTATTCACCAGAACTTCCCCGGTCAGTTTCGTCATATCGCCGCGCACCTGGCCAAACAGCCGGATGTGCAGCTACTGGCCATCGGCCGCGAACAAGCACCTGGGTTACCGGGCGTGCGCCTATTGCGCTACAAGCCGCACCGCAACGCCGGCGCCCATACCCACCCCTATGCCCGCAGCTTCGAGGACGCCATCCTGCATGGCCAGCAAGTGCTGCGACTGCTGCTCGAGCTCAAGGCCAAAGGTTACCGCCCGGACGTAATAGTCGCCCATCCCGGCTGGGGCGAAACCCTCTACGTCAAAGAGGTCTTTCCCAACGTCAAGTTGATCCACTTCTGCGAGTACTACTACCAAACCCAAGGCGCAGACGCCGATTTCGATCCCGAATTCCCCATGGATATCAACGGCGCCGCCAGCATCCGCAGCCGCAACGCCCTGCACCTGCTCAACCTGGAAAACTGCGACCAGGCCATCACCCCGACCCACTGGCAGCACAGCCTGCATCCCGCCGCTTACCGCGACAGGATCCAGGTCATCCACGAAGGCATCGACACCGCCAACCTAGGGCCAGACCCCGAAGCGAGCCTGCAACTGCCCAATGGCCGTGTGCTTAAGGCCGGCGAGCCGATCATCACCTATGTGGCGCGCAATCTGGAACCGTACCGGGGCTTTCACAGTTTTATGCGCGCCTTGCCGCTTATTCTCAAACAACACCCGACTTGCCAGGTGCTGGTAGTGGGCGGCGATGGCGTCAGCTACGGCAGCAAACCTAAGGACGCACTCAACTGGCGCAGCAAATTGCTGGCGGAAAATCCTGTCGATCTAAATCGCGTGCATTTTTTAGGCAAGGTGCCTTACGCCACCTATAAGAAAGTGCTGCAAGTGTCGGCGGTGCATGTCTACCTGACTTATCCCTTTGTGTTGTCTTGGTCGCTGCTGGAAGCCATGGCCTGCGGCTGTTTGATAATTGGTTCGGATACGGCGCCGGTGCGGGAAGTTATTCGCGATAAGGAAAACGGCCTGCTGGTGAGCTTTTTCAAACCGGAAGAAATCGCCGAACGGGTTCTGCAGGGGCTTGCCGAGCCGGAGGCATTTAACGAATTGCGCAAGGCGGCCCATACGACGGCACAACGTTATTCCATCGAGCATGGAAATAACCATTACGCTCAGACAGTCCTGGCGAGTGTTGGCCGGCAACCAGAACTGGAGATCGGCCGAGTTGCCAATGGAGCGGGCTTGCCAAACCAAGCGAACCGTCGAATCAATGCGTAGGAATTGAGATGGAAAAAACGAATGGGCGGCACATTATCGGAACGGTCAGGTGCCGCATCGGTTTCAGTGGCTACCGCTTGGTAACAACAGGTATTCGTGGTCTTTCCTTTATTACTCTTGCTCCCCCCTATTACTTCTGGCGCTCCACTACCCGATACAAATGCCGTGCAATGCGATACCGCATGGCGAGTTGACTGTTACTAACAGTTAGTCTTAACTTGGCATGGCCGGCCAATTGTAAAGCTGGTTCAATGGCTGCGGCTCTCCTGAGCCATAAGAGGCAAGGGATAGCCGATACACTCCGCTGTTCTCCCTGCCTGTCGAATAACGCCCTATCGAGGGGCGCATCGGTCGTGAAATGGATGAGGCGATGAAAGGATGCGAACAGAAAACAAATACCCAGTGGCTATGAATCAGAGAACCGAATAATGGAGTGCGCAATTGTGCACTCCAGGCTGGGGGCTGCGCTTGCCTTGGAAGCCCGGACTGATGAATACATCACCACATTTCTCGGGTACGAATACGCCACTAGAACGAAGGATGCGCCAGATGAACTAACCAAGAGGATGTGTGGATATATCGAAACGGATCGCCGTCCCGGCTACCGCTATGTCGATGTGATCGACTCTAAGGATGGTCAGCGCTATCTCTATACGGGACGTTGGGATGAACCATGGCAATACGACAAGAGTTATCTGAAGGGCTATATCAAGTTTTTCCTCGATAGAGTTCCAGCCCCCGATCCCGCCCCGCGCTATGGCGTGACCTTCGAAGACCATGTGATTCCTGAAGATCGCGTCCTGGGTGTGGCCAGCAGCACGGTCAAAGTCATCAACCTAGAGGCCGATGAAGTGCTGGGCGAGATGCTTCGCTACGCTTGGAGCACTCCGGCCAGCCGGGCCAATCCATCTCCCTGGCTAACTGCTCATCGCTGTCCTGAGCATGGGGTAGGCACAGGTTCAGCCACTCGAAAATTTGTCGATCAAATCCTTATTCCACGGAAGGAGCAATAAGCTATGACCACTCAAATCACCCTGAGCATCGCCGACTACCTGAAGTACGCCAAGGCTCGCATTGATGGCCCGCTCAGTGTCACCGGTTACAGCCTGGGTGGCCATCTGGCCACGAGGGCCGCAGCATGAATCGGGCCTATAGAACCGCGTTGATGCTGATCGCTCTCGGCCTATTCGCCGGCTGCGACGGTGACCCGGCGTCCAAGGTAGCCAGTGACCCGGTGGACATGACGCCGCTGCAACGCGCCGAGGCTGGAAAGGCGCTTTGGGAGGAGAAGTGCCGAACGGTGGCGGGGGAGAAAATTTACAAGACCGTACCGGATGTAGAAGGGCTGGTGCTGCTCAAGGTGCGCCCCAAGGCCTGGGAGCCGGAATGGGCCGACCCCAACTGGCCGGGGGCTGCGTTTGCGAGGGAAGCTCGGACTGATGAATACATCGCCACATTTCTTGGATACGAATACGCCACTAGAACCAAGGGTGTGCCAGATGAAATCACCAACGAGCTACGCGGGTATATTGCAACGGACCGTCGTTCCGGTCTTATGGATCGTCCCGGCTACCGCTATGTCGATGCGATCGACTCTAAGGATGGTCAGCGCTATCGCTATTCCGGCTCGGTAAAAGTTGTAGGACGCAAGGACACCAACGCCAAGGGAGTGCAGATGGTCTTGGAGCGCAACCCGGACTACGACCTGAATATCTATCGCTGGACGCTCGACCGGGCTCCAGCCCCCGATTCCATTCCACGCTATGCCTGGAGCACTCCAGCCAGTAGCTCCAACCCTAGTCCCTGGCTGACCGCTTATCGCTGCCCAGATCATGAGGTTGGAGTTAGCGCAGCAACCCGTAAGTTCGTAGACCAAGTACTTATTCCACGGAAGGAGCAATAAACCATGAACACTCTGAGCATTACCGATTATCTGAAGTACGCCAACCTGCAGATGGCAGCAGAAGCTTTGTATGACTTCAATGCGGTTCTCAATCCAAATCTGGAACCTGGCAAAGACACGTCAGGTGCGTTGACGGAGCCCAACCTCATTACTGGTAATCTTCATGCCAGCAAATTCACTACAACTCAAGTCGAACTCTCCGGCCTGACCAGCGACTGGATAGTGGTCGAGCACCTGTCCAATACCAGTACCGGTTTCTCCGGCACTTTGTTCAAAAAGGAAAGCACCAACGAATATGTAATGAGCTTCCGCTCCACCGAATTTATCGACGATGCCGCCCGCGACAACCAGGCGACCAATGCCTTGGAGATCAAGGAGCTCGGTTGGGCTTTCGGCCAGATCGACGATATGCAGGACTGGTATGCGTTGGGCGAGCGGGGCCTGATTGACGGCCCACTGTCCGTTACCGGTTACAGCCTGGGCGGTTATTTGGCTATGAGGGCCGCAGCATGAATCTGGCCTATAGAACCGCGTTAACACTGATCGCTCTCGGCCTGTTCGCCGGCTGCGACAGTGACCCAGCGCCGAAGGTAGCGAACACGCCTGCGATGACTGCGGAGCTGCTGCCCAGTGACCCTGCGGTCATGACTCCACTGCAACGCGCCGAGGCTGGAAAGGCGCTTTGGGAAGAGAAGTGCCGTACCGTGGCCGGGGAGAAGATCTACAAGACGGTGCCAGATGTGGAGGGCATCGTACTGTTGAAGGTGCGCCCAGAGGCGAGTCAGCGACAATGGGCCGATCCAATGTGGCCGGGGGCGGCGTTTGCGCTGGAAGCACGAGCCGATGAATACATTACAACTTTTCTTGGCTATGAGTACGCCACAGGGTCAAAAGGTATACCAAATGAAATAACCAAAGAGCGACGTGGTTATATCGCAACCGACCGTCGTTTTGGGCTTATGGAACACCCTGGTTATCGCTATGTGGACGTCATCGATGAGAAGGACGAACGACGATATCGGTACGTGCTTATCCAGAAGCCTAGGCCTACCTCCAAGATCGGCTGGGTAGATACAGTGCTCGAAAAATCCCCCGCGCCTAAACTATCCCCACGTTATGGAGTGACTTTTGAGGATCATGTAATTCCCGAAGATCGCGCTCTGGGCGTCGCAAGCAGTACGGTCAAGGTCGTCGATCTTAAGACCGGAGAGGTGCTGGGCGAAATGTTGCGTTATGCCTGGAGTACCCCAGCCAGTCGCGTCAATCCGAACCCCTGGCTCACGGCCTATAAATGCCCAGGTCACGCTGTAGGTTCTGGTTCAGCTACTCGAAAATTTGTAGATCAAGTCCTAATTCCACGGAAGGAACAATAAGATTAATACACTGAGCATCGCCGACTATCTCAAGTACGCCAACCTGCAAATGGCCGCTGAAGCCCTTTATGGCTTCGATACGACTATCGACCCGAATCAGAAGCCAGGGCAGGACACCTCCGGCGCCCTAACTCTGGAAAACCTCACCACAGGTAATCACCACGCCAGCACCTTCACTAAAACTCAAGTTGAACTCTCCGGCCTAGCCAGCGATTGGACAGTGGTCGAGCATCTGTCCAATACCAGTACCGGCTTCTCCGGCACCTTGTTCAAGAACAAGGACAGCGGCGAACTGGTGATGAGCTTCCGCAGCACCGAATTTATCGACGACGCCGCCCGCGACAACCAGGCGACCAATGCCTTGGAGATCAAAGAACTCGGTTGGGCCTTCGGCCAGATCGACGATATGCGCAACTGGTACGAGTCGATCAAGACACATATCGGTGCTGCTCCGCTGTCCGTCACCGGCTATAGCCTGGGTGGTCACCTTGCTACTGCTTTCAACCTGCTGTACCCCAACAAGGCAGACAAGGTGGTGACCTTCAATGGCGCCGGGGTAGGTGAGATCAAGGCCGGTCAGGGCAGCGTGACCGACGTGATGGACTACTTCGCCGGCCTGCGCAATAACTCGAACCTGATCGAAGACGAAATCACTAAGCCGGAGCTGCTCAGCCTTTACCTTGAGCTGCGCGACGAAATGGATGCCTTGATTGAAAAGGGGGGCGCCTACAATGGTGCTCAAGCCAAAGAGGCATTCGAAAGCTTTGAGAAGGACGCCGTTGGCCGCCTCTATCTCCTTGATCCATACGGGGCAGGGATTCCTGATAGGCAACGGGATCTTATCAAGGCGGCGCTTGAACGGGCCGGCTTAATCTTCGTCGAGGCCTATCGTGCCCCCGAGCTGTCATCAGGTGGGAGCGAACCGAGTAAGCCAGCTCCTATTCCCAGTGGCTCCATCGAACAGATAAAACTTGACTACCAGATGGCCGTCCTGCTGACCGCCGAGCGTACCAAGGCCGTGAAATTGCTCGGCAATACGGTTCAGACTTTTTTCGGCCGAAAGTTCGCGGATAAGGAAGACCTGGCTAGCAATCAATTCGATGTGATGGGTGTCGGCGAGCCCTCGGCGGTTGCCAACTCGCAGATTCACTACGGGGCCGATATCAAGATCTTTATCGAGGATCAGCCGCTGATGCGTGGCGATATCCTTAAGGAGGCCATTGCGCAGTCGTTTGGCTACACGGACGTTAAGTTGCTGGTGCCCAATTATGCGAATAACGATTTTGGTGATACGCACAGCCTGGTGCTGATCCTCGACTCGCTAAATGTGCAAAACACCCTGTTGCAGTTAGTGCCCGAGGGGCAGCGTCAGCAGGCGGAAAGCACTTTGGTCGACATACTGCGCAGCGCCTCCTGGTGGCAGCGCGATACCACCTTAGGCCAGGGTAAAGCCGAAGGCGATGTGTTGGAAAATATGGTCAACGCCCTGGCGCAGATGTTCCTGGGTGAGGATAAAGCCGCAAGTCTCAAGCTCAATGGCAATCCGAATGGCAATACCTGGGCCGAGGTCAAAGACAGCGATCCCTACACCGGGCGCGAGGCCCTGTATACGGCATTGAATGAAATTCAAAAGAGCGCAGCCTATCAGGCGTTGCTCGACAAAGCCGAGCTGGTCATCCCGAGCACGGATGGGCAGGTGGCTCGCACCGACTTTGCTCAGTTCCTCGCGCTGTACAGCCTGTCGCCGTTTGCATTCAAAGCGGACGATGCAGTAATAGCCGAGCTCAAGGCAGCACAAGGCCAGTTGGCTACTGCTTGGGAGAATGATCGGGAGCTCGCACCTGCCGATATCGCCGCAGGCCGGGCGAACTTCAGCGACACCTGGTTGCAGGATCGCGCCGACTTTCTCGTTCGTAAGCTGTGGTTTGGCGCCGCGAACCTAAACCCCGCTGAGACCAACGACCAAGGTCCTGAATATGGGAAGTATCGACACGATGGGGCCTATTACGAAGACATCGCTAGCGATTACCGAATCGCCCAAGGATTCAACCCCGACAACGTACCGGACTTCATACGTCAGTACCGTTTCGGCGGTGATGGTGGTGATACTTTTACAGGCGGCAATGAGACCGATCACTTCTACGGCGGTGCCGGCAAAGACATCCTAAAAAGCGAAGCCGGCAACGACTATCTCGAAGGCGGCAGCGGCGACGACATCCTGATCGGCGGCAAGGGCAACGACACCCTAGTCGGCGGCGCCGACAACGACCGTTATGAATTCAGCGAAGGCGACGGTAACGATCTGGTTATCGATAGCGATGGTAAGGGCAGTATCTGGATCGATGGTGTCGAGCTCAAGACCGGCAAGGAAGTATTGGCGGGCGCCGGGACTTGGAAAAGTGCAGACGGAAAAGTCATTTACGTACTTAGCACCGGCCCCGATCAAAAACAGACCCTGCATATCCAGTACGGCAACAACCTGATCCGGGTCAAAGATTATGTCCTCGGCCAGCTCGGCATCACCCTGGAAGAGGGTGATGAGACACCCACGCCAACCACAGATCCAACTCTAGTGGGCGACAAGAAGCCCATTGACGTGAATCCGACGGAGCCCGGCGAGCAGTACGATTACGATCCGCTTGGTAATGTCGTGACCACTGATGAGGTCGAGGTTCGTAGGGACATACTTTATGGCGGCACCGGTGACGACCTGATCCAGGGGCTTGCCGATGACGACGTCCTTTATGGCAATAAGGGCAATGACACCCTGAAGGGCGGTACAGGCAAGGATCGACTCGACGGTCAGGAGGACAACGATCTGCTTATTGGCGGTGAAGGTGCAGATATCCTTTCCGGCGCTGCGGGCGATGATTGGTTGTATGCCGCTGAGCAGGTAAGCATCGAGTCGGTGCGCTTGCAAACACAAGTCAGCGGCCTGAAAGGCGATTGGCTTGCTGGGGGGCTAGGCAATGATGTGCTGGTCGGGGATGTAGGCAACGACGTGCTATTCGGCGGTGGTGGCAAAGATACCCTGTTCGGTGGCGCCGGTGATGACACCCTGGTGGGGGACAATAACTTTGTTGCCAGTAGCTTCGATTGGACTGTAGATGACTATGGCAATAGGTTCAGGCGTTGGTTTAGTCCGCTTGAAAATGATCCAAGCTCTATCGACGAGGCGGACAGCGATTTTCTCTATGGCGGCGCCGGTAATGATTGGGTCGCGGGGCTGGACGGCAACGATTGGCTATATGGGGAAGACGGCGAAGATACGCTGATCGGTGGCAGCGGTGACGATCTGCTGTTCGGTGGAGAGAACAACGACTGGTTGACCGGCGACTATGGCTACGAGGCCACTGTGGACGATACGCACTTCTCCCTTGTGCCGGGCAATGACACCCTGGATGGCGGTGCCGGCAACGATTGGCTGCAAGGCGAGGCCGGTGATGATCTGCTGATCGGCGGCAGTGGCAACGATACCCTGCGCGGCGATGCGGATTACCTCGAAGGGGCCAAGCATGGCCACGACCGGCTCGAAGGCGATTCCGGTAATGATGTATTGCGCGGTGGCGGCGGCAACGATTGGCTGGACGGTGGCGACGATGACGACCTGCTGATCGGCGACGAAGTGGAGTCGGTATTGGCCGGCCAGTTCCACGGCAACGATACCCTTCACGGCGGTGCCGGCAACGATACCCTGGTCGGTAACGGCGGCAACGACGAGCTGCATGGCGGTAGTGGCAACGATCACTTGCAGGGCGATGCCGCGGTGAGCGATCTGGCGGCTCAGTTCCACGGCGACGACACTCTTCACGGCGGCGCCGGCAACGATACGCTGATCGGTAATGGCGGCCACGATACGCTCTACGGCGGTGCCGACAACGACTACCTGGACGGTGACGCTACCGACGTGCCGCTGGCGTCCCAGGGCAACGATTACCTGGATGGCGGCATCGGCAACGATACCCTGCATGGCCGCGGCGGTAACGATACTCTGGTCGGTGGTGCTGGCAGGGACTACCTCAATGGCGGCCTGGGCAACGACCTGTACATCCTCAATGCCGGCGATAGCCCCATCGACATTTCGGGGGCGACGCCGCTGTACGAAACCATCGAAGACGAAGGAGGCAATGACCGCATTCGTTTCGGCGCGGGCATTAGTCTGGCCACTCTGCAGCTTTCTCAGAATGGGGCAAATGCCCAGCTCGATTTCTGCGCTGGCCAGGGCGTGATTATCCTCAATGGCATGCTCGGCAGCATCGAAAGCGTCGAGTTCGCCGACGGCAACGTGCTGAACTGGAATGAGTTGTCCCGTCAGCTGCTGGAGCAACAGGTGCAGTTCTCTACCGATGCTAGCGGGGCCAGCCTTAGCGGCGGCCAGCAGGCGGATGCGTTGATGGCGCTGAATGGCGGCAATACGTTTGAAGGTGGGCTTGGTAACGACATCCTGACCGCGGCCGGTGGCAACAACACCTATGTGTTCCAGCGGGGGGATGGGGTCGATCACATCTTCGATTCGCATATGGCTGACCGGCCGAACCGGTTGCGCTTTGCTGAGGGTATAGGCGCGGGCGACCTGAGCCTGGATCTTGAAGGCGACGCCTTGGTGCTGCGTATCGCCGATGGCGGCGATGCTATCCATATCCATGGCTTCGATTTCGACAATGCCCTGAGCCAAGCGCCCATCGAGCTGTTCGAATTTGCCGACGGCAGCAGCCTCTCGCTGGAGCAACTGCTGGCGACGGGCCTGGTGCTCAATGGCACGGACGGGGCCGATCTGCTCGAAGGCACCGCCCTCTCCGAAAGACTGGAGGCTGGTGCCGGCAACGATACGCTCAAGGGCTATGCCGGCAACGACACCCTGATCGGGGGTGCCGGCGATGACCTCTTGGACGGCGGCCAGGGCGACGACCTGCTGATGGGCGGCGAGGGGCAGGATACCTACCTTGTTTACCATGGCTCGGGGCGCGACAGCATTGTCGAGATGGCCGGTGAACTTAACAGTTTGCGCTTCTCCAGCGTGCAGTCCCTTGATGCGCTGACGGCTAGTGTTGACGGCGATGACCTGCTGATCAATATGCGCGGCTATGGCGACGGGGTGCGCATCCAGGGCGGTGCTACCGAACTGGCCAACTGGCAATTGCTGGGGGTGGATGGCGCGCTGCTGGGTACGGCCGAGACGCTGCTCGCGCTGGTTCCCAGTGACGCGACTAGTATCGAGGCGCTGCGGCAGCAGTGGTTGCTCGAGGCCCAGGCTGCGGTCGAGCAAGATTGGATGCGTTCGGGGTGGGAGCCGCAGGGCGATGGTTGGTACCGAAGATTCAATACCCACCGATACGGCTCTTCCGATAGTCGTATAGCAATAGACTCCGCCGCGGTGCAGTCCGATGCGCAGTTGATCTGGCGCGGCGACTTTGCCGAGTTTGAAGGCCTCAATATCGATACGCAAACGACTGAGAGCGTGACCCTGGATGCCGGCACCCTGGCCGGTGGCAGCATCAGTACGGGCTCGGCATCCACGCGCTTGCAGGAATTGATCACCATCTGGAATACGCCATCGGCCTGGTCGAGTACGGGAAACCTGAGGCTGCCGAACTCCGGCTCGATTTCACGCAGCGACTTCGCCAGTCTGATGCTAACCCTGTCCGGTTATCTGGGGGGCAGCCAGGGTTCGTCCGGCGGCAGCATCAGCCTGACCCGGCAGCTCACTCACAGGCTTAGCCATAGCACAGAGCGCTTTGCCCTGATCACGGGCAGCGACGGCGACCAGGTTATCTACACCGAACAGATGGGCACCGTGGATGCTGGGGCAGGCAATGATGTGGTCGTTGCCGAAGGCGGATATGGCTACGGCCCTGGGCACTTCTTATATGGAGGCGATGGCAACGACACCATCGTGGGCTCCTGGGACTCCGATTGGTTGCTGGGCGGTAATGGCGACAACTTTCTCTCCGGTAATACTGGAGATGATGTGTACTACATCGACCCTCTCTGGGAGGGCCAGCAGATCATTGATGAAGTGCTCGAGGGGCTATATGAATTTGACGGTGGCTGGGGTGGCAAGGGGCTAATATGGCTTTCTGGCTACCCCGGTCGTGACACCCTGAGCTTTGGCCTTGGCGTAACACTGGCTGATATGAATATCGGTGGTGACGCCCTGACTAGATCGACTTTTCTTAATGATTCGGGGGGCGGTATCGAGTTCTACTCGACACTTGATTTCAGTTGGGGTGGCAGTGGCTCGGTCAGATTGCTTTTGCCCGATGCCTCTCAGCACTACAACTCTGGATACGGTTACGGGGTCGAGTACCTCGCCTTTGCCGACGGCACCCGCTATGCCTTGATGGACGGCCTGACCGACGCACCACGCTTACACTACGGCTCGGCCGCGGGCGACAGCCTGAAGGCCGCCGATAGCGGCGAGGCGCTGGCGGGCCTGGAGGGTGACGACTCGCTGATCGGCGGTAAAGGCCAGGACAGCCTATTGGGTGGTGCTGGCAACGATACCCTCAATGGTGGCCAAGGCGCCGACTTGCTGGCAGGCGGGACGGGAGACGACATCTATGTGGTGGACAATATCGGCGATCTGCTTATCGAGAAGCCGGACGAAGGCATCGACCGGGTCTACAGCTCGATTAGTTGGATCCTGGGTAATAACCTAGAAAACCTCACCCTGACCGGTAGCGCCGCCCTCGATGGCACCGGCAATGAGTTGGACAACGTGCTGTACGGTAATGCCGGTAACAACGACCTTCGTGGCGGTGCCGGCAACGACATCCTCAATGGCGGCTTGGGGGCCGATACCCTGTACGGCGGCATCGGTAATGATGTCTATGTGGTGGACGATGCGGGCGACGTGATAGTCGAATACTCCGGCGAGGGTATCGACAAGGTCAATAGCTCGATCAGTTGGATCCTGGGCGAACACCTGGAGAACCTGGTTCTGACCGGCAGTGACGCCATCGACGGTACTGGCAACGAACTGAACAACCTGCTGCACGGCAATGCTGCCAATAACGTGCTCTGGGGTGGTGCCGGAGACGACATTTTCAATGGCGGTCTAGGCGCAGATTCAATGTATGGCGGCAGCGGCGACGACGTTTTTGTGGTGGATAATCCGGGCGATGTAGTCGTCGAATACGCCGACGAGGGCATCGACCGGATCAACAGCTCGATCAGTTGGATCCTTAGCGACAACCTGGAAAACCTGATCCTGACCGGCAACGCCGCCATCAATGGCACCGGCAACGAGCTGGACAACTCGCTGCATGGCAATGTGGCCGATAACGTGTTGTGGGGCGCTGCCGGCAACGACACCCTGCGCGGTGGCGCCGGCAATGACACTTACCTGTTTGGCCGTGGCGATGGCGTCGACCGCATCATGGAAAACGACGCAACGCCAGGCAATAGCGACCTGGCGTTGTTCGGCGACGATATCAGCCAGGAGCAGCTATGGTTCCGCCGTTCCATTAGCCATCTGGAAGTGAGCATCATCGGCAGCAGCGACAAATTCATCGTGCATGACTGGTACCTCGGCCAGCAGCATCGAGTCGAGCGCTTCCAGACCTCAGAGGGCAAAACCCTGCTGGATGGCCAAGTGCAAAACCTGGTCGACGCCATGGCCTCGTTCGGCGTGCCTGCTGGCGGTGAGTCCAACCTCACTGCCGACCAGCGTGCGCAGTTGGATGTGGTGATCGCCGCCAACTGGCAGTAAATCTCCGGTGCAAGTGTTCAGGCAAAGGCCCATCGAATGATGGGCCTTTGTTTCGTGCGCCCAGCATGGGCGCAATCTTGTGGGTGCAAGTTCCACCGTAAGCCGACCACAGCGAACGAAGCGAAGTGCAACTGCATGGAGGTGACCGAGTGTGGGGAGGACGCGTGGAGCGAAGCCGCGATCCGATGAACAAGAGCCGGATACATGGCGAAGCCAACCAGGGCGAGCGGGCCAAAAGCCGCTTAGCGCTCATGGTCAAAGGATGGCGGCCCGGATCCGGTGGTTGTGCGGTGAAGGATTGCGCTCTCTCATGCCTGGTTGCGTTAAAAAACAGGCTCCTAGTGTCGCGACACGAGTCATTTGTCGCTCTCCATGGGAGGGGGACGGCGCTCCGCTGGGCGGCACTCCGCTTTAGCCGCGATTGACCTTAAAGGCGCTGAAAGCATCGCGGCTAAAGCCCCTCCCACACAAGCCTGGTGTTGAACCGATATTTCATGGTTGCCGCCACACTAGGCGCCCCGTCGGTTCATTTACAGCACGTAAATACGCGTGCGAGCTCAGTCCGCTTGATTCGCTCTACCTCCTGCATCTATGCAGTCGTCTACGTTTTTCAACGGCCTGCTAATGGTTTCTTATGGGTGCGGCACTAAAGCTGTTGCTCAACCAACTGCCCATCGGCCATGCGCAGGCGTTTGGACATGGACACGGCGATCGCGCGGATCACTTTGGCAGCCGCCTTGGGCGCGTCATGCAGCATCTTTTCCAGCGAGTCCTTGGCCAGGATCAGCAAGGTGCATTCGCTGATGGCCACGCAACTGGCCGAGCGGCGTTCGCCGTCGAGCACGGCCATCTCGCCGAAAGCCCGGCCTTTGCGCAGTTTGGCGATTTCCACGGCGTCGCCGTTGGAGTTGGTCTTCAGCACCGATACCGCGCCGAAATGGATGATGCACATAAAGGTGCCGGCATCGCCCTCGTTGCAAATCACCTCGTTCTGCTCGCAGCGACTGATGCTGAAATAACCCGCCGCACATAGCAGATCGCTCGCTTGCAGGCTATTGAACAGGCCGCAATCGAGCAGCATGTCGTGGATTTCGTTGATTAGGGAGGAGCTGCCGTCGGACATGGTTTTCAATCATTGGCTAAGAGGAAGGTGACGCACAGGTAGCGACGTTAGCTGGCCAGCACTGGCTTGCCAACTGCCGCTTGCCGGAAGAGGCGGAGCGGTTGTCGTTTATCGCTAACCCGGGTGCGCTTTCGCAACTAGATGATCCAGTGCGACTGCCAGTGTGCCGTATCGGAAGACATAACCCTTTTCCACTAACTTGCCCGGGATTACCCGCTGGCCGCTCAGCAGTACTTCATCGGCCATTTCGCCGACCAGAAGACGAAGCAACGCGGCCGGAACCTTAACGCCGATCAACGCTTGACGGATATGTCGCTGCAGTTGTCGGCTGAATGCCGCCTGGGTGACGGGCTCGGGCGCGCAAAGATTCACCGCGCCACGGATATCGGGGCGGCCGATCAGGAAAGCGCAGCTATCGAGCACATCGTCCAGGTGTATCCAGGGCATCCATTGCCGCCCGTCGCCGAGTTGCGTCGCGATACCGAAGTCGAACGGTAGGCGCAGCGTTTGCAGCGGTCCACCGTCCCGGCCGAGCACGATGCCGATGCGCAACAGGCACACGCGGATGCCCAGGCTTTCCAAGGCCAGCGCCTGGTCCTCCCAGCGCTTGCACAACTGGTGGGAAAAGCCGTCGTGGGCGGCGGCTCGCTCGTCCAGGAAGGCATCATGGTGGTGGCCGTAGTAGCCGACCGCCGAGCCGCTCAGCAAGGTTTTAGGCTTGTGCCGCAGGCGTTGGGCCAATTGCAGCAATTGTTCGGTCATGTGCTCCCGGCTGGCGCCGAACGCCGCTTTGCGGGCGGGCGTCCAGCGGTCGGCGGCCAAGGGTTCGCCGGCGAGATTGACGATGCAGTCGATGACTTCGTCGTCGCCGATCTGCTCGAGGCTGGTGAGCAGGGTGACGCGCCCATCCAGTCCACGCGCGGCGCTGTCGATGGAGCGGGTCAGCACCAGCACGCGGTGGCCGGCCTGGCTCAGGGCTTTGACCAGGGGCCGGCCGATAAAGCCGGAGCCCCCGGTAATCAATACGGTTTGAGGTGCCGTAGGCAGATAACGCAATTGGGTTGTGGCCGATACGTTGTGCTTGGGTTGCAGAAAGAACAGCGGCAGAGCGATCGCCAGGGCGGTGCTGGTGTTCAGGTAGACATGGATCAGCATGCCGTGGCTGGCGGAAATCAGGCTATCGAGCGCGCACCAGATCAGCAAAGCGGCGTACAAGCCGTATTTGATCCAGCCATGCCCGTGCTGGCGATAGAGCAGGATCAGCAAGCTGAAGAGCGCGCCCCAGCTGGCCACGGTGGGGCCGAACAACTGCACCATGCTTTTCAGCAGGGCCTGGAACTCCGGGGCCGGCCGCTCCGTCGATACGCTGGCGAGCAGGTAATCGAAGTAGGGTTGCAGAAACCCGGCATGGGCGGTGAAGGCCAGTAGCAAACCGAGCGCGACGTGGCCGACGCCGACCAGCAACAGCCAGCGGTAGAGATACCTTTGCATGGGCAAGTCCCTTGGGTGTTTCAGTCCAGTTCCAGCGCCTTGAGGATAAAGGCGTATTCCAGCGCCACGTCCTTGAGCTCCTGGTAGCGCCCGCTCATGCCGCCGTGGCCGGCGCCCAGATCGGTCTTCAGCAGGAGCAGCTTGTCGTCGGTCTTGCTGGCGCGCAGCTTGGCCACCCATTTGGCGGCTTCCCAGTACTGCACGCGGCTGTCGTTGTAGCCGGCCACCGCGAGGATCGCCGGGTAAGCCTGGGCCGTGACGTTTTCGTAGGGCGCATAAGCCTTGATCCGTTCGAATACCTCGAGCTCGTTGGGATCGCCCCACTCGTCGTATTCGGTGACGGTCAGCGGCAGGTCGGGCTTCTGCATGGTGTTGAGCACATCGACGAAGGGCACCTCGGCGACGGCGGCGGCGAACAGCTCGGGGCGTTGGTTGAGCACCGCGCCGATCAGCAGGCCGCCGGCGCTGCCGCCGCTGATGGTCAGGCGCTCGGCATCGGTATAGCCGAGGCGGATCAAGTGCTCGGCGCAGGCGATAAAGTCGCCGAAGCTGTTGTGTTTGTGTTCCAGCTTGCCGGCGCGGTACCAGGCTTCGCCCAATTCGCCGCCGCCACGCACATGGGCGATGGCGAAGACGAACCCCCTGTCGAGCAGGCTAAGACGTGCGTGGGAGAACCAGGGGTCGAGGCTTTCGCCATAGGCGCCGTAGCCGTAAAGGTAGAGCGGGGCGGGCATGCCGCCGCCGAGCAGATCGCGCCTGGCCACCAGGCTGATCGGCACCTGGGTGCCGTCGCTGGCCGTGGCCCACAGGCGTTGGCTGATATAGGCGTCGGCGTCGAACGGGCCTTCCACCGGGGTTTGTTTGAGCACCAGCTGGCTGCCGTCGTGCAGCGCCAATTGACGGATCTGCGCCGGGCGGTTAAGGGCTTCGTAGCGCAGACGGATCACCGGGCTGGCGAATTCCAGGTTGTCCTGCACATGCAGGCTGTAGGCCGCGTCTGGCAGTTGCACGCGGTAAGCCGGCTGGCCCTGGGGCTGTACTTCGATGATCGGCAGGCCGCCTTCGCGCAGGCTGAGAACCAAGGCGCCGGCATTCAGGCTGATGTCTTCGAGCATCACCTCTGGGTCGTGGGCGCGCAGCGTGCGCCATTGTTCGCGGCTCGGCGGCGCGCAGTCGTCGGCGCCGAACAGGGCGAAATTGATCCCGCTCTGGTTGCTGCGGATCAACCAGGCCCAAGCGCCGTCGAGCTTGCCGTGGTCGACGTAATATTCATGACCTTCTTCGCGCGGCGCCAGGCAGGTGAAGGGCGCCTGTGGCTTGTCGGCGTCCAGCACCCAGGTTTCGCTGGTGGTCTTGCTGCCCAGCAGGACGATCAACTGGCGTTCGGAGCTGCTGCGGTAGCAGTTGAGAAAGAAGCGGCCGTCCGCCTCGTGAAAGGCCAGTTCGGCGCTTTCGCTGCCCAGGCGATGGCGATAGAGCTTGTGCGGCCGATGGCAATCGTCCAGCTCGCCGAAGAACAGGGTCTGGCTGTCGTTGGCCCAGGTCATGCTGCCGTCGCAATCGTCGAACGGCAGCTCGTGGATGACGCCGCTGTCCAGCTCTTTGACGAATAGCTGGTAAATCTCGTCGCCGCTGCAATCCAGGCTGTAGGCCAGACGCTGCTGGTCCGGGCTGATGCTGAAGCAGCCGAGCGAGAGGAAACCGCCATCGGCCAGGGCGTTGGGGTCGAGGAGCAATTGTTCGCTGCCTTGGTCGACCGCGAGCGAGCCGTCGGCCGGCCTTCGGCAACGGTAGTGCCGCGGGTACTCGTCGCCGGCGGTGGTGCGCTGGTAGTAGAGGTAGTCGCGCCAGGGCGTGGGCAGCGACAGATCTGTTTCGCGGATGCGCCCCTTGATCTCCTGGAACAGGGCTTCGCGCAGCGCACTTTGCTCTGCGAGCTCTGCTTCGAGGTAGGCGTTTTCCGCGTGCAGATAGTCGAGTACCTCGGCGGCATCGCGGTTTTCCAGCCAGCGATAAGGGTCGCTGCCGTTCTCTCTACGGGCGATAGGGGCATGGGACATGGGGGTAACTCCAAAAACACGGCCAACAGCGGGGACGCCGAGCCCGGCAAAAGCCGTTATCATAAGCCGCACTTCGCAAGCCGGCCGTTGAAATATTCGGCGGCGCTGGGTTTTTTTCCCGGGCTGTAGCTCCGCTTCGATATGGACGCGCTGTTTGATGACTGAAAACGACTATCTACTCGCCTGGGGCGCCTATGCCATCGCCGCACTCGGTTGCCTGTTGGTGTGGTTCCGCCTGACCCGCTGGATGTGGCGCTACCTGCGCGAGCCGTTGCGCGTGCTGGTCGCGGTCCTGCTGTTCGGCCCGACCATCGTCGACCCCGCAAGGGAGCTGTTCGCTCCGGCGATAGCCGTGACCGCCCTGGACATGATCTTCCAGGTCGGCAATAACGCCTGGCGCGCGGTGGCCGACCTGGCCATGTACGGCTTGGTCGCCTTCGCCCTGTATTTGCTTTTCGTCGCCGCGCGCTGGCCGCTGGAGCGTTGGCTGAGGGAGCGTCGTGGGCCGCGCGAAGACGACCGCGAACCGACCCTGCGCGAGCGGATGTCGGAACAGCACGACGATCTCGGCGATACCCGTTACGACCGCAATGGCAATCGGCGTCTGCGTATGGAGCCCAGGCTTTAGCCGCATGATCTAGCAGGTCGTTGAAAACGTAGCGAGCGACGGCTAGGCAAGGCGAAATTGGGCGAGGAAGCGGAGTGTACGAGTTGTACATGAGCATTCCGAGGCCAATTTTAACGCGGCCTAGCCTAGCGCAGTAGTTTTCAACGGCCTGCCGAGCGCTTGCGTCCACTGCCCCGGCCCGTCAGCATAAGCCCACTGCATTCAAGGAGGGCTTATGGACTGCGTGTTCTGTGCAATCGTCGAGGATCGGTTACCCGCCCATCGGATTTATGAGGACGAACATTTCATCGTCCTGCTGGATATTTTTCCGCTGCGTCCCGCCCACTTATTGATCGTCAGCCGCGAGCACGCGCCTTTACTCAAGGATTTATCGGCCGCCGCCCGCGACCGTTTGCTGTTATTGGCGGGGCGCATCGCCGCCGCACTGCGTGCCAGCGATTACGCGGCCCCCGGTCTGAACTTCGTGATCAACGACGGCCCTTCGGCCAATCAGCATGTGCCGCACCTGCATCTGCATTTGATTCCAAGGCGCTCCGGCGATCTGTCGCGGTTGCTCTGGCGTGCCCTCACGCGTTTCCTGCCCCTCGGTCGCCAGCGCCTGGAGCAGGGCTTTGAACAACAGGCGCAACGTTTGCGCGACGCCTTGGCCGCTCTCGGCGACGGGGTCGGGCATGTGTGAATTGCTTGGCATGAGCGCCAATGTGCCCACCGATATTGTCTTCAGCTTTACCGGCTTGATGCAGCGCGGCGGGCGCACCGGGCCGCACCGCGACGGCTGGGGCATAGGTTTCTATGAAGGCCGCGGCCTGCGCCTGTTCCAGGATCCGCGGGCGAGTAGCGAGTCCGAGGTGGCGCGGCTGGTGCAGCGCTATCCGATCAAGAGCGAAGTGGTGATCGGGCATATCCGCCAAGCCAACGTCGGTCGCGTGTGTCTGGCCAACACTCACCCCTTCGTGCGGGAGATGTGGGGGCGCAATTGGTGCTTCGCCCATAACGGCCAACTGGCGGAGCTGACCCCGTGCCTGGATTTTTATCGGCCGATCGGCGATACCGATAGCGAGGCGGCTTTTTGCGATTTGCTCAACCGTCTGCGCGGCGCCTTTGCCGAGCCCGTGGCGGTCGAGGCGTTGTTGCCGACTCTGGTCGACGCCTGTGCCGGCTACCGGCAGCGAGGCGTGTTCAATTGCCTGCTCAGCGATGGCGATTGGTTGTTCAGCTTCTGTTCGAGCAAGCTGGCGTACATCACCAGGCGTGCGCCTTTCGGTCCGGCGCACTTGAAGGATGCCGATATGCAGGTGGATTTCCAGGCGGAGACCACGCCCAACGATGTGGTTACGGTGGTTGCCACCGAACCGCTGACCGATAACGAGAACTGGCACCTGTATCAACCGGGCGAGTGGCGCTTGTGGCGCGGCGGCGAGTGCATCGCCCAGGGCATGGCGGACTGAACCGCTGCGCTCGGTTCGCCAGGTTTTTACGGTTTATGGACAGCGGTTTTATCAGTGATGGGGGAACGATGTTTAGAAGTTATCTGCGGTTGGCGTTGTTCGCCCTTGGGTTGTTGGTCGGGGTGCAGGTGCCGGGTTTCATCGATGACTACACCAAGCGGGTCGAGGCCCATCGTATCGAGGCGGAGAAGGGCCTGAAGGGCTTCCGGCAAACCG
>NZ_CAMPHN010000057.1 GCF_946885885.1 uncultured Pseudomonas sp.
TGATCGGTGCCGTGAAACCCTCGGCCAAGGCGCTGCGCAACATGCCCAGCAGCGGCGTGATGCCACTGCCGGCGGCCAGCAACAGCACGCCCTCATCGGACTCGGCCCAACGCAGTTCGCCAAACGCCTGGCTCAACTCCAACACCTGACCGACCGTCACGGCTTCCAGCAATTGCCGAGACACTCGGCCATCGGGCTGACGCTTGACGGCGATTTCCAGGCTGCCGTCGGCATGCAATGCGGTGAGGCTGTAGCTACGGCTCAAGCGTACGCCCCGCTGCTCCAGATAGACCTGTACATGCTGGCCGGACCTGGCACCGTGCCAATTGCCGTTGGGCCGCAAGGTCAATGCCAGCATGTCCTCGGCCACCCACTTGCGCGACTCGACCCGGGCGAACACGCGGTTGAGCCGCCAGGCCGGGTGCAAGCCGGCGAGCAACAGGTCGACATCGCTTTCGCGTAACCAAGCACCTTCGACCAGCATCCGTATCGGGCGTAAAAGGGGCGCGCAACTACGCGCCAAAGCAAAGGGAATAAGGGGCATGGCGAATCTCCAACGAACAGTCGTAAATAAGGTGGCAAAGCCTTTCTATTTTCAGTTAACAGGTGATCACTCAACCGGTTCGACTGCTACAGAGCGTATTTGTTAGAGGGCCGGATACATTTTCGGAAGATCGATTCATGCTGCCGCGCCGAACAAAATTTGCAGACCCGCAACGCTCTGATGGACGCCGCGCGCATCAGGGCCAGCGCAGAAACCCGGTGCTGTCACAGCGCCTGGGGATTGGGCAACCGATACTGCCAGATGCGCCGCAACACGGTGGCGAACTGCCCGCCGAGACTGCCGCTGTTGTAGACCTGGCCATAACGCCGAGCGATTTCGCGCACCTCCACCGCCAGGGCGGCATAACGCCGCGCCGGCAGATCGGGGAACAGATGGTGCTCGATCTGGTGACTGAGGTTGCCGGTGAGGATATGCAGCAGCGGCCCGCCCTCCAGGTTGCTCGACCCACGCAGCTGGCGCAGGTACCAGTGGCCGCGGCTCTCGCCCACCACCGAGTCGCGGCTGAACACCGCCGCCCGCTCGGTGAAATGGCCGCAGAAGATCACCAGAAAGGTCCACAAATTGCGGATCAAATTGGCCAGCACATTACCGCACAGCACCGCCAGCGCATTGGTCCCCAGCAACAGCGCCAGCAGCGGGAACGCCAGGTAGTCCTTGCCCCACTGGCGCAGCACCTTGGCGTTGAACTGCTTGATCAGCGGCGCCACCTCGGCGCGGCTCAGTTTGCCCTTGTAGACTTTGTCCAGGCGCAGGTTCTGGATCGCGATCGAATATTGGAACAGCAGCGCCTGCAGCGTCACCCACAAGGGCTGCCAGCGGTAGAACGGCTTCCAGCGCTGCTCCGGGAACAGCCGTACCAGACCGTAACCGACGTCGTCATCCATGCCCAGCACGTTGGTGTAGGTGTGATGGATATGGTTGTGGGTATGCCGCCAGAATGCGCTGGGGCCGGCAATATCCCACTCGTAGTTACGCCCGGAGAATTCCGGGTCGTTCATCCAGTCGTACTGGCCATGAATGACGTTATGGCCCAACTCCATGTTTTCGAGAATCTTGCCCAGGCCGAGCAGCGCGGTGCCGAGCAGCCAGGTCGGCGGCAGCCAACCGAACATCAGCAGCGCACGGCCGCTCCAGCAGCAAAAACGCACGGCGCTACGAATACGGCGGATATAGCGCGCATCGGCCTCGCCGAGGTCGGCCCGGGTGCGCCGACCCAGGGCATCCAGTTCGGCGCCGAAGGCCGCCAGTTCCTCGGGGTTGAGTTCACGGTCTATTCGCATCGGTATCTCCTTATGCCCCGGAGGTTCCGGGGGCGTGAATAGCGCGACCACACACCCCTGACTGGTAGGACGGGGCGCTGCGCAAGGGGTGGTCAAAGATCGATCTCGACATCGGTGTTCGGTGCGTTCACGCACAGGCGAATCGGCTGGCCCGGCTCGCTGGCGATTTCGCCGCTGCGCATATCGCGCACCGCGCCGCTGATCAGCGTGCAGGTGCAACTGGCGCAAATCCCCTGGCGACCGCCATACAGCGGGCGCAGGCCAAGGTTTTCGGCCTGCGCCAATATATTGCGCGGGTTATCGCCCCCACCCTGCCGGCGGCTCCCGATAAAGCGCAAGTGCAGGCGGCTCCCGCGGTTTCGACCACATCCGGTGCGGTGACGGCCTCGCCGTGCAGCTCGCTGAGCAGCTCTGCATCGCGCCACCAGCGCAGCCCGTCGACGTCGGCCAGAGCGCGTAAAGGCGTTAACAAGGGTGCGCCAAGGCGCGCTAAAGCGAAGGGCAAAAGAGGCATGACGATTCTACGGTGAACAGTTGTGCACCAAGATGGCAGAAGCCTTCTTTTCAGTCAACGACCGTTCACCCGATCCGTTCGACGGTCGGGAAGTGCATTTGATAGAGTGCGCGACCACGCCCTGGAACTCGGATGTCATGCAACCTCGCGCGGAACAAAAATTGCAGACCCGCAACGCCCTGATGGACGCCGCGCGCAGCCTGATGGACAGCGGGCGTGGCTTCGGCAGCCTCAGCCTGCGCGAAGTCGCACGTAACGCCGGCATAGTGCCGACCGGCTTCTACCGGCACTTCCAAAACATGGACGAATTGGGCCTGGCGCTGGTTGCCGAGGTCGGCGAGACATTTCGCGAGACCATTCGTCAGGTGCGTCACCATGAGTTCGAAGTCGGCGGGGTGATCGATGCCTCGGTGCGCATCTTCCTCGATGCGGTCGCGGTCAATCGTTCGCAATTTCTGTTTCTCGCCCGCGAACAGTACGGTGGCTCCTTGCCGGTGCGCCAGGCGATCGGCGCCTTGCGCGAACGCATCACCGCCGACCTGGTGGCGGACCTGGCGACCATGCCGAAAACGCAGGAGTTCGACGCTCCTGCCCGGAACATGCTCGCCGACCTGGTGGTGAAAACCGTATTCGCCACCCTGCCCGAGCTTATCGACCCGCCCTCGCCGACCTTGCCGGCCCACGCCACGCCCCATGCCAAGATGATCGAGCAACTGCGCTTTATCTTTATCGGCGCCAAATATTGGCAGGGGCTCGGGCACGCGAAAGATTGAGCAAAGCGCACCAAAAGCATGCGCCACGGCCCGGCGCGCACCAATTAAATCCTGGTGACGCCCCGTTTTTTGCCACGCCCGCCCATTACCGGCCTTAAACGCGCGTTGCGCGGATTTGGCAAGCCCCTTGCTCTGCTATCGGCATCGCCCCCATCGCGCGCCCTCCCACGGAGGGAAACGGCATTAAAGGAAGGCATCCATGCTGGTCATCCACACACGCATCGCACCCCGCGAACACTGGGACGCCGAATTGCACCTGAGCTTCGAGGCCCGCAGCAAAAGCCGCCTGCGTTGCTTCAGCAGCCAGGGCGAAGACGTCGGCCTGTTTCTCGAACGCGGCCAGCCGCCGTTGCACGACGGCGAATGCCTGCAGGCCGAGGACGGCCGTATCGTCAAGGTCCGCGCACGCGCCGAGCAGTTGCTGCACGTGACCTGCGCCAACCCTTTCGAACTGATGCGCGCCGCCTATCACCTGGGCAACCGCCATGTCGCCCTGCAACTCGGCAACGGCTGGCTGCGCCTGCCCGACGACTACGTGCTCAAGGCCATGCTCGAGCAACTGGGCGCGCGGGTCGAAGCGGTCGAGGCGCCCTACCAGCCCGAGCAAGGCGCTTACGGCGGCGGCCATCATCATTCGCATGCCGGCGACGCCGAATTCAGCTACGCGCCGCGCCTGCATCGGTTCGGGGCGCGCAAGTGAATCCTTCCCGGGCGCGGTTACGGCTGGCCAGCCCGAAGTTGCCGTATGACCCGCCGGTTGCAGAGGCTGCCCATGAATAAATCCTGGGCGCTTCTTAGACTGGCCAGCCCGCAACTGCCGATCGGCGGCTACAGCTATTCCCAGGGCCTGGAAATGGCCGTGGAACAGGGCCTGGTCGACGACGCCGAGAGCGCTGCACGCTGGATCACCGATCAACTGCTGCTCAACCTCGCGCGCTTCGAAGCACCATTGTTACTGGCCCACTGCCAAGCGGCGGCCGACGCCGACTGGCCGCGTTTGCGCCAGCTCGCCGAGCGACAGCGCGCCAGCCGCGAAACCCGCGAGCTGCGCCAGGAAAGCCGGCAGATGGGTTATTCCCTGGAACAACTGCTCAGCGGCCTGCCGGAACTGGACGACGAATCGCGGGCGCTGTTCGCCGCGCTCGACGAACCCGGCCTGGCCGTGGGCTGGGCGCTGGCCGCACGCGCCTGGCGGATCAGCCCGCAGGACGCCCTGGCCGCCTGGCTCTGGGGCTGGCTGGAAAACCAGTTGGCGGTGCTGATGAAGACCCTGCCGCTGGGTCAGCAAGCCGCGCAGCGCCTGACCTCGGAATTGTTGCCGCTGCTCGACCAGGCGCAGCGCCAGGCCAGCCAACTGCAACCCGAACACTGGGGCAGCACCGCCTTCGGCCTGACCCTGGCGAGCATGGCGCACGAGCGTCAGTACAGCCGTTTATTCCGCTCTTGATAAAGGAAGACTCAACGATGAACAGCCAACCTCTGCGCGTCGGTATCGGTGGCCCGGTCGGTTCCGGCAAAACCGCCCTGACCCTGGCCCTGTGCCTGGCCCTGCGCGAGCGCTACAACCTGGCGGTGGTGACCAACGACATCTACACCCAGGAAGACGCGCAGTTTCTGGTGCGTAACGAAGCCCTGGCGCCGGAGCGGATCATCGGCGTGGAAACCGGCGGCTGCCCACACACGGCCATCCGCGAAGACGCCTCGATCAATTTGGAGGCGGTCGAGCAACTCAATCGGCGCTTTCCCGGCCTCGACCTGATCATCGTCGAATCCGGCGGCGACAACCTTTCCGCCACCTTCAGCCCCGAGCTGTCGGACCTGACCATTTACGTGATCGACGTATCGGCCGGCGACAAACTGCCGCGCAAGGGCGGGCCGGGCATCTGCAAGTCCGACCTGCTGGTGATCAACAAGGTCGACCTGGCGCCGCTGGTCGGCGCCTCGCTCGAAGTGATGGAGCGCGACACCCTGAAAATGCGCGGCGATAAGCCCTTCGTCTTCAGCAACCAGAAAGTCGGCCAGGGCCTGGAGCAGATCATCGCCTTTATCGAACGCCACGGCATGCTGACCGCCGCCTGAACCAGCCACTTAAGGAGCGCCGCCATGAAACTGCATAGACACCTGCCCGCCCTCGCCCTGCTTCTCGCACCTGGCCTGGCCTTCGCCCATCCAGGCCATCAAGCCGCCGGCCTGCTGGCCGGTCTCGCCCATCCGTTGCTGGGCCTCGACCACCTGTTGGCGATGTTCGCCGTCGGCCTCTGGGCCTCGCAACAGAGCGGTGCGGCGCGCTGGGCGCTGCCCGGGATCTTCGTCGTCAGCATGCTGCTCGGCGGTTTGCTGGGTTTTGCCGGCATGCAGTTGCCCCTGCTGGAAACCGGCATCGCCGCCTCGGTATTGGCGTTCGGGCTGTTGGTGGCGGTCGCCGTGCGCCTGCCCATCGCGGTTGCCCTGAGCCTTACCGCAGCCTTCGCTTCGAGCCATGGTGTGGCCCACGGCCTGGAACTGCCGACACTGGCCAGCCCTTGGGGTTATGCCCTGGGCTTTGTCAGCGCCACCGCCGCGTTGCATACCGCAGGCTTCGCGCTGGTGCGCCTGCTGCCGCAAGCCGGCGCGCCGCTGATCCGCCTCGCCGGCGCCGCCACGGCGCTTACCGGGGCTTGCTTGCTGGCCGCCTGATACTCCCGCAGCCAGCGGTCTGGCCGCTTTGCCGGCAACGCAATAGACCTATCGAACGGGCCGTCAGCGACTATGCTCATAGGTGAGACCTGCAACAGGGCAGGCCTGCTCCGCGCCCGGTGATAGCGCATGCCAATTCCGCTGAAATTTCTGACCGTACCGATACTCCTGGCCTGCTGCAGCGGCAGCATGGCCAGCGAGCACCAGGTCGTCTGGGTACTGCCGGACTGGGCCGGCTTCAGCAACTTCAAGGATCAACGACCGGTCGACGGCCTGGTCTACGAAACTTTGCGCCTGATCACCGAGCAGTTGCCGCAATACCACCACGGCTTCCAACTGGGCAATGTGCCCCGCGCCTTCAAGGATATCGAGGAAGGCAAGCCGGTCTGCTTCGGCGCCGCCCTGGCCACCGACGAGCGCGACCGCATCGGCTATTTCGCCGAGATGATGGTGCTGCCGCCGGTACACCTGATCGTTCGTAGCGACCTGGCCGAGACACTGCGCCCACAGGCGCCGCTGTCCCTGCGCCGCACCATCAGCGATCCGCAACTACGTGGCGTGGTGACCAAAGGCCGGCTGTACGGCCCCGCCCTGCAAGCGCTGCTGCATGACCGACCGCCGAGCAACCTGCAACTGATCCATGCGCCCAACCTGGGCGCCAACCTCAGCGTGATGGTGGCCTACGGGCGCGCCGACTACACCCTGGAATACCCGTTGCCGAACCTGCTGCACGCCGCCGGACCGAGCCAACTGAGCGCGCTGGCGCTCGAGGAGACAGGCCCGTACGCCATCAGCGGCATCTACTGCGCGAAAACACCCTGGGGTCGACAGCTCACCGAACGTTTCCGCCAGCAGGTACGCAAACAGGCGCAACAGCCCCAAGCCATGCTGGCGATCTACCAGCGCTGGTTGCCGGCCAAGCAGCTACCGGAGTTCCAGCTCCATATCGCCACCTTTATCCAGCGCCTCGCCGAACAGCAACCTTGAGCGCCCCCTTTTGGTCGGTTATGCACAGACCAGCCCAAGGTTCGTTGGAATTGAGCAAAAAACCAGCAGCGACAGCCAGGCTTAGTCCCCAGGGGCCTGGCAGCAGACATACGCAGCTTATCCACAGATCGCTCCACAGCTATCCGGGATAAGTCATTCAGCTGGCCTCGCCTGCCTACGCCAACACCTTGAAATAGCATGATTATTTCTTGACTTACCGGATACCGAAGTGCGTCAAGGCCAGCGCCTGGTGAGCTGATCAAATACTGATCAACCGGCGCAAAGCGGCGCCCGCCGAGGGCTCGAACAAGGCATACCACAGTTATCCACAACGATGCCCACAGTAGTCGTGGACAACTTCAGCGTCGCTGCATAACTCGACTAAGCTGCTGTTTTTGCGACAAAAACAGGATTGATCAAAAAATCAGCAATAGCCGCTGAAAGCCGGCCAACTAAGCGCGCAGCTGGCTACACCCACCTTATCCACAACTCGCTCCACAGTCTTTGTGGGCAACTTCAACAGAGGCGTGTCCGCCTTGGGGAAAAGTCCGCCAGGGGCAGGCAGCAGCGCAACTCAGTCGCGTAGCCTGGATGCAATCCGGGAGCAGTTTTTCAGACGCCAGACAGCCCCCGGATTTCATCCGGGCTACAAAAAATGCTGCTCACTTGGCGCAAGTGAACAGCATTACGACCTCGGGGCGCCCCTCCTGCTGGGCCTCGCTGCATGCAACACGTAGCTGGGGCATAGCCAAAACAATCGCCGGCCTGTGCATAGCGTCCCGTTATCGAGTCGCAAGCGCCGCGGGCTCGCGGGGTTGCCAACCGCCGCCGAGCGCCTTGAAGGCCGCGACCGCGGCGCGTGCCGATTCGGTTT
The DNA here is from genome assembly GCF_946885885.1 of uncultured Pseudomonas sp. The sequence continues at coordinate 7,670 of NZ_CAMPHN010000057.1, forward strand.
GCGCCTGGGCCCGCGCGTCGGCGGCACGCAGCAGATTCTCGTCGGCTTGCAGCACCTCGATCAGGCTGACGATGCCTTTCTGGTAAGCCGCAAAGGAGGCCTCCCGCGCGCGGCCGAGCGAGTCCACGCCCTGGGCGAGCGCGCCCGCCTGCTGCTCGCGCTTGACCAGGGCCGAGAAGGCGTTTTCCACATCCTCGGTAGCCCGCAGCACGGCCAGTCGATAGGCCGCCAACAGCTCGGCCTCCTGCCCCCGGGCCAGCTCGATCTGCGCATCGATGCGGCCGAAATCGAACAGACGCCAGCGCAGGCCCAGCACGCCAGCGGTCTGACTGGCGGCGTTGCTGAACAGGTTGCCACTGGACACCGATGTCGCACTGCCGATCAGCCCGCTCAGGGAGAGCTTGGGGTAGTACTCGGCGATGGCCACGCCGATACGCGCGTTCGCCGCGGCCAGTTGACGCTCGGCCGCGATCAGGTCGGGGCGGCGCCTGAGCAACTCGCCCGGCGATCCCGTCGCCCCTATCCGCGGGGCGGCCGGGATGGCGCCGGTTTCGACCAGTTCGGTCCGATGCGCACCGGGCGGCGAGCCGAGCATGACGTCCAATGCGTTCATCGCCGTGTCCAGGCTCATTTCCAGCACGGGTATGGATGCCAGAACCTGGGCCAGCGCGCCTTCGACCTGGCGCACCTGCAGCTCGGCCGCCAACCCCTTGCTATACAGCAGCTGGATGGTGGCGAGCAGCTCCTGCTGCGTGCGCACCTGCCCGCGGGCCACATCGAGGCGGGTTTGCAAACCACGGATGCTGATATAGGTATCGGCGGTCTGCGCCGCCACCGTCAGTCGTGTCGCGGCAGCGCCCGCCTCCGAGGCCCGATACTCGGCAAGCGCCGCTTCGCGCCCACGCCGCAGGCCACCGAACACGTCCAGTTCCCAGCTCGCACCGAGATTGACCTCGAAGGCATTGCCGTAGCGGTCGAAAGCCGGCGTCGAGTCCAGAACCTGTCCCAGCGGCGTTTCCAGCGATTGCCGGCCCCGGGCTGCCTGACCGTTGAGATTGCCGGCGGGCAACAAGGCGGCGTTAGCCGCTCCGAGCCCCGCACGCGCTTGCGCGACGCGAGCCGAGGCCTGCGCGAGATCGAGGTTCTGGTGCAGGGCCAGGGTTACGAATCGAGTCAGTTGCGGGTCGCCGAATCCCGCCCACCAGGCGACGAGGTCGGCGCTGGCGGCAGCATGCCGTCGGTCAATTGCCGCCTGCCCCAGGTACTTTTCCGGCAGGGGCGTAGCCGGTTGGGTGTAGTCGGGGCCGACTGCGCAGCCCACCGAGAGGCTGGCAAGGATAAGCATGGCGATGGGGCGTTTGGGCAGCATGGGCTTCTTCCGCAGCAGGAGATGGGAGCTGGCTTAAGTAACAGGCATTTAGTGACCATAATACATATTGGTCACTTGTTGTCCATTCCCAAGACGAGCTGTAGGCTATGGACCATGAGCCAGATACCCTCCCATTCAGTTTCGACACGCGGCCCAGCGGATCACGATGTGCGCGACCAGATCGTTGCCGCGGCCACCGAACACTTCAGCCGCTACGGTTACGAGAAGACCACCGTCTCCGATCTCGCCAAAGCCATCGGCTTCTCCAAGGCCTACATCTACAAGTTCTTCGAATCCAAGCAGGCGATTGGCGAGATGATCTGCGCGGGCTGCCTGAGCCAGATCGAAGCCGAGGTCAGAGCGGCCGTCGGCGAGGCCGATCGGCCGCCGGAGAAGCTGCGGCGGATGTTCAAGGCGATCGTCGAAGCCAGCCTTCGCCTGTTTTTCCAGGACCGCAAGCTCTATGAGATCGCATCCTCGGCGGCAACCGAGGGCTGGCAGGCGGCGTCCGAATATGAAGAGCGCATTCGCAAATTGCTGCAGGACATCCTGCAGGAAGGCCGACAAAGCGGAGACTTCGAGCGCAAGACGCCACTCGACGAAGTGGTGATGGCGATCTATCTGATCATGCGCCCCTACCTCAACCCGCTGCTCTTGCAGCATAGCTTCGGTCATACCGACGAGGCGCCGGCCCTGCTTTCCGCTCTGGCACTGCGCAGCCTGTCGCCCTAATGCAGCGAATCGAATCGTGACCATTGACTAAATTGGTCACTAGATACAAAGTAAGAGTCCCAATCCATTTATCAATGGGACTCCTATGCGTCGGCGCCGCCTCGTTTTACCCACCTTTATCTGTGCATTGCCGTTTGCCTTGGTCGCTTGCGGCGAAAAAACGCCATCCGACCCGCGCACCGAAGCGCCGCTGGTGCGTGCCGTTATCGTCCAGGATGCGACTGCTGCGTCGCGCGCCTTCACCGGCACCGTAGCCGCCCGGGTCCAGAGCGACCTGGGCTTTCGCGTCTCCGGCAAGGTACTGGAGCGGCTGGTGGACACGGGACAAAGCGTCAAACGCGGTCAGCCGCTGATGCGTATCGACCCCGTCGATCTGCAGCTCGCCGCCCATGCGCAGCGCGGAGCGGTCGCCGCGGCGCGAGCACTGGCGCAACAGACATCGGAAGATGAAGCCCGTTACCGCGAGTTACGCGGAACCGGCGCGATATCGGCTTCAGCCTATGATCGCTTCAAGGCCGCGGCGGATGCCGCCAAAGCCCAGCTCAGTGCGGCCGAGGCCCAAGCCGAAGTGGCCCGCAACGCGACCCGTTATGCCGAGTTGATGGCCGATGCCGATGGCATCGTCATGGAAACCCTGGTCGAACCCGGCCAGGTCGTCAGCGCCGGCCAGGTCGCGGTGCGCGTGGCCCACGCCGGCCCCCGCGAAGCCATCATCCAGCTGCCGGAAACCCTGCGCCCCGCGGTCGGCTCCAGCGCCCAGGCCACGCTCTTCGGTAAAGAGGACGTAAGCGTTCCGAGCCAGCTCCGCCAGCTTTCGGATGTGGCGAACCGCCTGACCCGCACGTTCGAGGCGCGCTATGTATTGCAAGGCGAGCTGGCCAACGCGCCCTTGGGCACCACTGTCACCCTGCAAATTCCGGATGGCGGGCCCCTCGCGCAAGGCGACGTGCAAGTGCCGATCGGCGCCCTGTTCGATGCGGGTAAAGGGCCGGGCGTATGGGTTATCGACGGCGAGCCGGCAACGGTGACGTGGCGACCGGTGACGGTCCAGCGCCTGGGCGACGATAGCGCGCGTATCGCCGGCCAGCTCGAGCGAGGCGCGCGGATAGTCGCGCTCGGCGCGCACTTGCTGCGCGAAGGCCAGCAAGTGCGGTTGGCCGATCAAGCCGCAGTCGCGGCGGCCGCGGGAGTCCGTCCATGAGCGAAGGCCGTTTCAATCTGTCGGCGCTCGCCGTACGCGAGCGCGCCATCACCCTGTTTCTGGTCTGCCTGATTTCCCTGGCCGGGATCGTTGCGTTCTTCAAGCTGGGCCGGGCGGAAGACCCCGCCTTCACGGTCAAGGTGATGACCATCGTCACCGCCTGGCCCGGCGCCACTGCTCAGGAAATGCAGGACCAGGTCGCCGAGAAGATCGAAAAGCGTCTGCAAGAGCTGCGCTGGTACGACCGCAGCGAGACCTACACCAGACCCGGCCTGGCGTTCACCACCCTGTCCTTGCTCGACACCACACCGCCTGCGCAAGTGCAGGAGCAGTTCTACCAAGCGCGCAAAAAAGTCGGCGACGAGGCCATCGGCCTGCCGGCCGGAGTGATCGGGCCGATGGTCAACGACGAATACGCGGACGTCACCTTTGCCCTGTATGCGCTCAAGGCCAAGGGCGAACCGCAGCGCTTGCTGGCGCGCGACGCGGAGACGCTGCGCCAGCGGCTGCTGCACGTGCCGGGGGTGAAGAAGGTCAATATCGTCGGCGAGCAGCCCGAGCGCGTCTATGTCGAATTCGCCCATGAGCGCCTGGCGACCCTGGGTATCGGCCCGCAACAGGTGTTCGCCGCGCTCAACAGCCAGAATGCCCTGACCCCGGCCGGCTCGGTGGAAACCCGGGGGCCGCAGGTATTCGTTCGCCTGGACGGCGCTTTCGATGAATTGCAGAAAATCCGCGACACGCCGATCGTGGCCCAGGGGCGCACGCTCAAACTATCGGACATCGCCACGGTAAAGCGTGGCTATGAAGACCCGGCGACCTTGCTGATCCGCAACGGCGGTGAACCGGCCCTGCTGCTGGGCATCGTCATGCGCGAGGGTTGGAACGGGCTCGACCTGGGCAAGGCGCTGGACAGCGAGGTGCGTGCGATCAATGCCGAGCTGCCGCTGGGCATGAGCCTGGGCAAGGTCACCGACCAGGCCGTCAACATCAGCACGGCGGTCGATGAGTTCATGATCAAGTTCTTCGTCGCGCTGCTGGTGGTGATGCTGGTGAGCTTCGTCAGCATGGGCTGGCGCGTGGGCATCGTGGTCGCCGCGGCCGTACCGCTGACGCTGGCGATGGTCTTTATAGTGATGGCCGCGAGCGGCAAGAACTTCGACCGCATCACCCTGGGCTCGCTGATCCTGGCGCTGGGCCTGCTGGTGGACGACGCCATCATCGCCATCGAAATGATGGTGGTGAAGATGGAGGAAGGTTACAGCCGCGTCAAAGCGTCGGCCTATGCCTGGAGCCACACCGCCGCACCGATGCTCTCGGGCACGCTGGTCACGGCCGTCGGCTTCATGCCCAACGGCTTCGCCCGCTCCACCGCGGGCGAATACACCGGCAATATGTTCTGGATCGTCGGCACCGCGCTGATCGCTTCCTGGGTGGTCGCGGTGGTATTCACACCCTACCTGGGCGTCAAGCTGCTGCCTGCCATCAAAAAGGCCGAGAGCAACAAGGTCGAAGGCGGCCACAACGCGCTCTACGACACGCCGCGCTACAACCGTTTCCGTCAGGTGCTGGAACGGGTCATCGCGCGCAAATGGCTGGTCGCCGGCACGGTGGTCGGCCTGTTCGTCGCGGCCATACTCGGCATGGGGCTGGTCAAGAAACAGTTCTTCCCGATCTCCGATCGTCCCGAAGTGCTGGTCGAGGTGCAGATGCCTTATGGCACCTCGATCGTCCAGACCAGCGCCGCCGCGGCGAAGGTGGAAGCCTGGCTGGCCGAGCAGGAGGAAGCCAGGATAGTCACGGCCTACATTGGCCAGGGCGCGCCACGTTTCTACTTCTCGATGGCACCGGAGCTACCCGATCCGTCGTTCGCCAAGATCGTGATCCGCACGGACAATCAGGACCAGCGCGATGCATTGAAGCAGCGGCTGCGCCGGGCGATCGCCGACGGCCTGGCCAGTGAGGCGCGGGTGCGTGTAGCCCAGTTGGTGTTCGGCCCCTATTCGCCATTCCCGGTCGCCTACCGGGTCACCGGGCCGGATCCGGACAAACTGCGCGAAATCGCCGCCGAGGTGCAGCGGGTCATGGCTGCCAGCCCGATGATGCGCACGGTCAATACCGACTGGGGCACACGCACGCCCGCGCTGCATTTCAACTTGCAGCAGGACCGCTTGCAGGCCGTGGGCCTGACCTCCAGCGCCGTCGCGCAACAACTGCAATTCCTGCTCAGCGGTGTGCCCGTTACCGCCGTGCGCGAGGACATTCGCACGGTGCAGGTGGTCGCCCGCTCGGCCGGCGATACCCGCCTCGATCCGGCGAGAATCGCCGACTTCACCCTGGCCGGCGCCAACGGCCAACGCATCCCGCTGGCGCAGGTCGGCGTGGTCGATGTGCGCATGGAAGAACCGATCATGCGCCGGCGCGACCGCATGCCGACCATCACCGTACGCGGCGACATCGCCGACGGCCTGCAACCGCCGGACGTGTCGACGGCCATCACCCGGCAGCTGCGGCCGATCATGGACAAGCTGCCGAGCGGCTACCGCATCGTCGAAGCCGGCTCCATCGAGGAGTCGGGCAAAGCCAGCAAAGCCATGCTGCCGCTCTTCCCGATCATGCTGGCCATCACCCTGCTCATCATCATCCTTCAGGTGCGCTCGATCTCGGCGATGGTCATGGTCTTCCTGACCAGCCCACTGGGGCTGATCGGCGTGGTGCCGACCCTGATCCTGTTCCAGCAGCCGTTCGGCATCAACGCGCTGGTCGGCCTGATTGCGCTGTCGGGCATCCTGATGCGCAACACGCTGATCCTGATCGGGCAGATACGCCACAACGAACAGGCGGGATTGGAACCGTTCAGCGCGGTCGTCGAGGCCACCGTGCAACGCGCCCGGCCGGTGATCCTGACCGCGCTGGCGGCGATCCTGGCCTTTATCCCACTGACCCATTCGGTGTTCTGGGGCACGCTCGCCTACACCCTGATCGGCGGCACCTTCGCCGGCACCGTACTGACCCTGGTGTTCCTGCCGGCCATGTACGCCATCTGGTTCAAGATCAGGCCCGTCAGCCTCAATCGCTCCATGGAGACGGTGCCCGCATAAACGGGCAGCGCCCTATCCAATTCAGCCAAAGAGAGAGAAATCGCTATGTCGAATTCCACCGTTGTCGTTGTTACCGGCGTGTCATCGGGTATCGGCCGTGCCGCCGCGGAGCGATTCGCCAAACGCGGCTGCCGGGTATTCGGCAGCGTGCGCAATACGGCAAAGGCACAGCCCATAGCCGGTGTCGAACTGGTCGAGATGGATATCCGTGACCAAGCCTCGGTGCAACAGGGAGTCCAGGCGATCATCGCCCAGGCGGGGCGCATCGACGTGCTGGTCAACAGCGCGGGCGTGACCCTGCTCGGCACGACGGAGGAAACCTCGATCGCCGAGGCGCAGTCGCTGTTCGATACCAACGTGCTGGGTATCCTGCGCACCACCCAGGCGGTGCTGCCGCAGATGCGCGAGCAAGGCACCGGGCGCATCGTCAACGTCAGTTCGGTGCTGGGCTTCCTGCCGGCGCCGTACATGGGGCTCTATTCGGCCTCCAAACATGCCGTGGAAGGGCTGTCCGAGACGTTGGATCACGAGGTGCGCAAGTTCGGCATTCGTGTCGCGCTGGTCGAGCCTTCCTTCACCAAGACCAACCTGGACATCAATGCACCCCAGACGGCTGCAAAAATCCCGGCCTATGACAGCGAGCGCAGTGTCGCTTCCCAGGCCATTCAAAAGAATGTCCAGAAGGCGCCGGAGCCCGATGGGGTCGCCATGACCATTGTCGACGCCGCCCTGGGGGCTTGGAAAATGCGGCGCACGCCCAAGGGCGAGGCCTCCCTGCTGCGAAAACTCCGCCGCTTCATGCCGGCGGGCCCCGTCGATGCGGGGTTGCGCAAAACCTTCGGGCTCGGCTGAACAGGCCGCTGCGCCCGCCCTTCGCGGGCGGCCAGCCTGCACAACCGGACGGCGCTCGCCGCAAGACGCCGCCCTTGGAAAAGCGAGGTGTGACTATGAACCCAGGCTCCAATCATGGCCGCAGGCTAAAGGCCCGGCAGACCAGGCAGCGGGAAATCCTCCTGGCGGCGAGCGAGGCCTTTGCCGCGCTCGGCTACGACCTGGCCAATATGCAGCTGATCGCCGAAGCCGCGGGCGTGACCAAAGCGACCCTCTATGCGCATTTCGGCAATAAGGCCGAGCTGTTTCGGGCCGTTATCGAGCATTGCCTGGAAGAATTGCCAGAGCCGGCGCTGGCGGCGCCCGTGGCAGGAAATCTGCGCACGCAGTTGAATCAGGTCGCCCAGGCGCTGCTGCGGCAAGCCGGGCATCCGGCATCGCTGACACTCACGCGCATGCTGGCGCGGTCTAACTGGGTGCCGCCGAAACGCTGGCGGCAACGCCATCGTCCGTACCGTTCGTATCTGGAGAAGGCCCTGTCCCAGGGCACCCGCTGCAACGATCCCGCACAAGCCGCCACCCAATTCCTGCTGCTGACAGCCGGCAATCTCGACCCCGCTAGCGCCATGCAGGCGGACCAATCGCGCGTCGCCGCCGCAGTGGAGCTTTTCGTCCAAGCCTATGCGGAGCTTGAGTCGGCCGACTGCGCATAGGCCATGAAATAACCGGCTCGCCGCTCAATCTCAGCGTTGAGCGTTTGCGACCCAGGGCTGCGTTTCTGGGGACCTTTCCTTAGGCTATGTACCCGTTAGGTGTTGCATGCAATGGGTAGGTTGGCGCTGAGCGCAGCGAAGCCCAACAGGCATCGGCATGTCTCGTTGGGCTTCGTCGCGGCGCTCCTCAACGGAGCGCCGCCCGATCCAAGGGCTTATCGCCGTGCAACACGCCATTGGGACATAGCCTTTCCTTAGAGGTTTTTGCCAAGGAACGCGGCAATCGCCTCAAACGGAATTTTATCCATACGGTCGTACAGGTCGACGTGGCTGGTCTCTTCGAGGATCAGCAGCTCCTTTGGCTCTGCCGCGGCTTTGTAGATATCTTCGCTGAAATAGCGGGAATGGGCGTTTTCACCGGCAATCAGCAGGATCGGACGCGGCGAGACTTCATCGACGTAGGTCAGCAGCGGGAAATTCATGAACGACAGCGGGTTCGTGGCCGTCCAGGCGCCGCTCGAGTTCGGGGCATTCTTGTGGTAGCCGCGCGGGGTCCGGTAATAATCGAAAAACTCCTCGATGATCGGATTGCTCTCGCCTTCCAGCGTCTCGGGCAGAATCCGCGGGCCGGCGGCCGGGGAGCCCCGTTCGGCATCCACCCAACGCTGCCGGCTCATCTGCTCCAGCATCTGCGTGCGCTGCTCTCCGCTCAGGCTATCGTTCAAACCCTTGGCCATGGTGCGCGACATGTCATACATGCTGGTGGTGACAACGGCCTTGATGCGTTTGTCCACCGCCGCAGCGTTCAGCCCCATGCCGCCGAAACCACAGATGCCGATGATGCCGATACGGTTGCGGTCGACAGATGACTGCAGCCCCAGAAAGTCCACGGCGGCACTGAAGTCTTCGGTGTTGATGTCCGGCGAGGCCAGGTTGCGGGGCTCGCCGCCACTCTCCCCGGTATAGGACGGATCGAACGCAAGCGTGACGTAACCGCGCTCCGCCATGGTTTGCGCATAGAGCCCCGACGACTGCTCTTTCACGGAGCCAAACGGACCACCGACGGCGAGCGCCGCCAGTTGCTGGCTACCAGGGTTCTTGGGCAGATACAGATCGGCAGCCAGGGTAATGCCGTAACGGTTCTTGAAAGTCACCTTCCGGTGGTCGACCTTGGCGCTTTGGCGGAAGGTTTTATCCCACTCTTGCGTCAGGTGCATGGCGTTACCCTCGATGGAGGCTGGATTGGTCTGTGCCAGAGCGAACTGAGCACTCGCCAGCATTGCCGCGCAGGCAACGATGGCGCCCTGGAAAAACGACTTACGGGAATATAGGTTGCCCATTGGGACACCTCCGGTGGGTTGGATGCAGAAATCGCCGCGTGAACTCCAGGCATCCCCGAGGGGCATGACAGCCGGATCGACAGCCTGTCGCCTGGGACTCCTCGCGTAGTTACAGGCTGCATGATGGTTTTGCGGGCTCGCTCATCGGTACACGAATCCTCCAGATTCATTGCCTGATTCTCCGGCGCTACGGATTTTTCATGCTTGTCGGCGCCAGGCTCGGATAGGCTTCCGGCAAACACATAGCGGGAGACTGAGGTGGCAGTTCACATACGGCGCGAGCGAGAGGAGTCGGAGCGGCTAAGCGCCGTGCAGGAGCCCATGATCGAGACTATCGGGCGATGGACCACGGGCGGAACGGACTGCGCCACCTCAATTGCCAGTCTTGGCTTGTTCCGGCGCGAGGCGCCTGCGCCACCCTGCATGTGCCTGATAGAGCCCAGCGTGGTTCTGGTCGTCCAGGGCGAGAAGCAAATGCTCGTGGGAGGAGAAGCGTACCCTTACGATGGCGGCCGCTTCCTGATCACCTCGCTGGACCTTCCGGCCAATTCGCAAGTGGTTAGCGCCAGCCGGGAGAGACCTTGCCTGGGGCTCACGTTCAAGCTCGACCTGCGCACCATCGCGGAATTGATCGCCCAAGGCGGGCTCCCTCTGCCCGCCGAGCGTTCGGGCGACAGAGGTATCGGTATCGGCGCCATGACGCCGGCACTGCTCGATCCGTTCAAGCGGCTGCTCGATTTGCTGGACGAGCCCAGCGCGATTCCCTTGCTCGCGCCGCTCATCGAGCGGGAGATCCACTATCGCCTGCTGATGAGCGATCAGGCCGCGCGTCTCTGGCAAATCACCTCGGTCGGCAGTCAGGGGCATCGTGTCGCCAGAGCCATCGACTGGCTGAAAGTGAATTACGCGGCGACCCTGCGGATCGATGAACTTGCGGCCCATGTGCGGATGAGCGTGTCGAGCCTGCATCACCACTTCCGTCAGCTCACCGCCATGAGTCCCTTGCAGTACCAAAAATGGCTGCGGCTGAATGAGGCGCGACGCCTGATGCTGAATGAAGATCTGGACGCCGCAACCGCCGCGTTCCGGGTCGGCTACGAGAGCCCTTCGCATTTCAGCCGCGAATACGCGCGCCTGTTCGGTGCGCCCCCCAAGCGCGACATAGATGACTTGCGGCGCAGGGCCGAATGCCGGGAGAGCCCTGAGTAGAGCGCATTCGCGCACCGCCTACGCCTCGAAGCGCCCCGTGGCGTTACGGTCGCGCTCGTATCGCCTCGCGAGCGAAAACGGCGGCAACCAGGACTCGCGACGGACGATCCAGCTTTCGTGGGTCGGCATCGGTTGGTCAAGGGCATCCAGGGCTCCCAGGTGCACTTCGATTTCGTTCGCGCTGCGGGCGATTTCGGTTGACTGCTGTCGGCCAATAGCAGCCGCTCCTGGCCAGAGACAGCAGCTTGAAAGAGTCTACGAACCTATGGTCGATTCAGGCTACGATGCTGAGCACTTGCGCCAGTACTGCGACAGTTAATCGGGCGCAGCCTGTGATTCCGCTGCGGCCCCTGAAGTGCAAACCCAAGCCTGGGCCAAGCTGCCCCGGAGCAATTAAATGCTTATCCACCCGCATGGTCGCTGCGACCGTGCGCAGCGATGAACATGGAGACGGCCGACCGGCAATAGGATTCGATTTCGTTTTCGTCCTCTGCTCTCGCCTGATCGAAGCGGGCGATCATCAGTAGATCGGACCCTTTGAAGAGCGCGGCAAACAAGCGGGCGGCTTGGAGGGGATCGGGCACGTTGAGAAGCGCCTTCGCGTGAAGTTGGCGCAACAGGGCCTCGATGTCGGCGATGACATGGGCGGCGCCGGCTTCGTAGTGGCGCTTGCTCAGGGCGTTTTGACTCGTTTTATCGGCCATGACCATGGCTTCGATACTGCTGACGTCTGGTCTCAACAGCGTGCGCAGCAGTGATGTTCCCACCGCCATAAGTTGGTCCTCGACCGAACCTTCGGCACCTTCAAGCAGGGCCTGTGGTGCAAACGACTGCTGGCAGCCGGCCGCGATGGCTGCGCTGAACAGCGCCTCCTTGTTCTCGAAGCGCCTATAGATGCTGAGCTTGGATATCTTCGCCCGCTGGGCGACCTTGTCCAACGTCGTCGCTTGAAAACCCAATTCCACAAAAAGTTCGCTCGCGGCGTCGAGTATCGTTTGGGCAAGCGCCTCGTTGGTGGGCCGGCCGCGCCGGCCCTGTATGGTTTCGGTCATGATATTGGTACTTTACAGTATCTTAATTTAAGATATACGATACCATTAAGTATCTTAATTTTGCAATCCAAAGGCTAGGTTACAGCCTGCCCTCCAGCGGAGCCCATCACCATGAATGACGTCATCATCATCGGCGGAAGTTTTGCCGGTCTCGCTGCCGCTTTGCAGCTCGGCCGTGCCCGCCGCAAGGTCATCGTTCTCGATACCAGCCGGCCGCGTAACCGCTTTGCCGGCCATTCGCATGGTCTGCTCGGTCACGATCACACGCCGCCGCTGGACATCCTGGCCGCGGCGCGGCAGCAGTTGGCGCGCTATCCAACGCTCAGGCTGGTCAATGCCCGGGCGGAGAAAATTTCTGGCGTAATCGACGATTTCTGCGTTGTCACTGACGATCACGAAAGCCTAAGGGCCCGCCGCGTGATCCTGAGCTATGGCGTCGTCGACCAGATGCCTGATGTTCCAGGCTTTGCCGAGAATTGGGGCACGTCCATCGTCCCCTGCCCCTATTGCGACGGCTTTGAAGCCGCCGGCCAGCATTGGGGCCTCGTGTGGTCCGGCCCGCAATCGCACAACCAGGTCAGGCTGTTCCTCGATTGGACCGACAGGTTGACTGTCTTTGCCGATGGTCACGACATTGCGCCTGATATACAGGCCGATCTGGCGCACCGCAACATACCTGTCGTCGACGGGCGGATCGTCGAGATCGCCCATCACCAGGGGCATATCGCTACCGTCAATCTTGACACTGGCTCCACTGTCGCGGTCGACATCCTGTTTGCTCATCCGCGTAACAAGCCGTCCGCAAACCTGCATGAATCGCTGGGCCTTGCCACGATGGATACGCCCACCGGCGTCGTGCTCAAAGTCGACGAGCGCCGCCAAACCAGCACGCTCGGCATCTACGCCGCCGGCGATCTCACCACGCCCATATTGCCCTCGGTCACCCAGGCATCATCGCAGGGCGCGATGGCGGGTATTTTCGCCCAACAGTCGATGCTGGCTTGAGCACATAGAGAGGAGATGAACATGGCCGTCGAACCGGACAGCGCGGGGGTGCGCTTCCCTCCGCCCTTCATCTATCTGGGAGCGCTGCTGTTGGGCCTGGCGGCAGAGCGGTTCGTCGCCCTGCGCTCTTTCGGCATCGACCGGTGGTTGCTAGTCGCGACGGGCGCGCTGCTGTTCGCTGCCGGCGCGGCGATGATGCTTGCGGCGGCGGGGCTGTTCCGGCGTCTGGGCACCCAAGTTCCGCCGTCGCGACCAACGACCCTCATCGCAACGACCGGCCCTTATCGGTGGACCCGCAATCCCATGTACCTCGGCATGGCGCTTGTCTATGCAGGCATTGCGGTCGGCTTCGACGGAGCGATCGCCTTGGCTTTGCTTCCGTTGGTGCTGATCGTGATCCAGAGGCAAGTGATCGCTCGCGAGGAGCGCTATCTCGAAGCGAAGTTCGGCGACGACTACCGCCGCTACAAGGCCGAGGTTCGCCGCTGGCTCTGACTATTCCGCAGCTGCCGCCGCGGGATCTTCTGATAACCAACACCGACTTTCTTGCCGCGGCTACTGAATGGGCCCTGATTTCGTAGATAACCAAGGGCAGCTTTTGGCCGATTGCTGCCCGTCTCGCCCGTCAGCACCGGCTCGCCTGTCACCGGCTGCGGCAGGCCGGGTCCCCCCAGAGCCAAGGCTATGTAGCCATTGCGTGTCGCATGGATCATCTGAGGAAGCGTGACACTTCTTGCAGGAGCCGCAATGGGTAAGGTAGGCCGCGCACCCGAACGCTGCGCGGGCTGTACGGCCCCTCCCTGCAATCACCGCCGCATGACCGGCCAGGGTGGCCCTTTGAGCAGAGCCCTGTGCGGGATTGCGAGCCAAAAAGAACGGAACAAAAAAAACCCAAAAGGGACATACGCTGTTGTTCGTCCTGAATTCCCCGTTATCAACCGTTCTTCCCCGGGCGGGTCCAGCGAGTGGTGCAGGCCCATCGCCAGCGGCAAAGGAGTATCAAAGCCCATGAACCGGAGACGTCTCTTATTAGGTGGCGCCACTGCGATCCTGGCCGCCGCGGCGTTCCAGCGCCTGCGAAGGAAAGCACTCGAACCTTTGCCAGCCACCCCGATAGACCTGGCACAGCTCCCCACACGCGACGAACTCTGGCGCTGGATAGAGCGTCTCAACAGTTTCGGGCCGCGCCTGACCGGTAGCGAGGCCCATGCCCGGTCCATCGATTATCTGGAGTCGGAGTTCCAGGCCCTCGGCCTGCAGGTTCATCGGGATGCTCAACATATCCGGCGCTGGACCGCCCGCGGCTCGTCCTTGACGCTGTCGGACGGCAGCCCGGTTGCCGTGGCGGCCGAGTACCCCTACTCCGGCATGACCACGCCCCAGGGGGTGACGGGGGCATTGTTCTGGTTCGACGGCAACCCCGGGGATTTCAGCCAGGCCCGCGGCAAGATCGCCATAGTGCCAGTCGAACGCATCGACCTCTCGCGCCTGAAGGCCATCGCCATGTTCCAGCGTAAATCCAGCCTGCCCGACGAGGGCGCCGATTTCCAGTCGGGCGAGGCGACACCGCTGCTGGGGCCGCTGCTCGCCGCGTTTCTGCCACAAGCGCGTCAGGCCGGCGTGCTGGGGGTGATCTGCATTTTCGAGGGGCTCTCGGACGCACAAGCCCAGGACCAGGTGCTGCCCTTCACCACCCCCTATGCGGACTGCCCGGCGCTATGGGTTACGGCCGGCACCGGCCAGCGGCTCAAAGACGCGGCCCAACAGGGCCTGTCCGCCACTCTGGTGCTCGATGCAGCTTTGGAGGACGCCCGGACCGACACGCTCTACGCCGTGCTGCCCGGCAACAATGCCGGTGAAACCCTGATCGTCAACACCCATACCGACGGGCCGAACGCCTGTGAAGAAAACGGCGCCGCCGGGCTGCTCGCCTTGGCCCGGCACCAGGCACGGCGAGCCGAGCGCAACCGCACTCAGGTCTTCGTCATGGCGACGGGGCATTTCCAGATACCCCAGGTAACGGACGAAGGCCAGGCGACCACGGCCTGGCTGGCGCGCCATCCCGAATTCTGGGACGGCCAAAACGGCCACGCCAAAGCGGTGGCCAGCCTCACTCTGGAGCATCTCGGCTGCAACGAATGGAAGGACGACAGGGCCGCAGGCGGGCCCTCGCCCACCGGGCGCCTCGAGCGGGAGCTGATCTACACCACCAACCCACTCATGGAGCAGATCTATCTGCAGGCCGTGGCGGACCGTACCAAGCTCAGAAGCCTGACGCTGTCGCCCCGCACCAAGAAGGTGTTCTTCGGCGAGGGGCAGCCGCTGTTTCTGGCCGGCATTCCGGGCATCTCGCTGATCCCCGTTCCCGATTACCTGTGTCAGGTGTTGCCCGGAGGCGGCATCGAGCGCCTGGACCCGGACTTCGCCCACCAGCAGGTCGCCTCCTTCTCCCGTGCCCTGCATCAATTGGATGCCCTCGCCACAGCCGACATAGGCACGGTGACCCCGACCTGGAGCGAGCCCCGAGCGTTGCTGAAAGCATGGGCCACTGGACGGCTGGGCAGCTAGCGAGCGGCCAACGCGTCAATAGCTCACGGCGCCGCCTCCAGCGCCTTGCGCATCGCGCCGAATCGCTTGCGGTACTGCGCGGGCGTCATGCCGACATTGCGCCGGAACAGGCGGCTGAAAAATCCGGCGTCCTCATAGCCCACTTCATTGGCGATCGCCTCGATCGGCTGATTGCCGGACTCCAGCATCTGCTTCGCTTCTTCCAGGCGCATGGTATGCACGTACTCCAGCGGCGGCATGCCGGTGGCCTGCTGAAAGCGGCGCTTGAACGAGCGCTCGGCCAGCCCGCTCAACTGGCTCATCGCGGCGACCGGAGACGGTTGCGCGTAATGCTCGGCGATCCAGCTCTGGCAGCGCGCGATGACGGCGTCATCCACTTGCCGCGAACGCGCGAGCCGCGCGAACGGCTGCTGACCGATGTCGTGCCAGTCGATCAGATTGAGCCGGGCGACCTGCATCGCGGCGTCGACGTCGATCAGGCGCGCGATCAGGTACAGCGCAAGGTCGAGCCATGAAGTGCCGCCGCCGGCCATGATCAGGCGTTGCCCCTCGCCGGACGCGACGAGGGCGCGTTGACCGCGCACCTTGATTTGCGGATAGCGCCGCGCCATCACGTCGCAGTACGCCCAGTGCGTGGTTGCCTCGTGACCGTCGAGCAGGCCGGCCTCCGCCAGCAGCATGGCCCCCGAACAGGCGGTCGCAAGCATCGCACCGCCCTCGTAGCAGCGCCGCAGCCATGCCATCTCTTCGATGAACCGACCGTCCAGCGGCTCGCCGGGCGGCACCAACAGTTCCGGCACGCAAACCACGTCGGCGTCCAGGCATTCGTCCAGGCTGGCCTGCGGCACGATCCTGACACCGTTGCCGCAAATGAACGCGCCCTTGTGCAACGACGCCACTTGCGGGCGGATCAGCGCCGCGCCGGGCGAGCCATCCACGATGAGCCCCCAGTCGCGCCCCGCCGACATGAACATGTCGTACATGCCGTAGATCACCGAGGCGGAGGTTTCCGGCAAGGCAAGAATGGCCACCCGGGCCGGTGAATGTGTAGCGCGCATGGCCGATTCGTCCGATTCGTTGCAGATATGACTTTAGTCCTTGAAGCCTGCTGGACGTACCTTGGAGTCGAAAACCCGATCGTTGTGCGACCCGTCACGCATCGATCGGACCGGCACCTTCACTTTTCATCGCCCCAGGGACAATACCATGAGCAAATACCGCAACCGCCTTCCCCAACTGAACGAGCAGTTATTCATCACCGATGGCGGCCTTGAAACGACGCTGATTTTTCACGAGAACCTGGAGCTTCCGCTGTTCGCCTCGTTCGACTTGCTGAAAGACAGCGATGGAACGGCCATGCTGCACCGCTATTTTTCCGGCTATGCGCAGATGGCCCGCGAGCAAGGCCTGGGCCTGATTCTGGAAGCGCCGACCTGGCGTGCCAACGCCGACTGGGCGAGCAGACTGGGCTACGACGCGAGCGCACTGGACGAGGCCAATCGCAAGGCCATCGCATTGTTGCTGGCCATCCGCGACGAATACGAAACCCCGGACACCCGCATCGTCATCAGCGGCAACCTCGGCCCGCGCGGCGACGGTTACCGGCCCGATTCGCGCATGAGCGTGCAGCAAGCGCGGGATTACCATGCAACGCAAATCCAGACCTTCGCCCAGACGGACGCCGACATGGTCGCGGCATTCACGCTGAATTACACGGAGGAAGCCATCGGCATCGTGATGGCGGCGAAAGACGCCGCCATGCCGGTGGCGATTTCATTCACGCTGGAAACCGACGGGCGACTGCCGTCCGGAGAAACGCTGCAACAGGCCATGCTGCGCACCGACGAAGCCACCCAAGGGTACGCGGTTTACTACATGATCAACTGCGCGCACCCGACCCATTTCGACAACGTGCTGCGTAGCGGCGGCGAATGGCTGCAACGCATCCGCGGCTTGCGCGCCAATGCATCGCGACGCAGCCATGCGGAACTGGATGAGAGCACCGATCTCGATGCCGGCGACGCGGAAGAATTGGGTATCCAGTACGCCGCCTTGCAGTCGGCGCTACCGCGCCTGTCGGTTGTCGGCGGTTGCTGCGGCACCGACCATCGTCATGTGGCGG
>NZ_CAMPHN010000058.1 GCF_946885885.1 uncultured Pseudomonas sp.
TGATGATTTTCTTCTGCCCGTCGCGCTCGACCAGGATCAGCGCGTGGATATGCAGAATACGTCCGTCGCGCTTGAACTCCTCGATCTCCACGGTGATCTGGTACGGCAGCTCGGCGCCGAGTTGGCGCATGATCTTCTCGCGCACCAATTCGGCGGCGAAAAAGCGGCTGGAGCGATCGGTGACCTGGTCTTCCGGAAAGAAGTGCACGCCCTCCGGCAAACGCTCGCCCACCAGCTTTTCCAAGGTGTCCAGGTTGTGTCCTTGCTGCGCGGAAACCGGCACTATCTCCGCATTCGGCAGTTGGCTCGCCAACCACTCGAGGTGCGGCATCAGCTCGGCTTTATCCTCGATACGATCGGTCTTGTTGATCGCCAGGATTACCGGCCCCTGCACATATTGAACGCGCTCCAGGACCATCTGATCCTCATCGGTCCAGCGGGTACGGTCGACCACGAAGATCACCACGTCGACGTCTTTCAGCGCCGACGAAGCGTTCTTGTTCATATAGCGGTTGAGGGCTTTTTCGTTGTTCTTGTGCAGACCTGGGGTATCGACGTAAATCGCCTGGACCTCACCTTCGGTCTTGATCCCGAGCATGTTGTGCCGGGTGGTCTGCGGCTTGCGCGAGGTAATCGCCAGCTTTTGCCCGAGGATATGGTTGAGCAGAGTCGACTTGCCCACGTTGGGCCGGCCGACGATGGCGACATAGCCACAGCGTGTTGCAGGTGAATCAGTCATGGCCATTCTCCACACCCAGGGCGATCAAGGCAGCCGCCGCCGCGACCTGTTCGGCGATACGGCGGCTGGCGCCCTGGCCCAGGGTTTTATCGTTGAGTAAGGTGATCTGGCATTCGACGACGAATGTCCGGCAATGCGGATCGCCCTGGATATCCACCACCTCGTAGCGAGGCAGGTCGCAGGCGCGCGACTGCAGGAATTCCTGTAAACGGGTTTTCGGATCCTTATTGGTATCGACCAGGGTCAGGCTTTCCAACTCGTTGGTCAGCCAAGCCAACACCCGCTCGCGCGCCACCGCCATGCCGGCATCCAGATAGATGGCGCCGATCAGCGCTTCGAGGGCATCGGCAAGGATCGACTCGCGGCGAAAACCGCCACTTTTCAGCTCGCCGGAGCCCAAGCGCAGGTATTCGCCCAAATCGAAACCACGGGCCAGGATGGCCAAGGTTTCGCCCTTGACCAAGCGTGCCCGCAGACGCGACAACTGGCCTTCGCGCGCCAGGGGAAAGCGCTCGAACAACGCCTCGCCGGCAACGAAGTTGAGGATTGCATCGCCGAGGAACTCCAGACGCTCATTATTGCGCCCAGCGAAGCTGCGGTGAGTCAAGGCCAGGATCATCAACTCCTGGTCTTTGAAGGTGTAGCCGAGCTGCCGCTCGAGACGGGCTAACGAAGTACTCACGGCATACGCACGCGGAATTCTTTATCGAAGCGCACCACTAGGTCGATATTTTTAATAAGGGGTTCGCGTTTTTCATACTGCAAGTGCGCATGGAACTCATTATTCTCGACTTTCACTTCAAGGGCTTCTTTCAGGTTCAGGTCGCGAATACTGTTAACCTCCATCCCTCTACCGACATGGCCATAAAATGCCCCTACTGTGTTTATTTCCAGAGCCTCATCCGTTTCCACAGAGGTAATTATCTTTTCCAACGCCATGTAATCGAGATAATGCGGAATCACCTTGAATGCCGCACTGGCGAAAAACGCCACCAACGCCAGCACCATCAACCAGCTAAGAACCGACATACCCTTTTGCGACTGCGCAAATTTCATATGAAGCCCCAATTCTCAATGAGATAAAAAACCAATCAGGCCAAGACAAGATTATTTATAGCCTGTGGCGCCGTATTGAACAGCGCCGGGCTGTGTGGAGCGTCAGTGAATCAAGCCGACACGGGAGAAGTTCGGCAGATTGCTGAACTTCGGATCCGGCCAACTCATCCACACGGCGAAGGCTTTGCCGACGATGTTCTTGTCCGGCACCATGCCGGAAAATTCGGCTGGGGTTCCCACCGGATCTTCCCAGAAGCGACTGTCCTTCGAGTTGTCGCGGTTGTCGCCCATCATGAAATAGTGGCCTTCAGGCACCAACCACTCCCGGCGCACGGAACCTCTTACGCGATCGCGCTCGCGAATATTGTGCTCTACCTCACCCAGTTGCTCCGAGTAGAAGCGCGCAGTCGGATAAACGCCCGAAATACGCTCGCCACTGGACTCGTCGTCCAGACGCTCGTATAGGAAGCGCCGCGGTAAGGCCTGACCGTTGATATAAACCTGTTTGCCCTCAACCACGATGTGGTCGCCCGGCACACCGATAACACGCTTGATGTAATTGATATTCGGGTCGCTGGGATAGCGGAACACCATGACATCGCCGCGCTGCGGATCGCCCACTTCGATGATCTTGGTATCGAGTACCGGTAAACGGATACCGTAAGCGAACTTGTTCACCAGAATGAAATCGCCCACCGCCAGGGTCGGCTTCATCGAGCCCGATGGGATCTGGAACGGCTCGACCAGGAAAGAGCGCAACACCAAGACGATAGCCAATACCGGGAAGAACGATTTGCCGTACTCGACCAGCAACGGCTCCTTGTTCAAACGCTCGACCACCGCCTCGTCTGGCTCGCCGACCTGACCGTGATAACTGGCGATAGCCGCGCGGCGGCGCGGCGCAAGAAAAATCAGGTCGAACAGCGCAAGCGCACCGCATACCGCGACAGCGATGACCAATAACAATGGAAAATTAATCGACATAAAACCTTAGCCATCCACCTTGAGAACAGCGAGGAAGGCTTCCTGTGGAATCTCCACATTACCCACCTGCTTCATCCGTTTCTTACCGGCCTTTTGCTTTTCCAACAGTTTGCGCTTACGGCTCACATCACCGCCGTAACACTTGGCCAGTACGTTCTTTCTGAGAGCCTTGACGGTGGTACGGGCAACGATCTGCCCACCGATCGCAGCCTGAATCGCCACATCGAACATTTGCCGCGGGATCAATTCCTTCATTTTTTCAGTCAACACACGGCCCTTATGGTGCGCTTTGTCGCGATGCACGATCAAAGCCAGGGCATCGACCTTCTCACCGTTGATCAACACATCGAGCTTGACCAGATTGGCCGACTGAAAGCGATCGAAGCTGTAATCCAAGGAGGCATAGCCACGGCTGACCGACTTCAGGCGGTCGAAGAAATCCAATACCACTTCATTCATCGGCAGGTCGTAGGACACCTGCACCTGACTGCTGAGGAACTGCATGTCGCGCTGCACGCCGCGCTTTTCGATACACAGGGTGATGACGTTACCCAGATGTTCCTGGGGCACCAGGATATTGGCGCGCACGATAGGCTCACGCATGTCCTCGATCGAGGACAGATCCGGCAGCTTAGACGGGTTATCGACATACAGCGTCTCGCCGTTCTTCATCACCACTTCGAACACGACGGTCGGCGCCGTGGTAATCAGATCCAGGTCGTACTCGCGCTCTAAACGCTCCTGGATGATTTCCATGTGCAACATACCGAGGAAGCCGATACGGAAACCGAAACCCAAGGCATCGGAGCTTTCCGGTTCGTATTGCAAGGCCGCATCGTTGAGAGTGAGCTTTTGCAGCGCTTCGCGGAAGTCCTCGAAATCGTCGGAACTGACCGGGAACAGGCCCGCATAAACTTGCGGCTTGACTCGCTTGAAACCGGGCAGCATGTCGACATCGGGCGTACTCGACAGCGTCAGCGTATCGCCCACGGGCGCACCGTGAATATCCTTGATACCGGCGACGATAAAGCCCACTTCGCCCGCCTTGAGGTCGGCGGTACTGGTGAGCTTCGGGGTGAAGACACCGACATTATCCACTTGATGAATCTTGCCGGTGGACTTGACCAGCACCTTATCGCCCTTCTTGATCCGACCGTGGCGCACGCGCACCAGCGAGACCACACCGAGGTAGTTATCGAACCAGGAATCGATGATCAATGCCTGCAAGGGCGCCTCGATATCGCCGGTCGGTGGCGGGATCACCGCAACCAAGCGTTCGAGCACTTCGTCGACGCCCATACCGCTCTTGGCGCTACAAGCCACGGCATCGGTGGCATCGATACCGATAATGTGTTCGATCTCGTCTTTGACCTTATCCGGATCGGCTTGAGGCAGATCCATCTTGTTCAAGACCGGCATGACCTCCAGGCCCTGCTCGATGGCGGTGTAACAGTTGGCCACCGACTGCGCCTCGACGCCCTGGCCGGCATCGACCACCAGCAACGCGCCTTCGCAGGCGGCGAGCGAGCGGCTCACCTCATAGGTGAAGTCGACATGTCCGGGGGTATCGATAAAATTCAGTTGATAGGTTTTACCATCATTGGCCTTGTAATACAGGGTGACGCTGTGGGCTTTGATGGTAATGCCGCGCTCTCGCTCCAGATCCATCGAATCGAGCACCTGAGCTTCCATTTCACGCTCGCTCAAGCCGCCACACATCTGGATGAATCGGTCAGCCAGGGTGGACTTGCCATGATCGATATGGGCGATGATGGAAAAATTGCGGATATGACTCAGGTCACTCACGGATCGACACTCGAAAAAGGCGCGGGCAGGCTGCCCGCCGAAAAATAGCCGCGAATTGTACCCGATCAGCAAAGCATGCGTCACCCAAGCACTTATTGGCAGGCATGAAAAAGGGCGACCTGGATCGCCCCCTTTCGTTGCGCAGCCGGGTTACTCCGCAAGCTTGAAAGTAATGAAACTCGCACGCCCCTGACGTAGTACGCGCATCGACACCGAGCGATTCTTCGGCAGCCCTTGAGCCACCTCGGTAAACGTCTTAGCCGAATCGATCGCCTGATTGTTCAGATGGGTAATCACATCGCCGGCGCGCAGGCCGATCAACATCGCAGGCCCTTCCTGTACTTCGGTAATGACCACGCCACCCTGGAGATCCAAACTCTTCTTTTGCTCGTCGGTCAGCTCGACAACCTTGACTCCCAGGCGGTTACTGCTGCGTTCGACCCCCGGAGTAGCCATGCCCGCCAACTCCTGACCGTCTTCGGGCAGCGCACCGATGGTCACTCGGAGCTTTTTGCGAGAACCTTCACGCACCACATCCAGTTCCGCGGTGCTGCCAGGCTTCAGAACACCGACCAGATGAGGCAGATCTGCCGACATGATGATTGGCTTACCGTCCAAACTGAGGATCACATCCCCCACCATCAAGCCGCCTTTGGCCGCAGGCCCACCCTCAAGTACCTGAGCGACCAGCGCACCGGCCGGACGGTCCAGATCGAAAGACTCGGCAAGATCTTTGTTCACTTCCTGAATCACCACACCCAGCCAGCCGCGGCTGACTTTACCGCTGGCTTTGAGCTGGTCGGCGACGTCCATGGCCACACTCATCGGGATGGCGAAGGAAAGCCCCATAAAACCGCCCGAACGGGTGAAAATCTGCGAATTGATCCCCACCACCTCGCCCGCCAGATTGAACAGCGGCCCCCCGGAATTACCGGGATTGATCGCCACATCGGTCTGGATAAAAGGCACATAACTTTCATTCGGCAAACTGCGCCCCGTGGCGCTGACGATGCCGGCCGTTACCGAATGATCGAAACCAAACGGAGAACCGATCGCCAATACCCACTCGCCCACTTTCAAATCTTCCGACTTGCCCAGCTTGACCGTAGGCAACCCCTTGCCCTCGATCTTCAACAGCGCCACATCGCTTCGTGGGTCGGTGCCGATAAGTTTGGCTTCCAGCTCGCTGCGATCGGGCAAACGCACGATGATCTCATCGGCATCGGCGATCACATGGTTATTGGTGAGTACATAGCCATCTTCAGAGATGATGAAACCGGACCCCAGCGATTGCGCCTCGCGCTGGCGGCCACCACCAGGGCTACGCGGAACTTGGGGAATGCTGCGTTCGAAGAACTCGCGAAATATCGGCGGCAGGCCTTCCAGATCCGGGATATTCAGCTGACCGCTACCGGATACCGCGCGCTCCGGCATTTTCTGACGCGTACTGATATTCACCACGGCAGGCGACGCCTGCTCGACCAGCCCTGTAAAGTCCGGCAACTGCGCATGAACGGTAGCCGCCACACCCAATAGCAGAATTGCTAGCAACGTGGAAAAAGATCGTTTCAGACTAGGCATCGACATTACTGCTCCCCATTGTAGAACAAGCAAAAACTTATAACGCAGCTGCGGCACCGGCCAATAAGGCCCGTAAAACGACGGGCTGCAAGGCAGAATCATCGGCAACACGAGCACTGTGCCAATGCACCAAGAGCCAGGCAGCGAGAAACCCCGAGAAAGCACAGACAATGACCAACGGCTCCCCCAAGGTCAACCAGTGCGCCAACAATGCAGCCGCAAACAGGCCGAGCAGAGGAACCAGGTAGACCAATAGCGAACCACGCACCAGCAGGTCTTCGCGAACACCGATCACCACCGCATCACCAACGCTCAGATGCAAATCGCATAACGCGCGCACATGACCTCGCCGCCCCTCAACCCCCAATTTATCGAGTAACCCCTGACCACACCCGGCATTGGCGGAACAACTGGAACAAGTGCTTTTGCGCAATGTTTCGACCCAGACCGCACCTTTCTCGAGCGCGACGACCCGCCCCTGCTCTTCGATCATGGAGAGACCTGCGTACCTGCCGAGCGCATGGACAGGGCAACACGCTCAGCGGTTCCCAAGGGTATTTCCCCCACCACGGTCACCATCACATCCCCATCGGACGTGGATAGACGACGCGAGACGGCCACAGTGGGCCCTAACTGACTGCGCGCATCCTCCACCAAGGCGCCACGCAGGGGCTCCAGAAACACGGAAAAACGCGCCATGCCGTCGCCATAGACCAAACCGGCGACCAGCTCATCGGAAGCGGGACTGCGCCGTTCGATGACGGCGCTCAAGGTAAAACCGGGAGGTAACCAATCGGAATGCCAAGCGGTCTTGGCTTTCTCTTGCTCTTGCGCCGGAACCACCGGCAATGGCTCGCAGCTGGCGGTGGGTTGCAATGCCTCGGGAGTCGGAACGGTCTCGGTATCCAACTGAGTGAACTGGAAGCGTTCGAGCAGTTGCCCTTTATCGTTCAACAGCAGCGATTTCAATGGCAAACCGCTCTGTTGATCCAGATGCAATTCAATTCCATAACGATGCTGGTCGCGTGGCAACAACGCCAGCACCACGGTTTGACGACCCGCCACTCGGGATTCGCCGATCATGCGCAGGTCATACCACTCCGCTAGCTGCTCGGCATTCAACTCATGCGTTGGCCATACCTGCCCATTGACAAACTGATCGACCAAGGCGCCGCTAACGCATTTGACCTGACCATTGACACGCACGACTTCCTGGGCGGAACCATCGAGCTGCAAAAAACGCTCATGCGTACCTCCCCCTTCCTCGACCCGATGACGAACGCTATGGGTAGAGAAACTACCATTGCGCTCGTATACGAAAGTACCTTGAAAGCTTTGCTGGCGCTCCGCATCGACTAGACGCTGCAACCAATCTTGTGCACTGGCAGCATGAACCGGGATCGCCAACCAACTACCAAGCAGGAAAGTAATAAAGGATATAAAGCAGCGCATGCGCCTCCTACTGGCCTTCCATACTTGCCGCGCGGGCATAAGGCAATGCGCTTTCAGCGCTGTTCATCGCAGCTTGCTGCGCATGCTGCCGCAGATAAGCAGGCAACCGCCGCTCATGCCAACCCGCCTCGGACTGCGCAGCGGATGCTGTAGCACCGCTCTTTTCACGCTCGGAATTAAAGCCAGCCAACATTGCCGGCCCCTGCAACTGCGGAGTTACCAAGCTTGGAGCCAAAGGCTGCTGAGCCATTTGCGCACCGGAAATCTCATTCTGGTTATACAAACGCACACCGGCCAACACGGCTACCGTAACCGAAGCAGCGACAGCCAAACGCCCGAGCGTTCGCCATGGGCCAGCAACAGGTTTTTCTGCAATGGGGGCGGCTTCGTCCTGCAGCGCAGCGGATACCGCCGCGGCGATATCCAGACGGGGCTCGAGCAAATCTTTATGCATGGCCGCTCGGGCAAGTTGGTAGCGCGCCCAAGTGGAACGCACCTCGGGCGCATCGCTCGCACTGAGCACACGCCGCAACTCCAACTCACCCGCTTCGTTATCCATAACCGCGGACAGCGACTCCTGTAGGGTTTCACGACTCATGACGATTCCTCTCTCGGCTTACATCGCTGCCTTAGGCTTCCTGCAATAAAGGCTGCAGGGACTTATCAATGGCTTCGCGCGCTCTAAAAATTCGTGATCGCACTGTACCAACCGGACATTGCATGACACTCGCGATGTCTTCGTAACTAAGACCATCAAACTCACGCAAGGTTAGCGCCGTACGCAAATCTTCTGGCAACTGCTCGATGGTGCGATGCACAGTGGCCTCGATCTCATCTCGCAGCAATGTGCGCTCTGGCGATTCGATATCTTTGAGAGCATGGTTGCCGTCATAGAACTCCGCATCGTCGGTACTCACATCGCTATCAGGGGGCCGTCGACCGCGCGACACCAGATAGTTTTTTGCCGTATTTATCGCAATGCGATACAGCCACGTATAAAAAGCACTGTCGCCGCGAAAATTACCTAACGCCCGGTATGCCTTAACGAAGGCTTCCTGCGCCACATCCTGTGCTTCATGGGTGTCGTGCACAAAACGCACGATCAGCCCCAGAATTTTATGCTGGTATTTCAGCACGAGCAGATCGAAAGCACGCTTATCGCCACGCTGCACGCGCTCGACCAGTTGCTGATCCTCTTCCTGGGTTAACATGAACACTCCTCATAGGGTTCGGAGGGGTGCCGCATAAACCAGTCAGACCACCTGCTCAAATAGACTAGGACACTGCGCAAAAGTTCTCCCCTCCAAACATGTTTCCTGCAGATAACGTCCAGCCCTGCGCGGATATTGCAACAACGAACTGAACCCCTGCTGTGCGAATAGGTTCAAATTATCGACCTCCCCCTCTCGATACCGACCCCGAGACGCGAACTGCCTCGCACCTCGGTGCATTCACAAAAACTCGCCGGGCAAGAGTTGATAGAACTCGAAATGCTAATAAAGTTCCCGAGTACCACGATAGGACATTAACCCGCTATTGTGCAGACCGCCCCCTCTATATACTAGGGCCGTCTCTCAGCGGATCCGGACATGAGTCAACACTATCAACACGACGTATTGGTCATAGGCAGCGGCGCTGCCGGCTTGACCCTGGCCTTGACCCTGCCCGGGCACTTGCGTATTGCCGTGCTGAGCAAGGGTAGCCTGTCCAATGGTTCGACATACTGGGCCCAAGGCGGCGTGGCGGCAGTGTTGGACGATACCGACACGGTCGAATCCCATGTCGAAGACACGCTCAACGCAGGTGGCGGCCTATGCCGTGAAGAAGCCGTGCGCTTTACCGTAGAGCATAGTCGTGAAGCGATTCAATGGCTGATCGACCAAGGGGTGCCTTTTACCCGCGACGATCAAACCGCCCGCGAAGATGGCGGCTTCGAGTTCCACCTCACCCGCGAAGGCGGCCACAGCCACAGGCGCATCATCCACGCCGCCGACGCCACCGGCGCCGCGATTTTCAATACGCTGCTCGAACAAGCCAAATTGCGCAACAACATCGAGTTATTGGAACAACGCGTCGCCGTCGATCTGATCACCGAGCGCAAGCTGGGTCAAGAGGGTCAGCGTTGCCTGGGCGCCTATGTGCTTAACCGGCTCAGCGGCGAAGTCGACACCCTGCGGGCGCGCTTCGTCATTCTGGCCACCGGCGGCGCGGCCAAGGTCTATCTCTACACCAGCAACCCCGACGGTGCATGCGGCGACGGTATCGCCATGGCCTGGCGCGCCGGTTGCCGGGTGGGCAACCTGGAATTCAACCAGTTCCACCCGACCTGCCTCTACCATCCGCAAGCCAAGAGCTTCCTGGTGACCGAAGCACTGCGCGGTGAAGGCGCGCTGCTCAAGCTGCCCAACGGCGAACGCTTCATGCAGCGTTTCGACGAGCGCGCCGAACTGGCGCCACGCGATATAGTCGCGCGCGCCATCGACCATGAGATGAAACGTCTGGGGGCGGACTGCGTATTCCTCGATATCAGCCATAAGCCAGCCGACTTCATAAAATCGCACTTCCCCACCGTTTACGAGCGCTGCCTGGATTTCGGCATCGACATCACCCGCGAGCCGATTCCGGTAGTGCCCGCCGCGCACTACACCTGCGGCGGCGTAGTCGTCGACCAGCACGGGCGTACCGACGTACCCGGCTTATACGCCATTGGCGAAACCAGCTTCACCGGCCTGCATGGCGCCAATCGCATGGCCAGCAACTCGTTGCTGGAGTGCTTCGTCTATGCCCGCGCGGCGGCGGCCGATATCGCCCAACAGCTGGACCAGGTCGCCATGCCGGCCAGCCTGCCGACCTGGGATACCAGCCAAGTCACGGACTCGGACGAGGACGTGATCATCGCGCACAACTGGGACGAACTGCGGCGTTTCATGTGGGACTATGTCGGTATCGTGCGCACCAACAAGCGTTTGCAGCGCGCCGAACATCGCGTGCGCCTGCTACTCGATGAAATTCACGAGTTCTACAGCAACTACAAGGTCAGCCGCGACCTGATCGAGTTACGCAACCTGGCCCAGGTCGCCGAACTGATGATCCATTCGGCCATGCAGCGCCATGAAAGCCGCGGCTTGCATTACACCCTGGACTATCCGGATCTGCTGCCGCAGGCGCGCGACACTATTCTGACCCCGCCCACCTACGGCGACTGAATTTCAGACGCACGCGCAAGCGCCGATGCTGATCACGCGACAAGCTGTCCCGTGCGATGCACAACGCACGTACCCGCCACTGACCGGCCAAACGAAAGCGCAGTACCACGATCAGCGGTAGCGCCAGACTGTCCGGGCTTAGTTGAATCGCCTGCCAGCCACTGGCCGCACTGGCGACCTGCCAACCCTCGGCACCATGGCGCAACGCGGTATAAGCTCCGGGAGTGCTGAGCAATAGATGCCGCGGCATGACCCAGCAAGCATGACCAAGGCAGGCAGCCATACCGAGAACGCGCGCCCACAGCGGGATATCCACCAGCCACAGACTGAGCAATGCAAGAGCCTGCACCAACAGGTAAAGCGCCAGCAGCCGACGCGAAGGCCGCCACTGGCACTCGAAAATCTCACTTGGGCTGGACACGGTCCAAAATCATGTTGACCATGCGCTTGAGATCGGCGTCTTCCGGCTCGGAACGCTGCATGAACCAGCCGAACATGTCCTGATCCTCACATTCGAGCAACTTGCGATAACGTGCTTGGTCGTCGGCATCCAGGCTGGAATAAACCTCTTTGACGAAGGGCACCAAAAGCACGTCCAACTCCAGCATGCCGCGCCGGCTGTGCCAAAAAAGACGATTGAGTTCAACCGAGTCGACCATGGGGCTGCTCCTTGAATGAGGCGCGCAGTATAACGAGGAAAGCAGCCCGCTGTTGACCGCTACCGGCAATCTGCCGCAGACGAAAGTCACGTATTGCCAGATGGACGCAGCGGAGCGCTGACAAGCCTCAGGTCGCGCTCTATGATGGTGGTCCTGAATTTTAGCCAGCGATAACTCATCCCCCATGGCCGACACCGCATATTTCTGCCCCCTCAGTCACGAAGGCGTTCTTGCCGTTCAAGGCGCCGATGCCAGCAAGTTTCTCCAAGGCCAGCTGACCTGCAACCTCAACTATCTGAACGACAACACCTCCAGCCTGGGTGCCCGCTGCACGCCAAAAGGCCGCATGCTGTCGAGCTTTCGCATTCTTAGCCTGGGCGACGCTTATCTGTTGGCGATGAGCCGCGACTTGATCGAGACGCAGTTGGCCGACCTGCAAAAATATGCGGTGTTCAGCAAATCCAAGCTCAGCGACGCCAGCGACGCCTGGGTGCGCTTCGGCCTGAACGGGGCGGATGCCGTGCTGCTCAGCCTGGGACTCGACCTGGCGCCAGCGTCAGGCAGCGTAGTTCGCAGCAGTGATTTGCTGGCCGTGCGCCTGAGCGATGGACGCGCGGAACTCTGGGCACCCGCGACCCAAGCCGAAAACCTGCAGGCACAACTGGCCGCGCAACTGCCACAAGCCCCCCTCGACAGTTGGCTGTTGGCCCAGGTGCGCGCCGGTGTCGGTCAGGTCTTCGCCGGTACCCGCGAGCTGTTCATCCCGCAAATGCTCAACCTGCAGGCACTGGGCGCGGTGAGTTTCAAGAAAGGCTGTTATACCGGCCAGGAAATAGTCGCGCGCATGCAATACCTGGGTAAGCTCAAGCGCCGCCTGTATCGCCTGGCCATGGACGGCGGTCAACGACCGGAGCCCGCGGACGCGCTATTCTCTCCCGTGCACAGCAGCAGCGTCGGCGAGGTGGTACTCGCCGCCCAGAGCGAAAAGGGCTTTGAGCTGTTGGCGGTACTGCAGGAAGATGCGGCCAACGACGGGCAGATCCAGCTCGGCAGCCCGCAGGGGGCGCCGTTGACGCTGCTCGATTTACCCTATGTTCTGGACCGCGACTTAGAAATCCAACGTTAACTACACTCCAATTCGATTGCCGAGCGCTAAAGAGAACCTTGCATGAGCCAACTTGCCGAGAAAGTCCAACAGGAACTGATCAAGGCCATCGACAACGATGAGCTGGTATTGCCCACCCTGCCGGAAGTTGCCTTGAAAGTCCGCGAAGCGGTGGAAGACCCGGATATCAGCATCCCTCACCTGAGCAAGGTGATCGGCAACGACGTGGCCCTGTCGGCACGCATCATCAAGGTGGTGAACAGCCCCTTGCTGCGCACCAACCGTGAAATCACCGATCTGCAGATGGCGATCGGCCGCCTGGGCATCAATTACACCTGCAACCTGGCGACCGGCCTGGCGATGGAGCAAATGTTCCAGGCCACCTCGGATGTGGTCGACCGCAAGATGCGCGAAGTCTGGAATAAAAGCACCGAAATCGCCGGCATCTGCCACGTATTGTGTAAACACTACACCCGCCTGCTACCCGACCAGGCCACCCTGGCCGGCTTGGTCCATATGATCGGCGTACTGCCGATCCTCACCTATGCGGAAGAGCACAGCGAATTGCTGCGCGACTCGATCAGCCTCAACCACATCATCGAACGGATCCACCCGATCATCGGCGAGAAAATCCTGCGCACCTGGGACTTCCCCGAACTGATCGCCATGGTTCCCAACAATTATCTGGATTTCAGCCGCGACTCGGCCAAGGTCGATTATGTGGATATCGTTCAGGTCGCCACTCTGCAAAGCTATCTGGGCACCGAGCACCCCTATACCCAGCTGGACTGGAGCAAAATCCCGGCCTTCGCCAAGCTCGGCCTCGACCCGAGTCAGAACCTGCACGACGACGAAGACCTTTCCGCCGCCATGGAAGCGGCCATGGGCATGCTGCAATAGCGCCGGCGGCCATGCGCATCGTCGGGATTAGCCTAGATGGAGACGATTCGCATGCGCCCGCTCAGCGGTAAGATCAGCCTTTACTTGCTGGAATTGAAAACCCGTTAAGTCAGCTTCCCTGACAGGCTGTTGAGACCTCAGCGCGAACGGCCAAGCGCTCAATCCTCATCGAGGACGAACTCCACCCGCACCCACAGCCCGTGCGGTTCGGCTTGCTGCAAGCGGATCGCCGCCTGATGGGCACGGCAAATTTCGCCGACGATGGCCAGCCCGAGCCCCGCGCCGGTGCCTTCTGTGGTGCGCCGGTAGAAGCGCTGGAACACCTTGACATACTCGTCCGCGGGAATGCCCGGACCATCGTCCTGCACCTCCAGCACCCCGCCCGGCAACACGCGCAAGATCACATTGCCGCCGGCCGGGGTATGCGCCAAGGCATTGTCCACCAGGTTGCACAACAGCTCGTTGAGCAAGGTCGGCTCGCCGCGAATCCATACCGGCTGGTCCGCCTCCAACGCCAGCGCGATACCGCGCGCATGGGCCAAAGGCGCCAAGGCCAAGCCCAGCTCCTGGGCCAGTTGGCTGAGGTCCAAACGCTGCGCACCGCCTTCGGCGATCGCCCGTGCACCGCTTTCGATTCGCGCCAACGACAGCAATTGATTGGCCAGATGGGTCAGCTTATCGGCGTTCTGCGCCGCCTCCTCCAGGGTGCTGCGCCAGGCCGCCGGCTCCTGCGCGCGCAGGCCCAATTCGACCCGCGCCTTGAGGGCGGCCAGGGGCGTGCGCAACTCATGGGAAGCATCGGCGATAAACTGCGACTGGCGCTCGAACAGGCCGCGCAAACGATCGTTGAATTGATTCAAGGCATTCACCAGCGGGCGCAGCTCGCGCGGCAGTTGGCCATCCGGCAGCGGCCGCAGATCGTCGCTGGCCCGGGCCGCCACGCTACGCCGCAAGGCATCCAAGGGTCGCAGCGCGGCGCTCACCGCCAGCCACACCAGCAGCAAGGCACTGAACGCCAGCAAGCCCATGCGCCATAGCGTGCCGTAGAGCAGCTCGCGGGCCATGCGCTCGCGGGCGCCGAGGGTCTCGGCCACCCGGATTTCGGCGATGCCGTTGAGCTGCGGCTCGCTGACCGGCTGCAGCAGGCTCACCACCCGCACGCCTTGGCGACGGTAATCGGCATCGTAGAAGTGCGCCAACGCCGGGTAATCGTTGGTGCGTGGCGTGCCCGGCGGTGGCGCCGGCAGGTCTTCGTAGCCGGAAACCAAAGCGCCGTGCAAATCCAGCACCTGGTAGTAAATACGCCCGGCGCTGTCGTAGGCGAAGGTATCCAGGGCCACGTAGGGCACATTGGCCTTGAGCTTGCCGTTGTCGGCATAAAGCCCTTCGGCGATCGCCCGTGCGGACGCCAGCAGAGTCCGGTCGTAGGCGGTGTCGGCGGCGCGCCTGGCGCTCCAGTAGGCGCTCAGACTGGCGACCAGCAGAAGCAGCGCGAGCAACAGCGCCAGGCGCCGCAGCAGCCGCCCACGCAGACTGCCCGGCTTAGCCACCCGCGGCCTCCAGCCCTCAGCCACCGACCGCCTCCAACAAATAACCCAGACCACGGAAGGTGACGATGCGCGCCCCGTTACCCTCGAGTTTCTTGCGCAGGCGATGGATATAGATCTCGATGGAGTCGGCGCTCGCCTCCTCGTCGAGGCCGAACACCTGGGCCGCCAGCTGTTCCTTGCTCATCACCCGCCCCGGACGGGCGATCATCGCTTCCAGCACCGCCTGCTCGCGCGAGGTCAGGCTGAGGGGCTCGCCGCGCACGCTGAAGCGCCGGGTGCCGAGATCGTAGACCAATTCGCCGCAGTGCTGCTGTTGCTCGCCGCCGAGCACGCTGCGCCGCAGCAAGGCCTTGACCCGCGCTTCCAGCTCGCTCAGTTCGAAAGGTTTGGCCAGGTAATCGTCGGCACCCAGGTTGAGCCCATGGACCCGGTCCTTGACCTCGCCACGGGCGGTGAGCATCAGTACCGGCAGGGTCTTGCCGCGCTCGCGCAGGCGCGCCAGCACTTGAAAACCATCGAGGCGCGGCAGGCCGATATCGAGGATCGCCAATGCATAATCCTCGCTGGCCAAAGCCAGATCGGCAGCCACCCCGTCGTGCAGCACGTCCACCGTCAAGCCCGCGCTTTTCAGCGCCTGGGCCACGCTCGCAGCCAGTTGCGGATGGTCTTCGACCAGCAGAATGCGCACCGTCACCTCCCACTTCGTTCTTATTAGAAGCCGCCATCGGCCAAGCAATCCGTCGCGCAGTGTACAGCCGCATCGCGCCCTGTGAACGGCCCAAATACCGGTCAAACGGCCGTCGGAAAAAACTTTGTGGCCTGCCATCCCTGGCGCCCACCCTGCGGGCCGTCGCAGGCGACGTCCGAAAACGCTCCAGGTGTTTTTTTCAGCACTGAAAGCTTGGCGAAAGCTTGACCTCCTAGCATCGGTTTCAGGTGGCTCGACCCACCGACCTGAACGACTGACGCAGTGGCGCGGCGGTCGTGACAAAAACAACAATGGAGACCACAGAATGTTCGATGCCTCACGCCAGGCGTTACCGCCTGCTCACCTGCTCAGCCTAGCCGTAACCGCGGCTCTGCTCGCTCCCGCGGCACAAGCCGCCTTTATCGCAGACAGCAGCGCCAGCCTGACCACGACCAATATCTACCTGAACCGCGATTTTCGCGAAGGCGATGGCCAGAACAAGCGCGAGGAATGGGGCCAGGGCTTCTGGCTCGACATCAAGTCCGGCTACACCGAAGGCACCGTTGGTTTCGGCCTGGACGCTCTCGGTCTGCTCGGCGTCAAGCTCGACTCGGGCGGCGGACGCACCGGCACCGACCTGTTCCCGGTCCAGGACGACGGCGGCACTCCGGACACCTTCGGCCGCCTCGGCCTGACCGCCAAGATCAAAGCCTCGCAGACCGAGTTCCGCTACGGCTCGCACATCCCCGAGCTGCCGGTGGTCAAAGCCAGCGACAGCCGCCTGCTGCCGCAGGTCTTCGAAGGCGGGCTGCTGACCTCCTCGGAATTGGATGGCCTGACCTTCACCGGCGGACGCCTGGACAAGGTGATCGACCGCGCCTCGACCAACTCCGAGGAGTTGCTGCTCAACAGCAAGAACAGACGCTTTACCGGCGGCGTGACGGCCGATCACCTGGGCCTGGCGGGCCTCGATTACCAGTTCAACGAGAATCTCAAAGGCCGTTACTTCTATGCCGAACTGGACGACATCTACCGGCAGAACTTCTTCAACCTGCTCGCCAGCTATCCCATGGCCGGCGGCACTCTGTCCGCCGACCTGCGCCTGATGCTCAGCGACGACACTGGCGCGGCCAACGCCGGCGAAGTCGACAACCGCGCTCTGAACGGCATGCTCAGCTACGCCCACAGCGGCCACAAGCTGACCCTCGCCTACCAGAAAATGAGTGGCGACACCGGCTATGCCTATATCGACGGTAGCGATCCTTATTTGGTCAACTTCGTGCAGATCAACGACTTCGCCAACCCCGACGAGCGCTCCTGGCAGGCCCGCTACGATTACAACTTCGCCAGCCTCGGCCTGCCCGGCCTGAGTTTTCTCACCCGCTACGTCAGCGGCGATGACGCCCGTGTCATCGGCAGCGACCAGCGCGGCGGCGAATGGGAGCGCGATATCGAGCTCAAGTACGTGGTGCAGAGCGGCCCGGCGAAGAACCTCTATGTGCGCCTGCGCAACGCCAGCTTCCATTCCGACTTCGCCCGCGATGCGGACGAGAACCGCGTGATCGTCGGCTACACACTGCCGATCTGGTAACCCACAAACAATAAGAGCCCAGAGGAATCCATCATGAAACTTGCCTTTACCCGCATCGCCCTGACCACCGCCTGCCTGGCCTTCGCCGGCCAACTGCTGGCCAGTGAGCCGAAACGTCCCGAGTGCATCGCCCCGGCCAAGCCCGGCGGCGGTTTCGACCTGACCTGCAAGCTGGCGCAAAGCGGCTTGAAGGACAGCGGTCTGCTGAAAGCGCCGATGCGCGTCACCTATATGCCCGGCGGCGTCGGTGCGGTGGCCTACAACGCGGTGATCGCCCAGCGTGCCGATGATCCGGGCACCATAGTCGCGTTCTCCTCCGGCTCGCTGCTCAACCTGGCCCAGGGCAAATTCGGCCGTTACGACGAAACCGGCGTGCGCTGGCTGGCCGCGGTCGGCACCGACTACGGCGCCATCACCGTGCGTGCCGACTCGCCCTATCAGAACCTCGACGACCTGGTGCAGGCGCTGAAGAAAGACCCCTCCAGCATCGTCTTCGGCGCCGGCGCCACCATCGGCGGCCAGGACTGGATGCAGACCGCATTGATCGCCCGCCTCGCCGGTATCGATCCGAAAAACCTGCGCTATGTGGCCTTCGAAGGCGGCGGCGAAACCCTCACCGCCATGCTCGGCGGCCATGTGCAGGTGACCAGCAGCGGCCTGGGCGAAGTCACCCCGCAATTGGAAGCGAAGAAAGTGCGCATCCTTGCGGTGCTTTCCGACGAGCGCCTACCGGGCAAGCTGGGCGATATCCCCACCGCCAAGGAACAGGGTTACGACATCACCTGGCCGGTGATCCGCGGCTTCTATGTCGGCCCGGAGGTCAGCGACGAGCAGTACAACTGGTGGAAACAGCAGTTCGACACCCTGCTGGCCAGCGAAGACTTCGCCAAGCTGCGTGAACAACGCGACCTGCTGCCGCTGTCGATGACCGGCAACGAATTGCAGGACTTCGTGTTCAAGCAAGTCGAAGAGTACAAGGTGCTGGCCGACGCATTCGGCCTGATGCAGGAGTAACACGCGAGCACGTAGGAGCCAGGGGGACGCCTAGTCCTTGCTGGCGCCTACAAAGTGCCCAACCTTGCGCGCCCTTATGCCCCTGAGGTAACCCACTATGTACGTCCGCCTGTTCGCCGCGAGCTGGTTGCTTTTCTGCGCCTGCCTCGCCGTTCTCGCCTGGGGCTTCCAGGCGCCCTTCGCCTACGACCCGGTCGGCCCGCGCGCCTACCCGTTGCTGCTGCTGAGCCTGATGGCCGCGGGCAGCCTCTGGCTGTTGTTCAAGCCCGGCCTGCTCGAACAGCGCCTGAATAAAACCGCCACATTGCGCGCGGTGCTCTGCGTACTCGCCCTGCTGGCGTACGCCTTGCTGTTCGAAGTGGTTGGTTTCGTTATCGCCACCAGCCTGGCCACTTTTGCCTTGGGCCTGTTGTTCGCCGGCCGCTTGTTGCCCTGCGCGATCAGCGCCGTGCTGATGGGCGTGGTGCTTTACGTCCTGTTCGATTACCTGCTGGACGTGCCGCTGCCACTCGGCCTGTTCGAAGCCTTTGTGGAGAGCTGAAATGGATACCCTTAATTTCTTGATACAAGGCTTCGATGTCGCCACCCGGCCGACCAACCTGCTGGTCGCGCTGTTCGGCGCCTTCGTCGGCACCATCGTCGGCCTGCTGCCGGGCCTCGGCCCGATCAACGGCGTGGCGCTGCTGTTGCCGCTGGCCTTCGCCCTCGGCCTGCCGCCGGAAACCGCCCTGATTCTGCTCGCTGCCGTGTACCTGGGCTGCGAGTACGGCGGGCGCATTTCGGCCATTTTGCTCAACGTGCCGGGCGACGCCGCCGCGGTCATGACCACCCTCGACGGCTACCCGCTGGCGCGCCAGGGCAAGGCCGGGATCGCCCTGTCGTTGTCCGCGGTCAGCTCCTTTATCGGCAGCATGATCGCCACCTGCGGCGTGGTGCTGTTCGCCCCGCTGCTGGCGAAATGGGCGGTGGCCTTCGGCCCGGCCGAATACTTCGTGCTGATGATTTTCGCCATCGCCTGCCTCGGCGGCATGGTCGGCGACAAACCGGTGAAAACCCTGATGGCCGCCTTGATCGGCCTGGCCCTGGCCACCGTCGGCGTGGATTCGACCACCGGCGTGTACCGTTTCACCTTCGGCAGCGTCAGCCTGTCCGACGGTATCCAGTTCGTCATCGTGGTGATCGGCTTCTTCAGCGTCAGCGAAATCCTGCTGATGCTGGAAAAAACCCACAGCGGACAGAAAGCGGTGAAAGCCAGCGGACGCCTGCTGTTCAACTTCAAGGAGTTCTGCTTCAGCTTCTGGACCATGGTACGCAGCGCCGTCGCCGGCTTCGTCATCGGCACCCTGCCCGGCGCCGGCGCGACCATCGCCAGCGCCATGACCTACATGAGCGAAAAGCGCATGGCCGGCGCCTCGGGCAAGTTCGGCGAGGGCGATCTGCGCGGTCTGGCGGCGCCGGAAGCGGCCAACAACGCCTCGGCCTGCGGCTCGCTGATCCCCATGCTGACCCTCGGCGTGCCGGGTTCCGGCACCACCGCGGTGATGATCGGCGCGCTGACGCTGTACAACATCACCCCCGGCCCGCTGTTGTTCGAACAGCAACCGGATGTGGTCTGGGGCCTGATCGCCTCGCTGTTCATCGGCAACATCATCCTGCTAGTGATGAACATCCCGCTGGTCGGCTTGTTCGCGCGCATGCTCAGCGTACCGAACTGGGTACTGGTACCGGCGATCACCGCGGTCAGCATGGTCGGCGTCTATGCGGTGCACAGCACCACCTTCGACCTGGTGCTGATGGTCGGCCTGGGCGTGTTCGGCTACATCCTGCGCAAGCTGGATTTCCCGCTGTCGGCGTTGATTCTCGGCTTCGTCCTCGGCGAGCTGATGGAAGACAACCTGCGCCGCGCCCTGTCGATCTCCGCCGGCGAGCTGAGCATTCTCTGGAGCAGCCCGATCAGCCTGAGCCTGTGGGCCCTGACCGCGCTGATGCTGGCGCTGCCGGGCCTGCGCTGGTGGCGTTCGCGGCGTGCCGCACAGTTGGCCAACGCCTGAATTGGCCGGCTTCGATAGCCTGCCGCGCTGGT
This sequence comes from uncultured Pseudomonas sp., assembly GCF_946885885.1. The sequence continues at coordinate 20,415 of NZ_CAMPHN010000058.1, forward strand.
GGGCCACGCCGCTGCTCGGCCTGGCCGGCGGCTATCTGGCCAGCCTGATCGGCTGGCCTTTGCCCTGGATCATCGGTTCGCTGCTGGCGGTCATAGCCGCACGCTGCAGCGGCTGGCTGGTCAGCGAAGTACCCGGCGGGCGCAAAACCGGACAATGGCTGGTCGCCAGCGCCATCGGCCTGCATTTCACCAGCGAGGTGCTGAGCGAATTGCTCAGCCACTTCAGCGTCATAGTCGCCGGCGCGCTGGGCACCTTGCTGCTCAGCCTGATCGGCATCGCCCTGCTGCGCCGGGCCGGCACCGACCGCGCCACGGCGTTTTTCTCGAGCATGCCCGGCGGCGCCAGCGAGATGGTCAACCTGGCGCTGCGACACGACGCCGAAACCGCCAAGGTGGCGGCCGCCCACAGCCTGCGTTTGCTCCTGGTGGTGCTGCTGATCCCGGCGATCTTCACCTGGAGCCTGCCACCCATCGCCGCGCCGGCACCCGCGCCGGTCAATTGGTTATGGCTGGCCATTCTGCTGCCGGCGGGCGCGCTATCGGCGGCGCTCTGGGGCAAGCTCAAGCAACCCAACCCCTGGATGCTCGGCCCGCTGACCGTCTGCGCCCTGGCCAGCGTCGTATTCGATCTGCACCTGAGCTTGCCCGACGGCCTCGGCCAGGTCGGTCAATGGCTGATCGGCTGCGCCCTGGGCTGCCACTTCGACCGCGCGTTCTTTCGCAGCGCGCCGGGTTTTCTCGCGCGCATCCTGCTGTTCACCCTGCTCGCCATGGCCAGTGCCGCCTTGCTGGCCGAGGGGCTGGGCTGGTTGGCCAGCGAAGATCGGACCTCCTTGATGCTCGGCATGATGCCCGGCGGCATCACCGAGCTGTGCCTGACGGCCGAAGCCCTGCATCTCTCGGTGGCGTTGGTCACCGCGCTGCAGGTGCTGCGCCTGTTTCTGGTGATGTTCCTCGCCGATCCGTTATTCCGCCTCTGGCAGCGCCGCTCGGGCCGCAACTGATTGCGCCTGCCGGCCTGTCGGCAGCGCTCCGGCCTCCCGCGCAATTTGGTTGAACCCGCGCTTTTAGCCGTCAGTCACAGCTACACGGCAACCAGCCGGATGCGCCGCTCGTACCTGGCTAGCACTCGTTAACAGGCTGTTGAAAAACGTAGGCGAGGCAGGCAAGACAAGGCAAAAACAGCCGAAAAAGCGGAGTTTACGTGCTGTAAATGAGCATTTTGAGGCTGTTTTTAACGCAGTATTGCCAACGCAGGTAGTTTTTCAACGGCCTGCTAATGCCAGTTGGCGACGACTACAGACCAGACAGGGAGAACGAAAAAATGAAACGACTGATATCCGCAGTCTTTACCGGCATTCTCGCCCTCATGCTCAGCATCGGCTCCGTATTCACTCACGCGGCCGGCCGCTCCACCGAAGAGTTCATCGACGAGGCTTCCGCCAAAGGCCTGGCGGAAATCGAAACCGCCAAGATAGCCCTGGAAAAAAGCGACTCCCAAGACGTCAGGAAGTTTGCCCAGATGATGATCGACGATCACACCAAAGCGAACCGCAAGCTGAAGGAAATCGCCCAGCAAAAAGACCTAGAGGTCGCCGACGAAGCCGACCTGATGAACAAAGCCAAAGCGATGATTCTGAAATGGCGCGAGGGCGAATCCTTCGATGAGGCTTACGCCAATAATCAAGTGGTGGCCCACGAACAAACCATCGAGCTGTTCCGCACCTATATCCAGGAAGGCGAGGACCAAGAGGTCAAAGCCTTCGCCCAGGAAACCCTGCCAAAACTCGAAATGCACCTGCGCGACGCCCAAGCGTTGGCGGCCGCCCATGGTGAAAATCAGCGCCAGCAGGGCAGCGATACCAAGAGTGAACGCCAAAAGAGCAGCGCCGCCGCCAAGAGCAGTGGCAAACATAGCAGCGGTGCGCAGGTCCACAGCTGAAGCCGGACCGGCCGGCGCCGACCCCGGTGCCGGCGTCGCGGCGCAATGCCTTGTAGCTCTGTTGCCAGTGCCCTTTACTGACATCGGCAACACCTCACTTCACCCGCGTTCGCCTGATATCGCCACAGACGCAGAGACCGAATGCCATGACGCCGTTGCGTTGCCTGCTGCTATCGCTCGTCCTGGGCTTGTCGTTGACCGCCTGCAGCCGGATCGCCCTGGTCTACGACAATCTCGACTGGCTGATCCCCTGGCGGTTGGATAATTACCTGAATCTCGACCGCGAGCAGAAGACCTGGCTCGAACCGCGCCTGCAAGCCCATCTGCAATGGCATTGCAGCCGCGAACTGCCGCGCTATCTGGATTGGCTGCAGCGGACGCAAAACCTCCTCGAACAAGCCCAACCCTCAGCGGCGGCGCTTGAAGCGCAGTTCGCTGAAATCGATGCGGCAGTGGCACGTATCGGCCTCGAGATAACCCCCACCGCCACCGCCTTGCTGCAAAGCCTCGACAACGAGCAAGTCGCAAAACTGTTCGACGAACTCGCCGAGAAAAACCGCGAAGCACGGGAGAAATTTCTCGACCCGCCCCTGGCCACGCAGATCGAGGAGCGTCAGCAGCGCCTGCAAAAACGCCTGCGCCCCTGGCTCGGCCGATTGAACGAGCGGCAAGAAATCCATCTCGAAGAATGGGCCACCCGTTTGGCCGAGCACAGCCGCTTGTGGCTGGAGAACCGCGAGCGCTGGCAGGCCCAATTGCGCGCCGCGCTGGATAAGCGCGGCAGCCCGGCCTTCGCCGCGCGCCTGGGCCATTTGCTGCAGCAACCGCAAGCCTATTACGGAGCGCAATACCGTGAAGCCTACGAACACGCGCGCCAGGCGACCGCCACCCTGTTCAGCCAACTGCTCGCCAGTGCCGATGCGGAGCAAAGTCGACGCCTGACTCAGCGCCTGAACGCCTTACACGACGACTTCAGCAAACAGCGCTGTTTGGCTACAGTTTCCAGCTGATGGCTCATTCCAGCTGATGGTTCGCCGAGCCTGTGGATAAGCGCGATTGATAACGGGAAATAGATACGCACGCCGCAATCGACAGCAACCGCCTGTTAAGCGCAAGCTCGCTATCGCCCCGGCGCCACCCAGATTTCGAGCCGCCGGACTTCTCTCACTGGAGCATGCGCAATGATCGGTTATGTAACTATCGGGACCCGGGATATGGCCAAGGCCAAGGCATTCTACGCGGAGCTGCTGGGCCTGCTCGGCGCCAAGCTGGTGATCGACATGGGCCGCCTGGCGCTGTTCGGCACCGGCCGCGGACAACCCATGTTCGGCATCTGCCTGCCCTACGACGGCCAGGCGGCCGAACAGGGCAACGGCAATATGGTGGCCTTGACCGCCGATAGCAGCGAGCAGGTCGACCAGCTGTATACTAAGGCCCTGGAGCTGGGTGCCAGCGACGAAGGCGCGCCGGGCCTGCGCATGCCGACCTTCTACGGCGCCTATGTGCGCGACCCGGACGGCAACAAGCTGGCCTTTTTCAAGATGAGCTGAGAACCTGTCTCGGATCTGCTGCGCGTCGGCGATACTGCGTTAAAAACAGCCTCGGAATGCTCATTTACAACCGTAAACTCGCGTGCGAGCCCAGTCCGCTTGATTCGCTACGCTCACCCTAGGGGCCAGCCGTTGGCTGTTACTCCGCTGCGCTACGTTTCTCGGCTGTTTTTGTGGGGACGCCTAGTCCTTGTCTCGCTCTAGCTCGCGAGACTCGAAACAGGTTCTACTGCCCGCACGCTTACAGGGCCGGCAGACGCCAGTCGATCGGCGTCATGCCGTGTTGCTCGAGAAATTTATTGGT
>NZ_CAMPHN010000059.1 GCF_946885885.1 uncultured Pseudomonas sp.
AGGTCGATGCGGCAGCAGTGGAAGCGCTGATCGCCGCGCGTTTGCAAGCCCGCGCCGAGAAGAACTGGGGCGAATCCGACCGCATCCGCGATCAGCTCGGCGCCATGGGCGTGGTGCTGGAAGACGGCAAGGGCGGCACGACCTGGCGCTTGGCCGAGTAAAGCAGCGTTCCCTGTAAGACAATGCCGTTCACTTGACTCAAGTGGGCGGCATTTTTTTAGGTTCTTCGCGGCATTTCGGGACGTGCCGATTGACACCGGACTGGCAGGTTTGTGTGCGTATCGGTGGAGGGCTTGGCACGGTCGATTAACGCGTCGAGCCAGCGTCCTGGTTTCGCCCCTCACGGGCGAGTCAAGGTGTGGCGCCCGTGAGGGGCGAAACCCAAACGTACGCTTCCTCCTGCCGCTCAATCATGCAGGGCGCAAGTCCGTAACGGCGATGCTTCGATGATCACCGCTTGGTCAGTTCACCAAGCTGGTGGCCCCGACTTCAGCGGCTTGCTCAGCAGACCGGAAGCGATAACCTTCCTTGCCCACATACCGCCCCGCCTGCTCATCCCAAAGCCGTAGGCGCATTGCTTTCAAGCCCTCCCAGAAGGAGATCACCTGCGAGTTGGCGAAGATTTCGTTGTCCTTCCAGCAGCGCTCCAGACGGTAGTTGGGTATATGCGGTATGAGGTGGTGAACGTTGTGGATACCGATGCCCGCGGAAAACCAGCGCAATACCGGGGGGAAGAGAAATATCGATGAGCCGTGCAGAGCGCAGTCGATGAAGTTCCACTCGCCGGGTTGATACCAGCGCGATTGCTCGAAATGGTGATTGATATAGAACAGAAACAGCATCACCGGCGTGCCGAGGGCGTAGCTCAGCAGCTGGATCAGGAACACCAGGCCGAAGCCGCTGGCCCAGAGGGTCAGTGCCGTTAGGACGATGGCGAGGTTGGTGAAATGCACGGACAGGTGGACATAGCGCGGCCAGCGCTTGTCCGCGACCACACGGGTAAAGATCAGCTGTTTGTAGAGCGCATGGAAGGTAAAGAGAAAGGCCGGATGGCGCAGTATCCGGTAGCAGAGGCGCCGCCTGGGACTCAGTGCCAGGTATTCCCGGACGGTGAGAATGGGCATGTCGCCAACGCCGGTGCGGGTGAGATCGTTGGTGCTGCCGTGGTGGAAGTTGTGCTCGTATTGCCAGTGATGCGCCGGCATGAAAAACAGCAAGCCCATCAGCGGACCGAGGGTATCGCTCACGCGCTTGGAGCGAAACAGCGATCCGTGCATGACATCGTGGAACAACACGAAGATCCGCGACAGGAACAAGCCGTTGAGCGTTAGCAGTGCGAGGGTTATCCAGAACGGCCCGTTCCAGTTTTGGTAGATCACGTAGTTCAGCGCTAAATGCGGGATCAATGTGGAAACGATCTGCCAGGTCGAGTGTAAGGGGTTGGGGGTCGCATAGCGCTGTGCCAACTCGACGAGCTGTTCTCTGACGTTTCTTTCGTGCGGATGCTGTACTGACATATAGGGCATGGCCTCGTGCTGCGGTGCTTGGGGACTACCTGGATTACAGCGTTCCCAGGGCTTTGAGGATTCCCAGCAAGTGATAGAGGTTGAGTGTCGGGGTGCCGGCGATAAATGAGGGTTGTTGTTGGCCGCAGTATTTTTCTTTATGAAAGAAATTCCCCTGACAGGGGTAGATGAACGAACACCTGCGATAGATGAAGCCGAAAGCCCAGGCAAGCGCCGAGCTATGCGCATAGGACTCGCCATTTTTCAGCGCCAACGGCGAGAGCCCCAAGGAGAGGATTTCCTTACCTTCGGTTTTGAACTGGCTTATTGCCTGTAGCACGATGGCGTCATTGGTGCCGTTCGGCGCATCTTTGAGTGCTCGCGATGCGTTGTGCAGGTAGCCGATGACCCGGCCGTCGCGATATATGGGATCGAAGACCGCAAGGGCGAGCAGGCGACCCTGTCGACGCGCCCAGAAATACCTGACGTCCTTTTCGTCTTCCAATATCAGCGGTCGCACCAGGCCGGCGAGATCCTTGCCGCCTTTGCGCGACAGCCATTCACGGTTGAGTTCGCGCAGCTCTGCGCCGTCCAGCTCGCCGAGCCGCCCTTCGTGTACCTCGACGTCTTCGCTGCGCGCTTTGTTGCGCCAGCGGCGCAGGTGGCTGTAGTGCTTGCCACGCAGCTCGGAATCGAAACCGGCAAGGTCGATTTTCCAATTCACGCCGAATTCGTTCACCGGATAGCCGAGCGCGCTCGCTACATCCGCGAAATCGCGCCCGATGTCGAGAAACACGGTCACCGCCGCATCGCTCTCGGCGGTGTAGGCGTGCAGGAGGGCTTCGAAGTCGGCCTTCGCCGCGACCGGGTCGCCGATGACCACATTCATGCCCCGGGGAGCGAAGAGCGGGTGCCTGACCGGGATATAGGCCAGGTAGCCCAGTTGCTCGTGAACGAAGTGAGCGGCACCGGGCTGTAGCGAGGAATAGGCCATCGCGCTGCTGCCGTAGTGCGTCAGGAAACGCCATAACAACGAATCTTGGGGCGCTGCGGCGGCGAAGTCGTCGATAAAAATGGGGGAGGTCGGGTGCATCGCGTCAGCCCCCGGATGCTTGGGTTTCGGTGGCATCCGTGCGGATGATCCGCTTGCTCAGCACGTGTTCGGCGAGCGCGTAATTGTCGTTGTGAGCGGGGTGGAAGCCCCGTTTGAGCACCTGCAGGCAGCCACGGGTCATGCGTGGCATAAAGCGCTCGTCGCGAAAGAAGTAGCCATAGGCGCGGCGCCATGTGCTGAGGCGAAACAGCTGTCCGTCCTGGCGCAAAAAAGTGGCGCAGGCCAGGGCCAGATAGCCCATGTTGACCAGGTAGGCCATGACGACCCCGTAGCCGAGCCAGAAGCGGCTGCCCTCGACGGCGTGGTAGACGTCGAAAGCCACCGACTTGTGCTCGATTTCCTCGGCGAAGTGCCATTCGTACAAGGCCCGGGCCCTAGCCTCGCAATGACGCAGCTTGCCGCTGCCGAGGGTGATTTCGGCGAAGAGTTCGTTGATCCGTTCGATGCCGACCACGAAGGCCAGCTGTTGCCGCGGCGTCGAGGTCGGGGTGAGGATCTTGAACGAGAGGAAACCGGTGAAACGCCGGAACGCGCGCAGTTTGAAACCCTGGCGTTGCAACACCTCGAGGAATTGTTCGTGACCGCGGGAGTGGGAGAGTTCCTGGCCGATAAGGCCGCGGGCTTGGTTGTGCAGAACTGGATCGCCAACCTTGTCGAGGTATTTCTTGATCGTCTGAACGATGAAGGTTTCGCCGTCGGGAATGGTCATCGAGTAGGCGTTGAGCCAATGAGTCAGGAAGACATCGTTCTCGACCCAGATGCGCGGTGTTTCCTGCTCGTCGTACTGCACATCGAAGCGCCGTGCGGTGAGGGTTTGCCGTGCGGCGGTGGCGTTATCGCTCATCGAGCCCTTCCTTTTGCAGTTTTTACTGCAGTTTTTTATTGCAGTTTTTATTTTGCCGGGCGTCGGCGACGGCACGGCCAACCCGTCCCTGGTGCGACAGGCGAAGAAACCTTAGAGCACAAGAGGCTCACCTAAACATCGGCCGAACGGCGTATTGCAGCGGCTGGCGTCCAACGGCTCGGGTGTGGTGGCGGGGCGAGATCGGAGCAACCGACGCCCGCCTCTATGAGCCGGCTTCGCCCAAGCTTTATCGCGTCGCCAGTGGCTGCTCGAGCAGCTACCGCGACTGGCCGCTGACTTATTTCTTCGAAAACGCTCGCCCTGGTGTAACCAAGCGCCGTTTCCCGCCGTATCTATCGGTGTCGTTACTCGAATCCGTACCTGGGCAGGTGTCCATGTACAGCACTCTCCGGCAGCTCAAACGCTTGGGTTGTGGCGTGGGTCTGCGTCAAAGGAGAGGTTCGCGGGTATACGCTGTTTGGAGTATTCACTTCGAATCAGTGCTCCCGGACGATGAATCGCGGGACGCGGTATAGACGAGGTCGCCTCGTTCCCAAGCAGACCTGAAGTTGGCTATCTTGGACGATAAAAAAAATGACAATTACGAGAGAGCACCATCACGAAGTTCCATACACGAATTTTTCCGAAGCCTTGCGGCGGCATGCCCTGGAGATCCCCGACCAGCTTGCTTACCGTTTTCTCCAGGATGGACGCGATAGTGAAGTACTGATCACCTTTTCCGAACTCGACAGGGCCGCGCGTGCAGCGGCTGCCACTCTTCAGCGCCACTGCGCGCCTGGAGACCGTGTTCTGATCCTGCTGAAACCGGGGCTCGACTATATAGTCGGTTTTCTCGGTTGCCTGTACGCAGGTCTTATCGCGGTACCCGCATACCCGCCGGGGGCGACCAAAACCCTGGATCGTCTCGATGGCATTCTCGCTGATTGCCAGCCAGTCGCCGCGCTGACCAACACGGAGGACGTGGCGGCTATTCGCCAACGGCTGGCGGAAACCAGGGCCCGCGCACAGGTGCTCGATATCTCCGCGCTCGATCTCGCGGTCGCCGCTGACTGGCAATCGGTCGAGGGCGCACGCACCGATGCTGCTTTTCTGCAGTACACCTCCGGCTCAACGGGCCATCCCAAAGGGGTGGTGGTCACCCATGGCAACCTTATCCATAACTCGCAAAGCATCAGCGCGCATTTCGCGACGCACCAGGACAGCCACGTCGTCAGCTGGCTGCCGCCCTACCACGATATGGGCCTGATCGGCGGCATCCTGCAGTCGGTCTTCGTTGGCTTTCCGAGCACGCTGCTCGCGCCCATGCATTTTCTGCAGCGCCCGCTGCGCTGGCTGCAGGCCATCAGCAAGTACCGCGGCACCATCAGCGGCGGCCCCAATTTCGCCTATGAGTTGTGCGTACGCAAAATCAAGGATGAAGAGCTGGCAGGGCTCGATCTCAGTAGTTGGCAGGTGGCGTTCAATGGCGCGGAGCATGTGCGTGCCCAGACCATCGAGTCCTTCTACAACAGGTTCGCCAGCTGCGGGCTCGCGGCCAGTGCGGCCTTTCCTTGTTATGGCTTGGCCGAAGGCACCTTGTTGGTCACCAGCGACAGGGTCTATCGCGAGCCGGTGATCCAGCATTTCCACGCCACGCTGTTGGAAGACAACCGGGCCGTGCTCCTGACGAACGAGGGGGCGGCCGCTGTTCAAATGCGTGGGCGCCTGCTGGTCAGTAGCGGGCGCGGCATTGCCGGACAGGAACCCTTCATCTGCGATCCGCATACGCAAGAGTGCTTAGGCGAGGGACAGGTCGGAGAGATTTGCATCGTCGGCGACAGCGTTGCCGACGGCTATTGGCAGCTTCCGGAAAAAACCGCGGCAGCGTTTCGCGAGGCACGGCCGGAACAGACCCGCTGGCCTCGTTTCTTCCGCACCGGCGACCTCGGCTTTCTGCTCGACGGCGAGCTTTACGTCACCGGCAGACTGAAGGATCTGATCATCAAGAACGGCGTCAATCACCATCCAGGCGATATCGAAAGCACGGTTCTGAGCGCGGACGAAAGCTTCCGTCCAGACGGTTCGGCCGCATTCAGTATCGAACTCGACGACTGCGAGCAGGTGGTGGTCATGCAGGAGGTCGAGCGCCGCGCCCTGAGAAGCCTCGACGTGCCGTGCGCGTTGGCTGCGATCAAAGCCGCTTTGTGGCAACAGCACAGGGTGGCGCAACCGATCATTCTGCTGGTTCTCGGCGGCACCTTACCGCGAACGTCCAGCGGTAAGGTCAAGCGCCAGGAGTGCCGACGTTTGTACGAGCATTACCTGCGCAACCTGCAGGACGAGTTGCAGTCGAACGATTCGCAGATAGGCAAACGGGTAGTGGCGGTCGAGATCCAAGGCCGGACAGTGCTGGACAAGGCTCACGGCAATCCGGTCGTCGACGCATGAGGGTTGGATCGAATGGCGCTACCTATAGCTATAGTGGTCAGATGCCCACGTTGTTGTTCTCGCAACCATCCATGCCAGGGCGGCGCATCATGGATGCCGATGAATTTTCCATGCTGCCTCTATTGCCGGTCGACAGCCAGGAGCGGCTGCTGCTGACGAGGGCGCTCAACGCGATAACTTCGGCGAATACCATCGGCGATCTGAAGGAGCAGGCGCAGCGGGTACTGCCGTTGCTGCTGCCCTGTGAAAACTTCGTTTTCGCCAGTGGCAGGAGCAAAGCGCACCGCGTATTCATTTCGCATCTGGTCCATACCGACAACGTGTCCGACGACTGTCTGCATGATGTGATTGGCCGCGACGGCATGATCCCCCCGGTCAGCATCGACCTGATGGAGCACTGCGGGCGACCAAAGCTCACATTGCCCCACCGTTTGGAGGATCCGGTCGATCATGTCTGGGCCGATATCTTCATCCGCCATCGTATCCGCAATGTCGCCTGGATCGTTCTTCCCGGCCTCTATCGCAATACCTTCACGACCTATTTCTTCATCAATATACCGGTGGCCATCGCCCATGAATGCAAACTCAGAATGACCTTGTTGGCGCCTTATCTGCACATCGCACTGAATCGCGTTCTGGGAGCCAAGCGCTTACGCCGGCACGAAGAGGAGAGTCCCGGCGCGCAATTCATCTCCATCCTGTCGAGCCGGGAAGCGGAAATCGCCCACTGGGTCGCACGTGGAAAAACCAATTGGGAGATCGGCCAGATCCTGGGCATAAGCGACAAAACCGTAAAAACCCATATGCAGAACATTTTTTCTAAATTGAAGGCCTCGAGCCGGGCGCAGATCGCGGCTCTGTTTTCCAAGGAGTGATTCTCTCCGGGCCTGCTTAGCAGGCCTATTTTTCTGATTCTTCGCGCAATTTCGGCGAAGCGCCGATTGACACCGGACTGGTAAGTTTGTGTGTTTCGACAGGTGACTTGGCACGGCCCATTAAGCGGGGCCGCCATCGCTATCTCGCCGCATCCATGCGGCTCGTCCCCCTACGCAACACCTGCACTCGGCCTTCTGACGGGACCGGGTCGCGAGCTTGCGAGATTTCCACAGAGTCAAATTCGGCGGCGTCTGTTCTTTTCCTTTCCCTTTGCTTTTGAGCGGCGATTTCACAGGCGACGCCAAAATCCCCTTCAGTAGGCCGAGGGGAATCTCCGCGTAAGGGCCGGACGGGCAGGCTTGAACGACGTGGATGTCGGCTGCGCGCAGATGTTTTCGAGCACTCTCTCGAGTGCGGCAGGGGCGTTACTCCTTACGGAGTATTGTGAGGAAAACGGCATGCGCCGAGGATCGGGCCCCGAAACGGCAGTGCCTCGGATCGCATGGCGACAACGCGAACCCAAGGCCCGGACGACGCGCGCAAACCACAGCTTCAAGGCAAGTTTCAGAGCACGAGTTCTTTGCGGTGGAGAGGAAAATGTTTGGAGGGAAATATGCACATTGACCATATAACCGCAGCAGTCACAGAAGCCGTGGCGGGCATGCTCGAGGTCGACTTGGCGGCGCTCGATGTCGAGCGCTCCCTCCACGAAATGGGTGTCGATTCGGTACAGATCGTCGGGCTCTCCGCTGAGTTCGAAGACCTCTTCGGTATCTCGCTCGATCCCGAATTCGCCTACCAGCACGACAGCGTGAGCAAGATCAGCCGGCACCTGCACAGCGTTATGAACGCAGGGGCGAGGTAGAACCATGACGGTTTCCCTGCTCAATGTAACCCGCCAGGAGCTGCTCGATTTCGTCGGTCTCAACGAGACGGTGGCCAGCGCCAGCGGCACGCGGATAGTCACCGCAAGCGGCCAGACCCTGATCGACTTCGTCGGCCAGTTCGGCGCCGTCCCTTTTGGCTACGGCCCGCGGAAAATCACCGATGCGGCGACCGCGTTTCTCGCCTCGGGTCGTCCCACTTTCGTTCAGCCGCTGCTCAACCCTGAAGTGGAGCAGCTCGCGCGGCGTCTGATCGAGATCGCGCCCGGCAGCATGAGCAGGGTGACCTTCACCACCAGCGGGGCGGAGACGGTCGAAGCTGCGATCAAGCTCGCCCGTGCGGCCACCAATCGGGAGTTGATCGTCGGCACCTGCACCGGCTTTCACGGCAAGACCCAAGGCGCCGTCGGCGTCACCGGCAAACAGCTCTATCGCGAACCCTTCCATCTGCGCCCGGACGGCTTCAGCCATGTGCCTTATGGCGATCTGGCCGCCCTGGAAACCATGTTGCAGAAGAACCGCGTCGCGGCCTTCTTCGTCGAGGCCGTGCAGGGCGAGGCGGGGATGGTCACCCCGCCCGAGGGTTATCTGCTCGCCGCCCAGGAGCTGTGCCGTGAATACGGCGCATTGTTCGTGCTGGATGAAATTCAAACCGGCCTTGGCCGCACCGGCCAGCTGTTCGCCGCCACGGCCGAGGGCCTTGCGCCGGACGTACTGCTGCTGGCCAAAGCATTGGGCGGCGGCCTGGTGCCGATCGGCGCTTGCATCTACGGCGAAAACTGCTGGAGCCGGGATTTCGACCGCCATCACAGCTCGACCTTCGCGGTGAACGGTTTTACCGCGGCCGTGGGCCTGGCGGTGATCGAGCAGTTGACGGCGAACGACGGCGAGGTGGTCAAGCGAGCGGCGGAGCAGGGCGCGTACCTGCGGGCCGGGCTGGAGCGCCTGGTGGCGCATTATCCCCAGGTGTTCGAGAGCCTTGATGGGCGTGGCCTGATGCTCGGTCTGAAGTTCCGTCGCTGGTCCGGCGACCGCCTGTACACCTTGTCGCTGGCCAGTGCTTTCGGCGCGCTGGTGCCGATCGTCTGCGGCTACCTGAAAAGCCGCCACGGGGTTTACTGCTTGCCGACCCTGAGCGAAGGCAACGTACTGCGGATTCAGCCGCCTTTCACGATCTCCCAGGGCGATATCGACGTGCTGCTGCACGGGCTGCATGCCGCGGCGGAGCTGATCGCCCATGACCAGCAGCACCGTCTGATACTCGACGCCCATGGTTTCGCCGGCCCGCGCGGGCCGCTGGCCAAATGGGCCGCGCCAACTGCCGCCAAACGCCATGGCGGCGGTGGTCGGTGCCTGGGCCGCTTCGCCTTTCTGTTGCACCCGACCACGCCGGAAAGCGTCAACGGCGACAGCATCGTCGAGGCGCTCGGCGTGTCGGCGGAAGAAAAAGCCTTTATGCAGGATTGGCTGGTCGAGTTCTCGGAGTGGGCGAAACCCGACCTCGACACCGGCGTGTCCTATCACGCGCGCCACATCTACAACGACAACGGCGATTACGTGGAAGGTTGGCTGGTCGGCAGCCTGTTGCAGCCGCGCGACCTGATGCGTTTGAGCATGAGCAGGCGCCGCAAGCTGCTCGACAATTACCTGGAAACAGTCGCTATCCTCGACGTGGATTTCGTCGGCCTGGGTGCCTACACCTCGGTGATTTCCAACGCGGGTAGCGATGTGATCAACGAGCGCTTCCATACCACCACCGGCAACAGCCTGACCGCCATGGTCGGTGTCGATGCGCTGGTCAGCACCTGCGCCGCGCGTGGCGCGCCTTTGGCCAAGCGGCTAACGGGCGTAATCGGCGCCTATGGTTCGGTCGGTCGTCTGGCCAGTCTCAGGCTCGGCAAGTTCTCCGAGCACCTGGTGTTGCTGGGTAACTCCGCCAATCGGGGTGCGATGCATGAGCTGCGCCTGGTCGGCGGCGAGCTGTATAGCGCGGCGTTGCAGGCCATCCAGAGCGGTCATCCGACCGGTATCGCCAAGACTCTTGCTGCGTTGTTGCCGGACGCTGGCGCGGTCGAACGCCTACTGGCCCGTGACCTGTCCGACGATGAGCAACTGCGCGAGCTGTTCGACAGCATCACCTCGCTGGCGGCGGAGAAGGCCGACTACCTGCCGGCGATCACAGTCGCGTCCGATCTTGCCCATTGGTTGCCACGCCTGGAAGTGGTGCTCTCGGCCACCTCGAACGGCGCGGCATTTATCGACCCGGCGGCGCTGCACCACAACGCGATCATCTGCGACTGCGCGCAGCCGCCCGATATCGGCCACGCCTCGCTGCCGCAGCGCCCGGATGTCACCGTTATCGAAGGCGGGCTGATCCATATGCCCGAGCGCAGCTACCGCTTCGGCGATCAGAACCTCACCAGCCTGCCTTCCGGGGTGATCTTCAGTTGCCTGGCGGAAACCATAGTGCTGACCATGGCCGGCAAGAAGCGTGACTACAGCATCGGTAAACGGCCGCCGCTCGCCGATGCCGAAGCGATATTCGCGCTGGCCCGCGATTTCGGTTTCGCGCCCGCCGTGGAACAACCGATAGAGAAAGCCGGATAGCCGGATAAGAACAAGAACCAGAGCGACAATCGAGGTCATTTTCCATGTCGATGCAATCTGCCAGAAGTATTACCGAGAAGCGCCTGCCGGGTCTTATCGCCGCATTGCAACAGCGCGGTCGGATGGCGCTCGAGAAAGCCGACCCCGGCGAATTGTGCGAGCTGTTCAGGACATACAAGGCCGCCGGCCTGATCATTCCCGAGTCGTTCGGCGGTTTGGGTGCATCGCCGCGCGAAACGGTGGAGATTCTGCGCGCGGTCGGCTCGCTCTGTCCGTCGCTGGCCGTGATGATGACCATGCATCACCACACCATCGCCACCATCGTTCAGCTCGGCGGCCTGATCCCCGCGGCCGACGAATTGCTCTACGGCATCGCCCAGAATCAGTTGCTCATCGCCTCGGCGTTCGCCGAGGGCAAAGTGGGCGCGGAGATCTTCAACTCCAGCGTCAAAGCCACGCCGGTCGAGGGCGGCTTTCTGCTCAAGGGCACCAAGAAGCCCTGCACCATGAGCCATAACATGGATGTGATCGTCGTCGGCGTCGCCCGTGAGAATGAGGACCGCAGCATGACCCAGGGCTTCGCCGTGGTCTTCAACGACGGCGGCGAGGTGTCCCGCGAGCGCTTCTGGAACACCCCGGTGTTGCAGGCCGCCGACAGCAACGCGCTGGTATTCGACGATGTCTTCGTTCCCGACGAGCGCATGTTGCTCGCCGATGCCGTCGGCGACGATGAGGTGGCCGCGTCCGCCGAGGAAACCTCGCTGTCCGGGCTCTGCTGGTTCCAGTTGATGGTCGGCGCCACTTATCTCGGCGTAGCGTCCGCGCTGGTGGAGTTGCTGCTGAGCAAGCGCAACACCGACGATGGTCAATTGGCCCAGCTGGCGATCGAGTTGGAAGGCGCCCATCAGGCGCTTATCGGCACGGCGCGCGAACTCGAAGAGCAACGGGCAGCCGATTTCAGCGCTTACAGCAAGGCACTGTGCACCCGTTTTATGGTGCAGGGCGCGGTGGGGCGGGCGACCAATCTGGCGGTGGAGCTGTTAGGGGGCATGGCGTTCATTGCCTCCGACGAAGTGGCCTATCTGCTCGCCGCTTCCCGGGCGATCTGCTTTCACCCGATCTCCCGCTCCGCCGCCACACCGCTACTCGCACAGTTTCTGCACGAGTCGGCAAGTACTGCAGCAGCGCAAGCGGCCCATGGTTAACAGCAGGGGCGCGTGGTTCGCGGACCCGCATCCGGTTCAGCGGCACGCAGACGATAGGCTCACCCAGGCAGGAAATATGACCTGATGTCTACGACAGACTTTCTCTATCCACCGCTGCCGGGAAACGTCAGCCCGGTTTTCCATTTTCTGGCCATTCCGCTGTTCGCGGTGCTTCTGCTCTTCAATACGGCTGCCATAGCCGTGGTTCTCTCGCTGGCGCTGCTGCTTCAATTGGGCCGTTGGCTGCTTGAACGGGTGCCCGGTGTCGCCGTGCTCGGCCACGGCATCGCCGCGCGCTACCACCGTCTGGTCCAGCGCCTGGCGGACAAAGTGCTCAAGGACCCGCGCGACGAACCCATATTGGCGGCGGCGATCACCCTGGCGCTGACCGCGCTGCCGGTGTTTATCGCCCAGCTGTTGATCAAGGATCTGTCCTGGGCTTTGGTGCTGGCGTTCTATGCGTTCGTCTACGGCCCAAACATCCGCGCCTTCGTCCGCTCCTTCAGCTCGATGCACCAGGAAGGGCACAAGACCGGCGGCATCTTCAAGCGCGCCAGCATTCTCGAGAAGTGGACCGGCAACTCCTTCCTCTACATGTTTTTCGCCATCCCCATGGGGCTGATTCCCCACGCGGCGGCGCACTTGCAGCAGCACCACCGGGAAAACGCCGGGCCGCTGGACGTCTACGCCAGCGCGCGCTACGACCACGCCAACGCCTGGCACTTCGTGGTCTATATGGTGCGCGAGGTGATGTACCAGCAGTTTATGATCTCGCCCTACCTGTACTTCAAGAGCAAGCACAAGCGCGTGCAGATGCGCAGCATGCTGATCGGCAACCTGATCCATCTGGCGCTGTTCATCCTGCTGGCGCTCCATAGCCTGCCCATCGCAGTGTTCTACATGCTGCTGCCCTGGTGCGCGAGCAACTTTCTGATGGGCGTGATCCATTGGAGCCAGCACGCGTTCTACGGCGGCCAGCAGGACCCGAAGGACTGGATGTACAACACCGTGACCCTGCTGGAAAAACCGGTCAACACGCTCAATGAGGGCTACCACGTTTGCCATCATCACTGGGAAAACGTGCATTGGTCGGAAAGCCCGGCGCTGTTCGAACGCCTCAAGCCGCAAATGCGGGCCGCGCAATCCTTGGTATTCCGCGACCTCAGCGTGCTCGATCTATTCGTCATGCTGATGCTGCGGCGCTTCGACGCGCTGGCCGACAAGCTCGAATGGTGGGAACCGTTATCCCAGGCGGAAAAGGTCGCGCTGTTGAAGCGCCGCACCGCGGCGGCGCCGGTCACCGAACACGAGCAGGCGCACCAGCAGCGCTCGGCCGCCCCGGGCGCAGCCAAGAGCGTGTCACTTCCAACAGCCAGCACAGCGGGCGTGAGTTAGCCATGAACAAAGCGCTTACCCTGAAAGTCGCGTCCATCGAACGGGAAACCGAGGATGCCGTCACCATCCATTTGAAACAACCGCTGCTGAGGAAGATCCGCTACACCGCCGGCCAATACCTCACCCTTGAAGTCGATGTCGATGACCAGGGCGCCAAAGGCTGCCGGGCTTATTCGATCAGCAGTACGCCGGGCCTGGACAAGACGCTTTCGATCACCGTCAAACGGGTCGCCGGCGGCAAGGTGTCGAACCGCCTGGTGCAGCAACTGGCGAAAGGCGATGCGGTGCAAACGCTTGGCGCCCATGGCCGCTTCACCTTCGCCCCGCAGCCGGACAAGCGTCGGCATTTGGTGTTGTTCGCCGCCGGCAGTGGGATCACACCGATCTTCTCCATTCTCAAATCGGCGCTGCATTTCGAGCCGCAGTCGCGGGTCTCGCTGATCTACGGTAACCGCAATGCCGATTCGGTGATTTTCCGCGACAAGCTCGAACGACTGCAGCGGGCATTCGCCGAGCAATTGCATGTCGTGCATGTGCTTTCCCAGCCGCAGTCGCCCAGTCGACACAGCGGGCGCCTGACCCAGCAACGGGTGACCGAAATCATGCGCACCCTGCCCATCCAGGATGCCGGTAACACCGAGTTCTACGCCTGCGGGCCGAGCGGAATGATGGAGCAGGTGACCGGTGCTCTGGAGACCCTGGGCATCGCCCCGGAGTCGGTGCATATGGAGAGTTTCACCCCGGCCAAACCGACGCCACGGCCAGCGCCGTCCAGCGCATCCAAACGGGTGCAACTGCTGATGCAGGGGCAGGAGTTCAGCTTCGCGGTGCCTGCCGGCCAGACCATTCTGGAAGCGGCCTTGGCCAGCGGTGTGCAGCCGCCGTTCTCCTGTCGCAGTGGGTTTTGCACCGCTTGCGTCTGCACCAAACTGGCCGGCGAAGTCGGGATGCGCGAGGACCACGGGCTGTCGAGCGCGGAATTGAACAGGGGCCATGCACTGATGTGCATCGGCTATCCGCTGACGGACGAGGTTCGCTTACAGGTCGAGTAGCCAGCCCGGCAGCGCGACAAGTTCTTGAGGTGACGTGGTGGATAGGCAATCGATATTGGCAGCACAGGACGACATTCGGCTGGAGAAGCGCGCAGCGCTCAAGGTCGAGCGCGCAAGGCAGGCGGAGCTACTCGCCTTGCAGCAACCGGTGCCGCTGCAGTTCATGTTGTGGGCGAGCTTGCATGTGACGATCTGGCTCGCCTGCGCCTGGCTCATCGTGGTCAGCGCCAACCCCGTCTGGCACATGGTTGCCACCCTGATCATGGGCAGTCAGTTGCATGCCTTTACCGTACTGCAGCACGATTGCGGTCATCAGAACGCATTCCGCTCGGCGCTGGCGAACCTCTGGATGGGCCGTTTTATGGCCTGGTTTATCGTCTTCCCTTACTCGTCGTTCACCGAGTGCCACAAACATCACCACCGCTACCTGGGTGACCCGGACAAGGACCCGGACGAGTGGAACTATGCCCGCGGGGTCAAATGGATGTTCCTGCGCATCGCCGTGTTCGTACCGCGCTTCACCTATTTTTCCCTGGTGCGCTACGGCAAGGCGGTGCGCAATCGGGTGTTGCGCGAATTGAGCTGCAACCTGCTGTCGATGGGCGCCCTGTGCGCCTGGTTCGTGAGCCGGGGCATGGCCTACGAGTTCGTACTGATTTTCGTCGTGCCGCTGCTGTTGCTCGCCGTGGTGATCAACCCGATATCGCGTGGCTACGAGCATTTGCCGATGGCGACCCTCGAACCCGGGCACGAGGATCGACTGGACTTGGCGAAGAACACCATCACCGTCACCAGCCGCGTGGTCGGTTTGCTCTGGGCCAATATCAATTACCACGTCGAGCATCACGTGTATCCGGGGGTGCCTTTTTGCAACCTGCGTAAGTTGCATAACCTGCTGGAGAACAGACCTTTCCTGCGCGACCGCTGGTTGCTCGCTCGACTGTTCGCCCGTTCCGCGACCAAAGCGCAAGGCGCCGAATCCCCGCGCGCCGCATAAGTTCCTGTCTACGTATGATCGAGGAATCAGGATGGATTGCATCTTTTGCACGATCATTGCCGGCAACCTGCCTGCCGCCCATGTCTACCGGGACGAGCAGTGCATCGCCTTTATGGATGTGCATCCCTTGGGGGAGGGGCATGTGCTGCTGATTCCCCTGCAACACGTCGAGAAACTCGAACAACTGCACGAACATAGCCGGCAGCACCTCTACCGCGTCTTCGATACCTTGGTCGCCGCCCAGCGTCGGGCCGGCTTCGGTATCGAGGGCACGCACCTGATCGTCAACGATGGCAAAGCCACCAATCAGCATATTGCCCATGCGCATCTGCACCTGGTGCCGCGCAAGCGCGGCGACGCCTTGGGGTTCGCCTGGCGCATGCTGCTGCACTTCACCGGGATTTTCGGCTTTCGCACGCCTCACGCCAGGCTACAGGTGCAGGCCGATGCCATCGCCGCGCAAATCTCCGCTAGCGCCGCGGGGTTTACCGAAACCCCAGTCGCCGAAACTCTGCAGCCGGACGCCGTATGCAAGGCGCAGTAGGGGATGCAGAAGTGGAAGCCCTCGCCGCCAAGGTGACGCCCAAGGTCTACCGGGTGCTGATCATAGGCGCCGGTTTCTCCGGCATCGGCATGGCCGTGCGCCTGCGTCAGAGCGGCGAAAGCGATTTCGTCATCTATGAGCGGGAAGCCGGTATCGGCGGCACATGGTGGGTCAATCGGTATCCGGGCTGTGCCTGCGATATTCCCTCGCACCTGTATTCGTTTTCGTTCGAGCCGAACCCCGGTTGGTCGCGGCGTTTCTCGCCCCAGGCCGAAATACGCGATTACCTGGCCGGCTGTGCACGCAAGTACGATTTATTGCGGCATATCCGTTTCGACACCGCGGTCATGTCCCTGCGCTGGGTCGAGCCGCGCGCGCTCTGGGAAGTCACCGATGCCGGGGGCGAAGTGATGTTCGCCAAGGTGGTGGTCGCCGGCACGGGCGCGCTGTCCACGCCGGACTATCCGCAGATTCCCGGCATCGAGGGTTTTCGCGGCCGAGTGTTCCATTCCCAGCACTGGGACCATGAATACGACCTCAAGGGCAAGCGGGTAGGGGTGATAGGCACCGGCGCCTCGGCGATTCAGTTCGTCCCCGAGATACAGCCAAGGGTCGCCCAGCTCGATCTGTTCCAGCGCACCCCGCCCTGGATCATCCCCAAGCCGGATCGCGGCATCTCATTTCTCGAGCGGCGCCTGTTGGGCATCTTCCCCAAGTTGCAGCGCTTTGTCAGAGGCCTTATCTATGCGGCCCATGAAGTCCGGGTACTGGGTTTCGTCTTCAATCCGCGCTTGATGGCTTTTCACAAGCTACTGGCGCTCTATCTGCTGCGCCGGCAGGTCAAAGACCCAGCGCTGCGCAGCAAGCTCACGCCCCGGTATGCGATCGGCTGCAAACGCATTCTGATCTCCAACAACTATTACCCGGCCGTTACCCAGCCCAACGTTGCACTGGTCACCAGCGCTATTCGGGAGATAACCGAAGACGCGGTCATCACCGCGGATAAGCAAAGGCATCCGGTCGACGCGCTGATTTTCGGCACCGGCTTCAAAGCCAGCACGCCCTTCCCGCGGGGGATGATTTTCGGTCGGGCCGGGCAGGACATTCTCGACGCCTGGCGCGATGGGCCCGAAGCCTACAAAGGCACCACGGTGGCGGGCTTCCCCAATCTGTTCCTGTTGATGGGGCCCAACACCGGGCTTGGTCACAACTCGATCGTTTACATGATCGAGTCGCAGATCACCTACATCCTCGGCGCGCTGCAAACCATGGCGATCGAGGGCGCCAGCAGCGTCGATATCCGGCCCCAGGTGCAGGAGCGCTTCAATCTGCACTTGCACGGTCGAATGCAAGGCGCGGTCTGGGCCGTCGGCAATTGCAAAAGTTGGTACAAGCACGCGGGGACGGGGCGCAACGTGGTGATTTGGCCGGGCTTCAGCTGGGCGTTTCGTCGCCAGACCCGGCGCTTCGATGCCGAGGCTTATCGCCTGACCGGCGCGACTGACGATCAATCGCAATGACAACGCTAAGGAGAATGCAATGAGCTACCCGGGAAAAACGGTTTTCGTATTCGGCTGCTACATGTTGCTGTTAAGCGTGCCCTTGCTGCTTGCACCGAATCTATTGCTCGGGATTTTCGGTTTCGCCCTGACCGAGGAGGTATGGATACGGGTCGTCGGACTGCTGGTGCTCTATCTCGGCATTTACTATGTGCTGGCGGGGCGCAACGACATCCTGCCGTTTATCAGCGCCACTGTGCCGGTTCGCGCTTCGGTCCTGGTGGTTTTCGCGGTATTCGTCATGGCCGAAATGGCCTCGCCGATGCTTCTGGTGTTGGGGCTGCCCGACTTGTTCGGCGCCGTATGGACCTGGCGGGCGCTGCGTAGCGAACGGCTGGCGAGCTCCATTGCCAAGGCTTGAACCGAAAATGCCCCAAAAAGGGACGGCTTGCTTCCGTTGCACCGTTATCGATCACTTCGCTCCCCTTGGTAATACCCGCTAACCAGCGATGAGTGACGTTCTGCTTCCCCCGGCAATTGCCCGAAGCCCGCGCTGTCGGGGTTCCTGCGCTCCGCCAATAGCGTTCGATAACGGTATACCGATTCCGGCACGAAACCTGCAAAGCTCCGGCAACGCCTGCCAACACCTTTGGCAGTGCATCCCGTTGGTCATCGGCGACCAGAAGCCTGCAAAGGCCGGGATGGGTGAAGCGGACAGCGCAGTCCAGGCTCATCACCCCACATAACCCATGAATACCAGGCAAAGACGCCTGGAGCTGCCAAACAGCTCCAGGCGTTTTTTTTTGCTGGCCGTGCCCCTGGCAACGGCTTCGACTGAGGAACGGCTATGAACTCTCTCGTCACTCCGATCAAGCGCGAAACATTGATCGTCATCGGCAACGGCATGGTCGGCCATCATTGCGTCGAACAGCTGATCGAGCAGGGCGCGCTCGAGCGGTATCAGGTGCATGTGTTCGGTGAAGAGCGCCAGCGTGCCTACGACCGCGTACACCTCTCCGAATATTTCGGCGGCCGCGATGCCGACTCCCTGGCCTTGGGCGAGCCCGATCTCTATACCCGCCACGGCGTGCAGCTGCACCTCGGTGCGCAAGTCCTGGAGATCGACCGCGAGCGCAAGGAAGTGGTGACCGCTGCCGGGCGCCATGTCTACGACCGCCTGGTGCTGGCCACCGGTTCCTATCCCTTCGTGCCGCCGATTCCCGGCGCCGAAGGCAATTCGCGCCTGGTCTATCGCACCCTCGACGACCTCGATGCGATCCGCGCCGCCGCCGGCAACGCCAAGCGTGGCGTGGTGGTCGGTGGCGGCCTGCTCGGTCTGGAAGCGGCCAACGCGCTGAAATCCCTGGGCCTGGAAGCCCATGTGGTCGAGTTCGCCCCACGCTTGATGCCGGTGCAGCTCGACGCCGAAGGCGGCGCCGCACTCAAGGCGCGCATCGAAACCCTGGGCGTCGGCGTGCACTTGTCGCGCGCTACCCAGGAAATAGTCGCGGGCGAGGAATACGCCTATCGGATGAACTTCAACGATGGCGAATTCCTCGAGACCGACCTGATCGTGTTCTCCGCCGGCATCCGCCCGCAGGACGCCCTGGGGCGCAGCGCAGGGCTGGAGATCGCCGCCCGCGGCGGCGTGGTGGTCGACAACGATTGCCGCACCAATGACCCGGATATCTTCGCCATCGGCGAGTGCGCCTCCTGGAACGGCAGTATCTTCGGCCTGGTCGCGCCGGGCTACAGCATGGCGCGCAACGTCGCCGCGCAACTGGCCGGCGCCGACTACACGCCTTTCACCGGCGCCGATATGTCGACCAAGCTCAAGCTGCTCGGCGTCGACGTCGGCTCGATCGGCGATGCCCACGCCGCCACCCCCGGCGCCAAGAGCTACCGCTTTATCGACGAGGCCAGCGCCAGCTACCGCCGTTTGGTGGTGTCCGCCGATGGCAAGCACGTGCTCGGCGCGGTATTGGTCGGCGACAACAGCTATTACGACACTCTGCTGCAGTACGCGCAGAACGGCATCGCCCTGCCGAAAGATCCGTCCGGCCTGATCCTGCCGCAGTCCGAAGGTGCGCCGACCCTGGGCGCCGATGCGCTGCCGGATAGCGCGACCATCTGCTCCTGCCATAACGTCAGCAAGGGCGCGGTGTGCTGCCAGGTCGAGGCCGGTATCACCGATCTCGGCGAGCTCAAGGCGGCGACCAAGGCTGCCACCGGTTGCGGCGGTTGCAGTGCGCTGCTCAAGCAGGTCTTCGAGCACGAGCTTTCGGCCCGTGGCGTCGCGGTCGACAAGAGCCTGTGCGAGCACTTCGCCCATACCCGTCAGGAGCTGTATTCCATTGTGCGGGTGGAAGGGGTGATGAGCTTCGAGGAGTTGCTGGCCAAGCATGGCCGCGGTCACACCGGTTGCGACATCTGCAAGCCGGCGGTCGGCTCGATCCTCGCCTCGTGCTGGAACCAGCCGATCACCGATCCGCTGTTGATTCCGCTGCAGGACACCAACGACACCTTTATGGCCAACATGCAGAAGAACGGCACCTACTCGGTGGTGCCGCGTATTCCCGGTGGCGAGATCACCCCGGACGGCCTGATCGCCATAGGCGCCGTGGCGAAGAAATACGACCTCTACACCAAGATCACCGGCGGCCAGCGTATCGACCTGTTCGGCGCTCAATTGCACCAGTTGCCGGACATCTGGGGCGAACTGATCGAGGCCGGTTTCGAAACCGGCCACGCCTACGGCAAGTCGCTGCGCACGGTGAAATCCTGCGTCGGCAGCACCTGGTGCCGTTACGGCGTGCAGGACAGCGTCGGCATGGCCCTGCGCCTGGAAGACCGCTACAAGGGCCTGCGTTCGCCGCACAAGATCAAGTTCGCGGTCTCCGGCTGTACCCGCGAATGCGCCGAGGCGCAGAGCAAGGACGTCGGCGTGATCGCCACCGATAAGGGCTGGAACCTCTACGTCGCCGGCAACGGCGGCATGCGCCCGCGGCATGCCGAACTGTTCGCCACCGACCTGGACGACGAAACCCTGATCCGCTACATCGACCGCTTCCTGATGTTCTACGTGCGCACCGCCGACAAGCTGCAACGTACCTCCGTGTGGCGCGAAAGCCTGGAAGGCGGCCTGGATTACCTCAAAGAGGTGATCATCGACGACAGCCTGAATCTCGCCGCCGAGCTGGAAGCGCAGATGCAATTGGTGATCGACCGTTACCAGTGCGAGTGGGCCAACGCTCTGAAAGACCCGGAGAAACTCAAGCGCTTCCGTACCTTCGTCAACGACGAGCGCGGCGATCCGG
Organism: uncultured Pseudomonas sp.; assembly: GCF_946885885.1. Next base: position 20,288 of record NZ_CAMPHN010000059.1, read on the forward strand.
ATATCCATTTCGTCAAAGAACGTGGCCAGCGCCGCCCGGTGCATGCCCATGAACTCCACCTGATCCCCGTTACCGAGGAGGTGCTCTGATGAGCCAGTCGAATGTCGTACGTGCCGAATTCAGCCAAACCGCGGCAAGCCCGATCGCGTGGCGCGCGCTGTGCAGCCGCAATGATCTGGTCGCCAATTCCGGCGTGGTCGCCTGGCACGAGGGCGCGCAGGTCGCACTGTTCCACCTGCCGCATACCGCCGAGGGCGAACAGGTCTTTGCCATCGACAACCGCGACCCGAAATCCGGCGCCAATGTGATCGGGCGCGGCATCGTCGGCCAGCTCAAGGGCGATCTGGTGATCGCCTCGCCGCTGTACAAGCAGCACTTCCGCCTGGCAGACGGCAGCTGCCTGGAGTACCCCGAGCAGCAATTGCGCGTCTGGCCGGTGCGGTTCAATGGCGATGCGGTGGAGATCGGTTTGGTTGATTGAGGGCGGGGCCAGGCCGATCACCGCTTGGTGGGTTACGTGGCGCACATATCCCGCAGTTGCTTCGCCAGCCCGGTTCAGCACCACTAACCCACCCTACAGAAGCTGTCTGCACCACATGATTGGGACAGAGCTTATTCGATAGCCTCGTACGGCAACCCGACATAGTTCTCGGCGATGGTCCTGCGCCCGGCTTCGGAGCCGACGAAGTAGTCCAGTTCGGTCTGCTGCATGCGCCGGCTGAAGGCGTCGGTATCCGGGAAACGGTGCAGCATCGAGGTCATCCACCAGGAGAAGCGCTCGGCTTTCCAGATACGCCGCAGGCAGATTTCCGAGTACTTCTCCAGCAAGTCGTCGCGGCCTTCGCGGTAGACCTTGAGCAGGATGCGGTACAGCGTGGCGACGTCGCTGGCCGCCAGGTTCAGGCCCTTGGCGCCGGTCGGCGGCACTATGTGCGCGGCGTCGCCGAGGAGGAACAGGCGGCCATGCTGCATGGGTTCGACGACGAAGCTGCGTAGCGGGGCGATGCTCTTTTCGATCGACGGGCCGGTCACCAGGCGCTCAGCAACGTCGCTCGGCAGGCGGCTTTTCAGCTCGTCCCAGAAGCGCTCATCCGACCAATCCTCGACCCGCTCCTCGGCACCGACCTGCACGTAATAGCGGGTACGGGTCGGCGAACGCATGCTGCACAGGGCGAAACCGCGTTCGTGGTTGGCGTAGATCAGCTCGTCGGCCACCGGCGGGGTGTCGGCGAGGATGCCCAGCCAGCCGAACGGGTAGACCCGCTCGAATTCCTTGAGCACGCCGGCGGGAATCGACTGACGTGCCACGCCGTGGAAGCCGTCGCAGCCGGCGATGTAATCGCAGTCCAGGCGCAGGGTCTCGCCGTTATGCTCGAAGGTCAGGTAGGGCTGGGCGCTGTCGATATCGTGGGGCTGCACCTGGCTCGCGTTGTAGAAGGTCTGCGCCCCGCAGCGCTCGCGGGCCTCCATCAGATCGCGGGTGACTTCGGTCTGACCATAGACCATTACCGTTTTGCCGCCGGTCAGGCCCTTCAGGTCGATGTGCTCGCAACGGCCGTCGAAGGCCAGCTCGAAGCCGTCGTGCACCAGGCCTTCGCGGTCCATGCGCGCGGCCACGCCGGCCTCGCGCAGCAGATCGACCATGCCTTGTTCCAGCACCCCGGCGCGGATGCGGCCGAGCACGTAGTCGGGGCTCTGGCGTTCGACGATCACATTGTCGATGCCGGCGTTATGCAGTAACTGGCCGAGCAGCAGCCCCGAGGGACCGGCGCCGATAATCGCGACTCGGGTTTTTATGCTTGTTGTCATTATGAGTGTCCTGGTTGGCGCCGGCGCCGTGGATTGGCAGCCGGTCTGATTGGCACTCCTGTATTTTTTGTGGATGGCCCCAGCGTTTGAAGGCAATATCCAACAGGTTTTATGGATTTTTCGTGGGTTGTCGCATGTCGGGATCTATGTTGAAGACTGCCGGCACCGCAGTGCCGGTGTTCAAGCTGTATGGCGAAACGGCGGCCTGGCCGACGCCGGACCTGCTGCATTGCGAATCGATTGCCGAGCGCAGCCGCCTGCACGATTGGGAGATCAAGCCGCATCGCCACGGCGATCTGGTGCAGTTGCTGTACGTGCGCAGCGGCCAGGCCGAGTTGCAGGTGGAAGGGCAGACCTGCCGGGTGGAGCAGCCGGCGTTGCAAGTGGTGCCGGCGCTCAGCGTGCATGGCTTTCGCTTCTCGCGTGACATCCAGGGCCAGGTGCTGACCCTGGCCCTGCCGCTGGCCGAGCAGCTCGGCAATGCCTTCGATGTTCGCCTGCTACAGCGCGCGGCCTGTTATCCGGTGGGGGAGGCGAAGGTTGGCCTGGATCGCCTGTTCGATTCGATCGATGAGGAGTATTACCGCCAGGCACCGGGGCGCGAGTTGATGCTGCAGTCGTTGCTCAGCCAGTTGCTGGTATGGATCGGCCGTCGCGCGTTGCAGCAGGCGCAGGCCGACGCCAGCCAGCCGGACCGTGGCCGCGAGCATCTGCAGGGCTTCACCCAGTTGCTCGAGACGCATTTTCGCCAGCACCTGCCGATCGAACATTACGCTGGCGCCCTGGGTATCAGCGCCGCGCACCTGAATGCGCTGTGCCGGCGCCTGGCCGGGCAGTCGGCCTTGCAGATGATCAACCAGCGCCTGTTGCTGGAGGCCAAGCGCTGCCTGGTTTACACCGCCATGACCGTCAACCAGGTGTCGGACAGCCTGGGTTTTTCCGAGCCGGCGTATTTTTCCCGGTTTTTCAAGCGCGGCACCGGCCAGTCGCCGAAAGCCTTCCGCGTGCAGCGCTAGTTCTGCAAAGGACAAATCTGATGAATATCGACACCCGCATCAAATTCCGCCATCTGCTGTGTTTTCTCGAGGTGGCGCGTCAGGGCAGCCTGGCGCGGGCGGCCGACAAGTTGGCGGTGAGCCAGCCGGCGATCTCCAAGACCCTCAAGGAGCTGGAGACGTTGCTGACGGTCAGCCTGTTCGAGCGCGGCAAGCACGGCGTCGCCCTGACCGAGGCCGGAGTGGCCTTTATGCGCTATGCCGGGCCTTGCGTGCAGGCCCTGCGCGAAGGGATAAGCAGCCTGCGTGGCGGCGACTACGCGGCGCAGACGATCAGGCTCGGCGTGCTTTCGACGGTCGAGAGCCTGCTGGTGCCGGAAGTGGTGCGGCGCCTGCACGATAGGCATCCGGCGTTGGCGGTCAGCGTGGTGACCGGGCCGAGCGCCTACCTGTTGTCGCAATTGCGCGTCGGCGAACTGGATCTGGTGCTCGGGCGCATGACCGACAGCCCGCAGATCCAGGGGCTGAGCTTCGAGCACCTGTA